>JAYWCH010000029.1:0-3617 GCA_043780755.1 Hymenobacter sp.
CCCCAGTCCTCGGCCGCTTCAACACTGGTCAAACCCGAGCTCCTCACGGCCGGTAACTGGCACCAGACCGGCCTGACGGTCAGCGCCGCCGCCGAAGGCGCGAACGACGACGCCACTTCCGACCTGTTTGCCCACGCCAAACCAGCGATGCTCATTGCCACTGCCACTTATCAGCCCGGCGGCACCTATTCGATGATGCGCGGCGCTCGTGCGGGCGGTGAGCTGCCCAGCCCCATCACCGGCCAATGGCACCTTAACGCCACTGCCGACTCGCTAATTGTCACCCAGGCCGATGTCATCCAGCATCTGGCCATCACCGAGCTCACGGCCACCACCCTGCGTCTGACCCACACCGAAGGCGTACCCGGCAAGCTATCCACTTACACGTCGGTGTTTTCGCATTGATATCAACCGCGAGGGCCGAAATTTTCTGGTCAGTTCACCCCGCCCGGCCACTTTGGCCGGGCGTTTTTTGGGTCCCCTGCCTCTTCAGCGCTGGCTGCCGATCATGCTTTGGCACAAGGTACTCTCATCGTGACCCGCCGCGAAATCCAGCAGTAGCCGCATCAGATCGGGCGTAACGAGGGGCAAATTGCTTACCCGAAAATAAGCCAGATTAGGCGCCAGGTAGCCGGGCAGGTCAATCAGGCCCGGACTGGCCCGAAAGCTCATGCACCAATCGGGAAAAACCGCTGCTTCACTCGGGCCCTCACTCAGCACGACAAGGTGTTCGTGGCGCGGATCCTGTACAATCCGACGGTAATACAAGTGCTCTACGGCGTTGGCCTTGCCTTCCAGCACTTGCAGGAAGTGCCCGTTGGGCGCGTGCATCAGCAGGCCCGTTACGTCGTGGGCGGTATTGTAGGCCCAGGATTTTTGGAGCAGCTCGAGCAGCTCCGGCAAGGTGAAGGCGGCCAGGGCCTGACTCTGATAAATAAGGTGGGACAAGCTCATAGCAGAAAAACGCTGGGGGCTGACGCAGTGAATGAAAAGTTATCGCCAACCAATAGATGACTATAAGATGTCTAAGTTAGCCATTTAGAAGATTATACTGCTGTTACATACAAGAATAAGTGATTATTCATTCAATGCTTTACGCTGAGTTGAAATCCCCGCGCCTTTAGGCCAGGGATGGGAAATGAAAGGAGAAATTTTGTTCATTCCCTATTTACTCCTGTTTTATTTTTGTGTCGGAAATAGTTTCCCACTTTGATCTCTCGTTCGATTCCAATGATAGTGGATGAGGTGCCTCTGGATTGCTACCGGGTGGCAAGAATCGGCTTGAAGGCGATTCCGTAAGGGGCATCTCCCGGCCTCTGGGCGGCAGAGGTGTCAACCGATCACTTAAATCCTCCACTGCGTTTCGGACAACAAAGTATTTTGGCTTTGCCAAGCCGCTTCACCGTACTTTTTGGGCAGGATACGACGCATCGGCCGGCGCCGGGCCCGGCGGCCCTGCTGCCCGACGAACCGGACTCGCCCCGGCGCCTACCTTCGCCGGCAGGCCGTTTTTCTGACGGCCGTTCAACCCAAGCTGATGCGACTTTTTTATAAGGTATTGCTGGTCGTTTGCGCCGGCGTTTTTTCTGCCCGGGCGCAGGAGCTGAGTATCATCCATGCCCAGGTGATTGACGTGGAAACCGGCCGGATTCAACCCGATATGACGGTCGTAATTGCTGGTCGGCGCATCGTGCGGGTAAGTCCTTCGGCCAGCACCAGGGTCGGGCCGGGGCGGGTTGTTAATGCTAAGGGGCAGTACCTGATCCCGGGCTTGTGGGACATGCACACGCACGTTTATTTCGACGGCACGGCCAGCGCCGGCACTGATCTGATTCTGCCCCTGCTATTGGCCAACGGCGTGACCGGAATCCGCGACATGGGTAGTGAGCTGGAGGCCATTCTGCGGGCGCGGGCGGCCGTGGCGGACCATAAGCTGCTGGGCCCGCGCCTGGTGGTGTGCGGGCCCATGCTCGATGCGGCCAAATCGCCCTACCAGGCGGCCCTGCCCGTGGCCACGGCCGAGGACGGGCGCCGGGCGGTGGCGCTGCTCAAAGCCCGGGGCGTCGACTTTATTAAGGTGCAGTCGCTGGTGCCCCGGGCGGCGTACTTCGCAATTGCCGACGAGGCCCGGGCGCTGGGCCTGCCGCTGGCCGGGCACGTGCCCGATGCCGTGAGCGCCAGTGAGGCCATCGCGGCGGGCCAGTGCACGTTCGAGCACCTGATCGGACTCTTCGAAGCCAGCTCGCCCGATGAAGAAAAGTACATGGCCGGGGCCGAGAAGTCGCCCGGCCGGTTCCTGAAAACCTACGATCCGGCCCGCGAAACGGCCATTATCCAGCAGGTGGCGGCGCGCCAGGTGTGGCAGTGCCCAACCTTGTTCTGGGAGCGGGGTCAGTGGCTGGTCGATGCCATCGACTGGCAGCAAGATCCCGGTCTGGTGTACGCCGGCCGCAGCTGGGTGACGCAGCGCTGGCCCAAAGCCCGCAAGAGCATCATGCAAAGCCTGGATACCGAACCGCTGCCGGTGCGCGAAGAGTTCGTTACCCACGAGTTGGCGATGGTCCGCCGGCTGCACGCCGCGCAGGTGGGCTTTCTGGCCGGCACCGATACGCCGGCCGGCGTGGATCTGGTGCCCGGCATCAGCCTGCACCAGGAGCTGCAACGCTTCGTCGAGGCCGGTTTTACGCCCCTGCAAGCTCTGCAAACCGCCACGCTGAACCCGGCCCGCTTCTTCAACCGCCTCCAGGACTTCGGCTCCGTGGCGCCGGGCCGGCTCGCGGACCTGGTTCTGCTCACGGCCAACCCGCTGGTTGACATCGCCAACACGCGCCGCATTAGCGGCGTCATTGCCGATGGTCAGTACCTCTCGCGCCCCGATCTGGACCAGCTGCAGCGCCGCCTGCGGCAGGTGGCGGCCACCCGCTAAAAGCTGGCAGATAGGGGTTTTAGTCCGGCCGGCAATGCGTTTGTCGGGTGGGGCATGGTTATGTGGCGGACGGCGTCCGTTGGGGAGAGCGCAGCGTTTGTCAGGCAGTGCGCAGCGTTCCGCAGGCAAGGCACCGCGTTTGTCAGGCAGTGCGTAGCATCTCGCGTGGATGACTAACTCTTTCATGGAACGCAGATGATTACTCGTCCACGCGAGATGCTTCGCTGCGCTCTGCATGACGGGCGCAAAGAAACCACCTCTGATCAGGCGGGATATGCTGCGTTACAAATAGCGCAAGGCTAAAGAGAAAGCCGAAATGGCAGCATTGAACTCAGGTTTGCCAAACCCGAGCCCGATTCTGCTAAGCTGAATCTCAGGTTTGGCAAACCGCACCTGGCCGCTATCCCCGCCCGCGATGAGTTGGCCCCAAAAAAAGCGCCGACCCATTGGGCCGGCGCTTTTGCGAAAGAATGAGGACAGAGCCGAAGCCAGCCAGGGACTGAAAACGGCCTTGGCCGCCGCCGACTTACTTGTGGGCCTGGGCGCCTTCGCCCAGGAGCTGGGCCAGTTGGGCCTGCATCGTGAGCAGCGAAGCGTGATCGGCATCGGCCTGCGCCGCTTTGCCCTGCCAGGTGAGGTTCTGATTCTTGAGAATTTCGATCTCCGCCTGCTGCTCCTTAATGGCTTCGAG
>JAYWCH010000030.1:0-43895 GCA_043780755.1 Hymenobacter sp.
CAGCCGTCGGACTTTCGGTTTGAACCCATTGATACTGATACTACTGACTTTCGGCGCCTCGACGACCGCTTGAACTCGCTGATGCGCCAGGTGCAGTCGGCTTTCGCCAAGGAGCGGGAGTTTATGAGCAACGTGAGCCACGAGCTGCTCACGCCGGTCAGCATCCTGCAATCGCGCTTCGAGAATATGCTTCAGGATGCGTCGCTACCCGAAAAGCACGCGCACCAGATCGTGGAATCGCAGCGCACACTTTACCGGCTGCGCAATACCGTGCGCACGCTGCTGCTCATTGCCAACATCGAAAATGAGCAGTACCTGCGCGACGAACCCGTGCGCCTCGCGACCGCCGTGGCCGACGTGGCCGAGGAGCTCGACGACCGCCGCCAGCAGCGCGACCTCACCCTCGAAATCGACCTGAGCGGCGACGATGTGCGCCCCCGCGCCAACGCCAGCCTGCTGCACACGCTGCTGCGCAACCTGCTTTCCAACGCCATCAAGTACAACCACCCGGGCGGCCACATTCGCGTAGTGGGGCGGCCGCTGGCCCACGGCGGCTACGCGCTGCGGGTGGAGGATACCGGCCCCGGCATCGCCGCCGCCAATCTGCCTTACCTGTTCGACCGGTTCCGGCGCTTTCACGGCAACGCGCCCGGCTCGCCCGAGGGCTACGGGCTGGGACTGCCCATTGCCCAGACCATTGCCGGCTTCCACGGCGCCACGCTGCGGGTAGAGTCGGAAGTCGGCCGGGGAACGGCGTTCGTCGTGGAATTCGGCGCCGTGGTCGGCTAAAACGGGGGGTTCACGTCGCCTTCATTACGGGTTGGCTACTTTCGAAGACCAAGCAAACTGCCCGTGCCCAAACTCCTGAAAATTTTATTAGCCACCCTGCTGCTGGGCCTGATTGCCGGGCTGAGCGTGGCCCTGGGCACCGAGGTGCTGGCCCTGCGCCACAGCGAGAGCACCGACCCGCTCCCGCCCGCCGCCCTGGTGGTGGTGCGCAAATCGACCCGCGTGACCTGGCCGCCCAAACGGGTGACGCCCATTAGCACCAACCTGACCGTGTACCGGACGTCTGATTCCGCCCAACAAAAATCCCCGATGTAGTAGCACCGGGGATTTTTTGTTGACCAGCAAGTAAGCCGGCTTAGCTCTGAGTGGCCGGGCCGTAGTCGCCGGAGGACACAGGCTGGGGCGGCGTGACGACTTCGGTAGCCTCGGGCAGCGGGAGCTGCCACTGGGTGCTGAGCTGGGCCAGGCCGTGGGCGGCGGTGAGGTCGAACTGGCAGGGCACCACCGAAATGTAGTTGTGAGCCAGGGCCCACTCGTCGGTATCGGTGCCGGGGTCGAGGTTGACGAACGAGCCGATGAGCCAGTAGTACGGGCGCTGGTAGGGATCGAAGCGCTGGTCGAATTCTTCCTGCCACTTGGCCCGGGCCTGGCGGGCCAGCCGCAGGCCGGCAATGGGCTGGGCGGAATTTTTGGGGATATTCACGTTCAGGGCCGTGCCGGCGGGCACACCATGGTCGAGGGCGTGGCGGCAGATCTGGGTCACCCACTCGGCCACGTGCGAGAAGTCGGCATGGGGGCCGTACTCGCAGAGGGAGAAGCCGATGGCGGGTAGCCCTTCAATGGCGCCTTCAATGGCCGCCGACATCGTGCCCGAGTACAGCACGTTCACCGAGGCGTTCGAACCGTGGTTGATGCCGGACACCACCAGGTCGGGGGTGCGGTCTTTGAGAACGTAGTGCTTGGCAATTTTCACGCAGTCGGCCGGCGTACCGGAGCACTCGTAGGCTTCCACGTCGGGGCCGAAAACCGGGTTTTTGGTCAGGCGCAGGGGGTGACCGATGGTGATGGCGTGTCCCATGCCCGACTGCGGCGAATCGGGCGCGACCACGACCACTTCGGCCCCCATCTGCCGGACGATCTCAACGAGGGCGCGGATGCCGGGGGCGGTGATACCGTCGTCGTTGGAAACTAGAATCAGGGGCTTTTTCAAGGGAGCGGGAATTGAGTAGTGAAGAACTGCCTATAAAGATACGGCCGGGAGGTGTGGAGGCGGATTGCGGGGCGGCGGCGTTCATTTGCACCCATGCTTCTATTTCTCCTCGCTTCCCTGCTCACCCCGCCGGCGCCGGCGCCCGCCTGGCGCACGCCCTTCGAAGCCGGCGACGGCAATACCACGGCGACGTACGCCGAGTGCATCGGTTTTTACCAACGGCTGGCCGCCGCGTATCCGCAGCAGCTGCGCCTGCGCGAAGCCGGCGCCACCGATTCGGGCCAGCCGCTCTACGAAGTGGTGCTTAATAGTGGCGCGGCTTTCGGCCCCACCCCGGCCGTTAGCGCCCCTACGACTACTCCCCCGCCCGTTCCCCGCCAGCCGGTGCTGTTCATTCAGAACGGCATTCATCCCGGCGAGTCCGAGGGCATCGACGCCAGCATGATGCTGGCCCGCGACCTGCTCCAACAACCCCGGCTGCAAAAGCTGCTGGCCCGGGTAACGGTCGTCATCGTCCCCGCTTACAACGTGGATGGGATGCTCAACCGCAACAGCACGAGCCGCGTGAACCAGAACGGCCCGGCCGCCTACGGCTTTCGCGGCAACGCCCGCAACCTCGATCTGAACCGCGACTACATCAAGCAGGATTCGCGCAATGCCCGCTCCTTCGCCCGCCTATTTCAGCAGTGGCAACCTGATGTATTCGTGGAAACCCACACCTCTAACGGCGCTGATTACCAGTACACCATTACCCTCATTGCCAGCCAGCACAACAAGCTGGCGCCGGCCCTGGGCGCTTACCTGCAAACCCAGCTCCTGCCCGCCCTCTACCAGGGCATGGCCCAAAAGAAATGGCCCATGACGCCCTACGTCGACTTCGAAGGCCCGACGCCGGAGAGCGGCCTGCGGGCTTTTCTGGAAACGCCGCGCTACTCCACCGGCTACGCGGCCCTGTTCAATACCATCGGCTTCATGCCTGAAACCCACATGCTCAAGGCCTTCGCGCCCCGCGTGCATGCCACCTACGATTTCCTGCAAACCATGCTCGAAACCGTGGCCCGGCAGGCGCCCGCCCTGGCGGAGGCCCGCGCCCAAGCCACGGCCGACATGGCCGCCCAAACCACCTTCCCCCTGGCCTGGCAGCTGGACGAGACCCAGCACGAAACGGTGCCGTTTCGCGGCTACGAGGGCCGCCTCAAACCCAGTGAAGTAAGTGGCCAGCCCCGCCTCTACTACGACCGCACGGCGCCCTTCACCCGGCCCGTTCCTTACTTCAACACCTGCCAGCCCACCGTGGCGGCCCGCCGCCCCACGGCCTACCTCATCCCCCAGGCCTGGGGCGAAGTGCTGGAAATTCTGCGCCGCAACGGCGCCCGCCCCGAGCCGCTGACCCGCGCGGTGACCATCCCCGTGGAGCGCTACTACCTCCAGGATTTCCAGACCACGCCCCGCCCCTTCGAGGGCCACAACCTGCACAGCCAGGTCCAGATCCGAACCGTGACGGAGACCGTAACCTTCCAGCCGGGCGACTTTGTGGTGTACCTCGCCGCCCCGGCGCCGGCCCGCTACCTGCTCGAAACGTTGGAGCCCCAGGCCACCGATTCGTTCTTCGCCTGGGGCTTTTTCGACAGTGTGTTACAGCAAAAGGAGCATTTTTCGGCCTATGTATTCGAGGACATCGCCGCCGAGCTTCTGCGCCGCGAGCCCGCCCTGCGCCAGCGCCTGGAGCAACTCAAGCAGCAGGACGCCGCCTTCGCCGCCAACGGCGCGGCCCAACTCGATTGGGTGTACCTCAATTCGCCCTTCCACGAGCCGGGCCACAACCGCTACCCCGTGGCCCGCTGGCTGGGGCCGGGACGGGTGGAGTAGGCGGCAGACAGTATCGCTGCTTATGACGATCCGCAAACGATTCCGGAATTAAACAAATTTATTTTAGGCTTAAAAAATATGATAGTGTCAGTATTACTATCGATAAAATATGAATTTTGTAAAATTAGGCCGTTAGTGATTCTTTAATCTATCAAGTTGATGATTGCCGGAATTTTGCACGGAGCCGGAACACGGGTAATGCCCTACCTTAGACGAGTACCCTCTTAATATTCAAATACTTATGGATTATTTTCTACGCAGGGCAGCCCGATCTTTACTGGCCTCAACGCTCTTACTGGGAGCTTGTTCGAGGGAAGCTTCGCTGCCCCTGGGGCCCTTGCCGAGCCCGGCCAGCCCCGTCGGAGCCAATGCTACCGTCGTCAATGGCGTGATGATGCAAGGCTTTTACTGGAATGTGCCCACCAGCACCCCCGCCGGCACCTGGTGGCAAAACCTGAGCAGCAAAGCCCCGGAGCTGAGTGCGGCCGGCATAACGGCCCTCTGGATTCCGCCCGCCTACAAGGGCAGTGGCGCTCTTGATGTGGGCTACGGCGTCTACGACCGGTATGATCTGGGCGAGTTCAATCAGAAAGGCACCGTGGCCACGCGCTACGGCACGCTGGCCCAACTGCAAAGCTGCATCTCGTCTTTGCACGGACAGGGTGTGCAGGTATACGAAGACATGGTGATGAACCACCTCACCTCGGCCGATGCGCAGGAGCAGTTTAGTGTTGGCGGCACCAGCTACAACGTGTACACCAGCTTCACCTACCCCGGCCGGAACAACGCTTATAGCACCTATCAGTGGCACTACTATAACTTCAACGGCACGCAGCAGGCGCCCAACAACGGCTGGTACCAATGGAACGCCTGGGACTTCCAGCCCTACGCCAACGGCGACGCCTACGACAACCTGCTGGGCTCGGAGATTCGCTACGCCGACGTGAACCAGGTGAATGAAACCATTAGCTGGGGCAACTGGATGACCACCAAGCTGAACCTGGATGGCTACCGCCTGGATGCCACCAAGCACATGCTCACCTCATTCGTCAACTCCTGGCTCGATAACGTTAAGGGCGGCACGCGCTTCGCCGTGAGCGAAGCCTGGTTCCGTAACCTGACCGACCTGAACAACTACGCCGCCAGCACGGGCGGCCGTACCAGCCTCTTCGACGTACCCCTGCACTACACGTTCAGTGACATGAGCAACGGCAATGGGGCCTGGGACATGCGCGGACTGCAATTCGCGGGTTTCACCGAAGCCAACGGGCCGCTCTCGGTATCGTTCGTGGATAATCACGATACCGACCAGAGCGGCGGCGCGCTGTTCTCCCCCGTGAGCAACCTCAAAATGCTGGCCTACTCCTACATTCTGACCCGCGAGAAGGGTTATCCCTGCGTGTTCTACCGCGATTTTTACGAGTACGGCTTGGGGGCCCAGATTAAGACGCTGATTAGCATCCGCCAGAACCATGGTTTCGGGACGGGATACGAGTACACTTCGGCCGACGACGCCGATGTCTACCTCTACTCGCGGGCCGGCGACGCCAGCCACACCGGCTTGCTCGAAGTCCTCAACGACGGCAGTAACAGCGCCTCCAAAGGCGTGACCACGCCCTTCAAGAATGCCACGCTCACCGACCTGACGGGCAATAACTCCGGCACCGTCACTACCGACGCCAATGGCTACGGCGTCTTCGGCGTAGGCGCCCGCTCCTACGCCGTGTGGGTGCCCGCTGCCACTACGGCCGTCGCCTTCAACGTGAACTACAGCGGCACAGTGAGCGGCCAGGACGTATACGTGGTGGGCAGCACAGCCCAGCTCGGCGCCTGGAATACGGCCAACGCCATCAAGCTCAGCGGCGCCGCTTTCCCAGTGTGGAAAGGCACCATTAACCTGACCAGCGGTACTTCGGTCGATTTTAAGTACATCCGCAAGGATGCGGCCGGCAACGTGCTGTATGAGGGCGGTAGTAATCGCACCTTCACCCCCACCGGCACCAGTCTGACGCGCAACGACACCTGGCAGTAAGCGCCCGCAAAAGCAGTAAAACAAGAAAGGCGGACCCGATGGGTCCGCCTTTCTTGTAGCTATTAAGGATGAGCTGGTTGCCTACCGCCGCTTGCGCGGCTTCTCCTCCTCCTCGTCCTCGTCATCTTCCCCGCCGAAGGTGGGCATGGTGAACATGGAGGAGAGCAAATCCTTGAACTGCGCGCCCGAGGCGAGGCGGTTGCGGGAAATCAGGCTGTGCTCGGCCAGGCCGTGGAGCAGGAATTCCATCAGGAAATAGGTCGTTTCGGCATCTTCCTTGGGGTGCAGCTCGGTCACGATCTCACGCAGGCCGGGGACCTGGTCGAGCGCCGCCCGGTAGGCTTGCGTGTCGGAATCGTGCAGCAGGTCGAGGGTATTGCCGTTGCCAAACCACTCCTGCACCGCTTTGTAGGGCGAAATGCGATTTTTGAGCTTCTTGGATTTGTCGGGATCGGGGAAATATTGCAGGAACAGCGTGCGGATGGCTTTGCCCATGAGCTTCTCGGCCACGATGCCCGCGCCCTCCTGCTCGCCTTCGTACACCAGCTCCACCTTGCCCGTGATGGCGGGCACGGCGGAGATGAAATCGCCCACGCGCACGTAGGTTTTGGTTTCGCCGTTGACCAGCGCCCGGCGCTCGGCCCCGGCAATGACCTGCTCGTAGGCCGAGATGGTGAGGCGGGCCGAAACCCCCGACTTGGCATCCACAAACTCAGAGCCCCGGGCCTCAACGGCCACCTGCTCCACCAGATCATGCATGATTTCGTTGGTCGTCACCAATCCTTTCTGCGCCTCTTTGATGCGGGCTTCCTGCTTGGTGATGCGCTTGCCAATCTCAATCGACTTGGGGTAGTGAGTGATGATCTGCGCGTCGATCCGGTCCTTGAGCGGCGTCACGATGGAGCCCCGGTTGGTATAGTCCTCGGGATTGGCCGTGAACACGAACTGAATATCGAGCGGCAGCCGCACCTTGAAACCCCGAATCTGAATATCGCCTTCCTGCAAAATATTGAACAGCGAAACCTGAATCCGGGCCTGCAGGTCGGGCAGCTCGTTGATGACGAAAATGCCCCGGTGCGCCCGCGGAATCAGCCCGAAGTGAATCACCCGCTCGTCGGAATACGGCAGTTTCAGCGTAGCGGCTTTGATGGGATCGGCGTCGCCGATGAGGTCGGCCACCGATACATCGGGCGTGGCCAGCTTCTCGGTGTAGCGCTCGTTGCGGTGCATCCAGGCCACGGGCGTGGCGTCGCCGTGCTCGGCAATGAGGTTTTTAGCGAATACCGACAGCGGCTTCAACGGGTCGTCGTTCAGCTCCGAGCCGGCCACGACGGGCATGTATTCATCCAGCAGGTTGATGAGCAGCCGCGCGATGCGGGTTTTGGCCTGACCCCGCAAGCCCAGCAGGTTGATGTGGTGCCCGGCCAGAATGGCACGCTGCAGGTCCGGAATCACGGTTTCGTCGTAGCCGTAAATCCCGGGAAACACTTCTTCTTTATTACGGAGCTTGTGAATCAGGTTTTCCCGCAATTCCTCTTTCACGGTGCGGCTCTTGTAGCCCGCCTTGGTCAACTGACCAAGCGTGGTGATTTTGTGCAAATCTTTTGTCGAAAGCTGATGGTAAGCCATAAAGTACCCCCAACGCTGAGTTGGAGAATCATTGAAAAGCAGTAAATAGATAACGCTGAGCGACGGTCGCCCCGCGGTGCTCCAACTCGAAGGTTAGGTTTACAGCGTCTTGCGCCGGTTCTTTTTGTAGTCCTCAAACACCAGGTGGCCCAGCCCTTTCAGCCCGCTGTAGTAGGCCTTTCCCTGGTTGACCTCAGTAAACTCCTCCACAAATTTCTGCAGATACGGGTCGGAGGTGATCATAAACGTGGTGATCGGGATCTTCACCCGCCGGGCGGCGGCGGCCAGGTTCAGGGTCTTGTTCACCACCTTGCGGTCGAGGCCGAAGGCATTTTTATAGTAGCCGTTGCCTTCCTTGAGGCAGGTGGGCTTGCCGTCGGTGATCATAAAAATCTGCTTGTTAGGCGTTTTGCGCTTGCGCAGCAGATCCATGGCCAACTCCAGGCCGGCGACGGTATTGGTGTGGTAAGGGCCGACCTGCAGGTAGGGCAAGTCCTTGACCTCAATCTGCCAGGCATCGTTGCCGAAGACGATGACGTCGAGGAAATCCTTGGGGTATTTCTGCTTCACCAGCTCAGCCAAGGCCATGGCCACTTTCTTGGCCGGGGTGATGCGGTCCTCCCCGTACAGGATCATCGAGTGGGAAATGTCGATCATGAGCACGGTGCTGGTCTGGCTTTTGTGCTCGTTTTCGCGCACTTCCAGGTCGCCCTCGGTCAGCATAAACTCGTCGCCGTCCATGCCGTGGTTGAGCTGGGCATTGCGGATGGATTCGGTCATCTGAATCTGTTCCACCGAATCGCCGAAGCGGAATTCGCGCAGATCCGTGCTTTGCTCGTCGCCCTGCCCGGTGTGGGGCGTGCGGTGGTTGCCGGTGCTGCTCTTCTTGAGCTTGCCAAAAATTTCTTCCAGGGCCGATTTGCGGATGCCCTGCTCCGTCTTGGGCGTAATCTTGAACTCGCCCTTTTGCTGCTCACTCTCATCGATGTAGCCCTTCTTCTTGAGATCATCGATGAAGTTGCCCATGCCGTACTGGTCGTCTGTCAGGCTGTATTGCTTGTCAAGCTCATTGAGCCACTGTAAGGATTCACCCACGTCGCCGGAGGTGATGGTAACGAGCTGCATAAACAGCTTAAACAAGGATTCGAAGCCCTTTTCGGGCTGATCTTCGGGAACGAAGTCGCGAAAGCGGAAGCCATTGGCCATAAGTGTCGGATAGCTGGGATAGGTGCCGAAAACAACGCGCCCGGCCGCAATGTTCATTCAGTTGCGCCACGGCCAGATTTCGCCGGCCGGCGTGCGCTACAGCGATCCCCCCACACCTTATAATGGCCGGCGCAATCTGGCCCTGCTGCTCATGAAAGCTATCTGGAACAACACCGTCGTGGCCGAAAGCGACAACACCGTCGTGGTCGAAAACAACCATTATTTCCCCGCCGACTCCCTCAAAAAGGAGTTTTTCGAGGACAGCATCGCCCAGACTTCCTGCCCCTGGAAAGGCCGCGCCAGCTACTACTCCCTCTCCGTGGCCGGCCAGCAAAACAAAGACGCCGCCTGGTACTACCCCGAGCCCAAAGATGCCGCCAAAGAAATCAAAGGCCACGTCGCCTTCTGGAAAGGCGTAACGGTTACGAAGTAGTTTTTTTCGCTGGAAAAAGTTACTTCGCTGAAAAGATGATGACGAGCTATTCAGAAACTCAAGTCATTAGCTCAGAACGTCTTCAGTAGCTCCAAGCATCTGTCATCCTGAGCAGAGCGAAGGACCTGATCACGCCTGATCAATGCCCACTCAGCCGTGATCAGGTCCTTCGCTCTGCTCAGGATGAAAAACGTCAAAAAAACGAATTTCTAAACAGGCGCCACAAAAAAGAACCTGCCGCACTCTGTATGACAGGTTCCTTTTTCGAAAGTCAAAACCAACTCGTCGGATCAAACATAAAGGGCTTCCAGCGCGTGCTGGAAGCCCTTTATCAATTAATCAGCACGTGTCAATCCCGGTTTAGCTGATCCACTTGAATTTGTATTCCAGCTTGGGGACGGGCATGCGGTCGGCTACGCGGCGCAGGCGGTTGGGCAGGGCCATGACGTAATCTCGGGCTTTTTCGGCGGGGCCGGTGAGGCCGGTGCGGTGCTCGATTTTCCAGTCCACGATGAGCGTGTCCAGAATGTCGGTGTAGTCGGCGCTGGTGTAGACGCCGATGCGCTGGGCGGCATCGGTAAAGTGACCGAAGGTTTTGCCCATTTCGACGCCCATTTCGCGCATGTAGTGTGCCGGCATCACGATTTTCTTCCGCATCATATCTTCAAAGGCCAGCATCATTTCGCTGGGATCAACTTCGAAGATTTTATCGACAAACGTCTTGTAGACGCGGGCGTGGCGGTTTTCGTCGCCGGCAATCATGCCGCACATTTTCGAGAGCTGGTCGTCGCCGGCGGTGCGGGCGAGCTGGCCCACGCGGCGGTGCGAGACGTTGGTGGCCATCTCCTGATAGCTCGTGTAGATGAAGGCGCGGTACGGATCGTGGGCCGTCCCGAGGTCGAAGCCGTCGTTGATCAGGTAGTGGGTGCTGACCTCAAACTCGCGCATGTTGACGCGGCCCGAGAGGTAGAGATAGCGGTTGAGCAGGTCGCCGTGGCGGTTTTCTTCCGAAGTCCAGCCCCGGATCCATTGCGCCCAGCCGTTGTTGTGGTCGCGGTTCAGGTCGTCAAGCTCGTGAAACCAGGCCTCGTAGTTGGGAAGAGCTTCTTCGGTAATGGTGTCGCCAATGAGCACAGCCAACAGGTCGTAGCTGAGGTTCTTGGATTTTTCGCGCAGCTCTTTCACCTCGTCGAAGAACGTCTCGCTGCTTGAATCCGGGAGGAAGTCGGCGGGCTGCCAGCTCTCGTCCACACTCTTGAGAAAAGTGCCCAGATTATCCTTGAGGAAGCCTTCGAGATGTTGCAGGACTTCGCTACGGGAAGTCATAGTGGCTGAAAGCATATATATAGGGGGTCTTAAAAAGCGTAAGGTAAAGGATAAACGCTTTAACCGGGTCAAAGGTCTGCTACGAGTACACGGAGCGGGGTATAAAATTATGGCATTGCCGGAAAGAAAACAACCCTAAAAGCGCCGCCGCTGGCCGGAACTACCCTTTTCCTCGCTAAAGACCGCTTCAGCGCGGCGACGGCTGGTAGTAGCGCAGGGACGAATCGGCCGTCAACGCCTGCCGGGGGCGCAGCTCCACCACCGAGCCGGGACCGGGCGCGTACCGAAACCGGCGATTCAGCCACCGTGCCGTTTCAGCCGACAACAGCCAGCGGACGTCATCGCGGCCCGGCCCGGCGAGCCGGCGCAGAGCCTCAGTTTGGTCGGGAGTGCCCGTCAGGCGCTGGCGCAGCCGCGCCTGCGACGGGTCGTGCGCCGGCCAACCCGACAGCTCCAGCACCGGCCCCGGACCGACGTCATAAACCCGGAACGGGGAAAGGCTTTTGAGCAGATCATTGGTCCCGGCCAGCACCCGGACGTGCCCCCCGGTAGCGCGGCTGATTTCGGCCCAAGCCCGCTCGTGGCGGCTTTGCTCTTGCCCCAGCACCTGCCGCCGATGCCAGGTTTTGGCCCCGTACAACAAGCCGACAACCAGGACTGACCCGGCGGCAAGCCGCCGGACAAGCAGCGAGAACGAGAGCGATCCGGTCCGGAATTGCCCCGCTCCACTTTCACCGGCGGAATCAATACCGTCATTTCGCAGCAGAAAAATCAGGTTCGTCAGCAGCCAAAAATCCAGCAGTGGCAGCGCCAGCCGGGGCGGCAATTTGAACAAGCCCGCCAAGACCAGCAGCGCGCCCACATACCCGAGCTGCACGAGCCAGAAAAAACCCCGGCGGCCCCGGCCGCGAGCCCCGATGACCGTGGCGACCAACGCCAGCAGCAGCGGGAAGTAGTCGCGCCCGAGCAGCCCGACGCGCAGACTCAGCTTGGCTGGCACTGTGCGCTGGCAAAAATCGGGCGCATCAAAATGGTAGGCCCGGCGGCAGAGGGCGGCGTTTACGACGGTAGAATCGCCCAGCAGCCAGGCGCTGATGGCAGCCGTACCGAGGCTATCGGCCGGAGTGCGCGGCTGCGGGCGGAGCTGATCGTAGTCGAGAATACGGGCAAAGTAGCCGTCGCGCTCCTGGGTGCGGGCCGCTGCGGGCGCCTGGAACCAGAAGGCCGCACCAACCACCAGCCCCAGGCCCAGCGCCGCACTGATCAGCAGCGGCGCGGTGCGACGCCAGCTACCGGCCAGCAGCCGCGCCGCCGGTAGCAGCACCACGAAGCTCAGCCCCGCCAGCCCCGGCCGCAATAGCCCCGCCGCGACCAGTGCGACCAGCCCGAGCAGCAGGGCACCCCGCCGCCCCGGCCGCTGAGCGGCGAACAAAACCGCCGCCCCCGCCAGCAACAGCGCCACCCGCCCAAAACTGAACCACAACCAGTGCTCGAGCCAGCCGAAAAAAAAGAAGCCCACCAGCGTCAGCGCCAGCGGCCCCGGGCGCAAATACGGCCGCAACAGCCGGTCGAGCACCGCAAAGACGAAGACCGTAGCCAGGCTCAGCAGGCCGCCGAGCAGCAGGCCCAGCCACGGCCCGCCGGGCACGGCCGCGTACACCGCCGCCAGCAAATGCCCGTAACCGTGCAGGTAAAGCGGCACCGCGAGCACCGGCCGCCCCGCCAGCACGCCCGAGAACAGCCACGCCAGGGAGGTATCGTCGCTGGTTTCGCAGTAACTGCCCAGGCCGGTCACGGTTGCCAGCGCCAGCAGCGGTGGCAGCAGCACCACGCGCATGAAAATGGCTAAACGGGAGTGATTGGGCACAATATCCGGGGGCGGCGCGACGGGCGGGTTTACGTTACTGATCGGAATCAGCGCTGCAAAGATGCGGCGCTACCTGATTTGGACGGCCTGAAAAATCCAGCTCCAGCCCAGGAGCGCCCAGTCCAGGAGCCGGGGGCGGTCCGTTTGGCGCAGCAGGGCGAACAGGGCCCGCACTTCGGCGGAGCGGTGGCGGCGGGCGGCCTGGCGCAACTCCCAGCGAAGGCGGGTGGCGAGGGCGCAGCCCTCGGCCGGCGTGCGGACGAGGGCCAACGCTTTTTCGCACACCCTTATGGTGGAAGCCAGGTACGGATCGTGGCGCTGATAGGCCCGGGTGCTCATGCTGCGCGGGTGTTTGCGCTTGCGGGTAGTTACCTCGTCGAGGTAAAGAAACTGCCACTCGCGGCTGGCCCGCACCCAGAAATCGAAGTCTTCGTAGGCCAGCGTTTCGTCGTAGCCACGCAGCTGGGCGAGACAGGCGCGGCGCATCATCATGGTGGGCGTGCTGATGAAGTAGCGGCGCAGCACTTCGGCAAAAACCCAGCCGCTGGCCGGACGGGGCCGCAACCCGTCGGCGCCGTCCGGCCGGTGATGGCGGCCCAGCGGGGCGCCAGCTTCGTCGATCAGCTCGGCATTAGAATACACCACTCCCACGCCGGAAGCCGCCGCCTGGAAAGCCGCCACCTGCCGGGCCACCCGCCCGGGCAGCAGCACGTCATCGGTAGCGAAATCAATGATAAAATCGCCTGTACTGCGGTGGAAAGCCTGGTTGAAAGCGCGGCAGTTGCCAACATTTTGCGTAAGCAGCAACAGCTGCCAGCCGGGCTGCCGGGCTGCATACTCGCGCAGAATAGCGGGGCTGCCGTCGGTACTGGCATCGTCCACCAGCCATACTTCGAGGTTGGGGTAAGTCTGACTGCGGATGGAATTCAGCGCCTCACGCACGAAGGGCGCCTGATTGTGACACAGGGCAATAATGGTGACCAGCGGGAACGCGGCGCTACTTAAGGAGGAAGGCGGGGAAGGGAAACTGGTCATGAATCAAAGGCGGGATTCTGCGATAACTGCTGTCAGGCAATAAGTGCCTATCCAGATAGGTAATTAGGAACGATCATGCAGAGCGAGGCATCTCGCGTGGTGCTGTAAATCGATCATTGTAAAGGATTACTGCACCACGCGAGATGCTTCGCTCTGCATGACGCCTATTTGGATAGGCACAAAATTGCTCCGGTGGCGACAAAGAAGCTTTAGCCGCTTCAGAAGCTGACGCTTGCTGGTGAGCAGATAGTAAACTTGTTCCCAGATCAAAAATCTTTGTGCAGAGCATTCTGCCCATGACGACTTTAAACTCAGGATCAATTCTTTTCACCAAGAGCCGCCTGATTGTTAGCTTTTTCATTTCCCAGTCCGACGTGCGCCCAGCCGCAGGCCAGCAGCAACAACCCGTACCGGACGGCGTGGGCCAGTACCGCCCCCGCCAGCCCAAAGCGCGGGATCAACACCGCCAGCAGGCCCACAAACACCGCCGCGGACGCCGCCTGCACCGCCACGTAAACTCCCGTGCGGGCCTGGGCGGTGAGCTGAAAAATGAAGAGCCAGCTCAGCAGCTTGGCCCAGTCGCCGAGCAGCTGGGGGGCCAGCAGCTCCCGCGCCCCCAGCAGCTGCGGGGCGAAGAGCAGCGGCAGCAGCCAGTTGCGGGCGATAAAAATCAGCCCCAGCCCGACGGCCAGAACCGGCGCCAGCAGTTCCAGCACGCCGCGCAGGTAGTGCCGGGCCGCCCGGGGCTGCCCGGCCAGCGCCGCCAGCTTCGGGTAAAAAACGCTGCTCATGATGGCGGCAAATACCATCGTGTAATTATCGGAAAGCTTAGCCACCACCTGCCACAAGTCTGTCCGCGCCGGGCCGAAGGTGGCCAGCAAATAGGCCCTCAGCCCATAGTCTACGGCCTTGCCAAATAGCAGCGTACTGCCGGCCATGAACAGGAACTGGCTCAGCCGGCGCAAGGCCAGGCGGCTGACCGGCGCGGCAGGCCGCAAGTGCCGCAGCAGCCCGGCCCGCGCCGCCAGTACCAGAGCCGGACCCAACGTCAGCCCCTGGGCCAGCAGATACGCCAGCAACACCTGATTTAGCGGCCGCTGCTGGCCCAGCGTAACGGCCACCGCGCCCGTGCCCAGCGCGGCCAGCAGCACCGAGAGCGAGATGTAGACGCGCAGCCGCCCGGCGGCCAGCAGCGCCGCCCCCAGCAACCCCTGCCCAATGAGCAAGGCAATGCCCGCCAGCAGGCCCCCCAGGCTGGCCCAGCCCCAGCCCGGCAGGCCCCGGCTGAGTAGCACCACGCCGCCGGCCAGCAGCGCGGCGCCGTTGAGCGCGGCGGCGGCGCCCAGCCAGGCGCGGTAGCGGGGACTGCCGGGCGCCAGCGGCGCGAGGTATTTTACCAGACCCACCTGCACCCCGTCGTTGGGCAGGGTGGTGAGCAGGGCCATCAGATTCTGGAATTGCGCCAGCCGGGTGAGGCCGCCGACCGGGGCGTAAGTCGCAAACAACTTGTTGATCAGCAGCGCCCCCGCCGCCCGGGCCAGCACCGCCACGCCCGTGCCCAGGGAGCCGCGTACGAAACCGCGCCATACGGGCAGCGGGGTCAAAACGGATTTAGCGGGCTTGGGCATACGCGCAAATGTAGGCCGGGCGCGGGTGGCTCACAGCGCTTTTTCCCAGCTCAGGCGCAGGCCCGCCACGCCGCCTAGGTGGCGCTTGAACCGCAGCAGCGAGGCATTCGGGCCGGTATCGAGGGTGGAAGTGCCGAGGTCAAGCACCGGCAGGCCGCTGGCCCGGGCGAAGGCGTGCAGCCCTTCATTGAGCAGCACCACCGGACTGAGCGCGTTGCAGCGCAGGGGGCTGGCGGGGTAAAAATTATACAGCACCCGCTCGCTCACCCGAATGGCGATGGTAATGGCCGCCCATTCCCCGTCGGGCTGGCGGACGGAGAACAGGAAATGGTCCTGCGGAAAGCGCTGAAAAAGCTCCTGCACCCGCGCCAGCGACAGCGACAACCCCTGCCCCCGCTCCTGCCGGCAGGCCCGGATAAACTCGTAGGCCGCCGGCAGCAGAAAAGCGGGCGGCTCCTGCTCGAACTGCAAGCCGTGGCGGCGGCACTTGTGCAGCCGCCGCCGCTCGGAAGAATGCAGGTGGGCTTCGTATTCGCGGGTGGTGGCAAGGTGATAATTCTGCTCGGCCTGCACCACGCGATAGCCGCGCTGGCGCAGAGTCTCGGCCAGGGTGGCGGCCCCGGCGGGATCGTAAGCCAGGGGGTAACCACGCAGGGCCAGGCGGCGCATTCCCCGCTGGGCCAGCACGCTTTCTACTTCATCCAGTAAAAAATGCAGCGGCGCCCGGCCCAGGTCCGCCGCCAGCTGCACCGTTCCGAATGGGGCCTGACCGGGACTGCGGGCCATTTCCGCCGCCGGATCGAGCGTGACGTGCAGCTGCGCCACGGTGCGGCGGGCGGCGGTTTCTTCCAGGTAAAAACTGAGAACCGGATCAGTGGTGGCTTGCAAAAGCTGGTGCCCGGGCCGCAGGTAGAGCAAGGACTCAAAGGCCAGCGGGCGCCGGGGAGCGGCCGGGCCGGGCACCTGGCACACGACGAACCCCGGTGCCCGGCGCCCGGCATCCGCTTCACTGGCAACGATGGAATCTGTACTTTTCAAATCAAAATGCGATGGCCCAGCCGGCAAAGTAAGGCAGGGAACCCCGCCGAACCGCCGGCCGGCGCGCATCTTCGGCCCGCCACCGTGCGTAGGGGCCGGACCGGCGCCCGCTGCCCGCTCATTTTCCGTCCTTCCCGCATGACTCCCCTCGCCTCTTCTCCGCCCCTGGCTCCACCCCAGCACGCCCCCGGGTTGACCGATGCCGTCGGGGCCGCGCCCTTCACCATCACCGACCGCGAGGCCACCCGCCAGGCCCGCGAGCAGGGCGTGGGGCAGCGCCCCGGCACGCTCACCATCCGCGAGGGAGCCCTGACTCCGCGCTTGTTTCTGGTGTCGTACGACGACAATAGCTGCGTGGAAAAGGAATACACCGGCCACTACTCCGAGCTGCTGACTTTCCTGCGCGAACACCCCGAACTCAAGCACTGGATTGACGTGCGCGGCTACGGCGACTTGCCCCTGCTGGAACAGATGATGCAGGATTTCAACCTTCATCCCCTGCAAATGGAGGACGTGCTCAACGACTACCAGCGCGCCAAGGTGGAGGTTTTCGACGAGCACCGCCTGTTCATGGTTTCGCGCATGACCGATTTCACCCACAACCTGGAAATTGACGACGACCAGCTCTCGCTCTTCACCGGCCCGAATTATGTTCTTTCGTTTCAGGACGACTACGACGACTGTCTCGATGCCCTACGGGTGCGCATCCGGTCCAATTTCAGCACCCTGCGCCGGCAGCCCGCCCTGTACCTGGCCTACGCGCTGACCGATGTCGTGCTCGACCATTATTACCCCACCATGGCCGCCATCGGCGACTACATCGAGGAGCTGGAGGAAGCCATCTTTTCCAATAACCGTCCCCGCCGGCTGCTCACCCGCATTCTGCGCGTCAAGAAGGACGTGGTGCGCTTCCGGCGCCTGGTATACCCCGAGCGCGACAAGATTGCCGAGCTGCTGCGAATGCCCGAGGAAGTGCTGCCCGAAACGCTCAAAATATTCTACCGCGACGCCTACGACCACGCCATTCAGGCCCTGGACCTGGCCGAGAGCTACCGCGACAACATCTCCTCCCTCACCGACCTCTACCTGTCCGACCAGAGCAACCGCATGAATGAGGTGATGAAGGTGCTGACCATGATCAGCACCATTTTCATCCCCCTGAGCTTCGTGGTGGGGGTTTACGGGATGAATTTCTCCCGCGAGAACCCCGACGGCACCGTCAATCGCCTCAATATGCCCGAACTCTACCATCCCTGGGGCTATCCCGTGGTGGTGGGCGCCATGCTGCTGGTGGTAATCATGCAACTCGTCTATTTCTACCGCAAAGGCTGGCTGACGAACCGCTAAGCCCGGGACCGGGAACGCAATCAGCCCGGCCCCGGTCCCGCCGCCCCGAGCACCGCCCGCACCTGCGCCACCCGCTCGGCCACCGTGCCCTCGACGAGGGTGTAGGGAATACCGTAATAATCAAGCTGCATGATGACCATGCCGTGCTGGAAGCTGCGCAACGCCTCCGGGCCGCGCCAGCCATCGACCTGAAAAGGCACCGTGGGCGCGCACACAAACGTATGGGCGTAACGCGACCGGCAGGCCCGCGCCAGCGCCCGCAGCCCGGGGTCGCAGCGGTGATAATAATAGTAGCAGTACATGGCCGTGGTGGCCGCGTTGGTGTCGCAAAACAGCCAGCCCGGGACCCGGCGCGCCGCTTCATCCTCCAGCTCGATGTGGCGCTGGGCGATGTAGAGTAAGTCTTCGTAAACCAGGAAGCCGTTTTTTTCTTCGTGCAGGGTGCGGCCGTATTCGGGCACCCACGCGGTGTTGCAGGCGGCGGCCAGCGCGGCGCACAGCGTCGATTTGCCGCTGCTTTCGGCCCCAAGCAGCACCAC
The DNA here is from genome assembly GCA_043780755.1 of Hymenobacter sp. Taxonomy (GTDB): domain Bacteria; phylum Bacteroidota; class Bacteroidia; order Cytophagales; family Hymenobacteraceae; genus Hymenobacter. The sequence continues at coordinate 17,949 of JAYWCH010000030.1, forward strand.
GCGGGACACCGCCGGGCCAACCGGCGTCACCGGCCGCGTTTCCGCCCCCGGAGCCAGAGAAAAAGAAAGATTCATGGGGTTTGAAAAACGGCGCGGGTACGGTTGGGGCACGAATGAGGCACAGTTGAAAAGCGCGGGGGGCATTAGGGAAGCGCCATTTTGAGTTCGGTCCGGCGCAGCTCGCGGCCCACGGTGCGCACGAGCTGGTAGGTGTCGGTGGTGGCGTCGTAGCTCAGGCCCACGCCGGTGCCGGTGCTGGGCAACGGCGCGGCGCCGAGTAGGCGGCCCCGACCATCGTAGAGGTACACTTGGCCGGGACCGGGCTCGGTCACGGCCACCACCCGCCGCCCGTTACCGAAATCAAAAAGCTGAACCGCCTTATCGCCCGAGGTCACGAAACGCTGGGTGAACAGCGGGGCCGTTTGCGCGGGCAGAAATACATCGAGTTGGTTACCGTCCTCCCGCGTCACCACGAAGCTGCGGCCCCGGCCATCGGGCACGAGACGGAAACTGGCCGTGCGGCTCCAGGTCGCCACCCGGCGGCGACTGAGAATATCACCACTGAGCGTAAACGTGACCACCTCGCCGTGCTGATTCACCACCGTAAGGCGGCTGCGACTGAGCGTGCTGCCCACCTGGGCCAGCACCTCGCCGGCCAGCCGCCCGCCCATGCTCAGGGGAAAGCCGGGGAACAGGCTGCCCTGGGTATCGAATACGTACACGTAGCCGTTTTGCAGGGGCACGAGCACCACGTCTCGGCCGTTCACGCTGAGCAGCGCGGGCCGGCCGGCCAGCGGAAAATCGAGCCGCTTGGGCTGCCAGCCGGGGTAGAGTCGGCCTTTGGCATCTAGGAGGAGCAGGTCGTTGCCGGCCGTCACGGCCAGCAGGCGGGCCGGCGCGTCGGGACCGCCGGGGGGTGCCGCCAGCAGGGCGGCCACGCGCACGGTATCGGCCAGGTTGAGGGGAAAGGGCAGCACTTCGCGGCCATCGTTAGCCAGCAGGTGCAGGCGGTGGCCGGCGCCCAGCAGCAGGCCGCCCGGCACCCCGCCCCCGGCCGGCAGCAGCCCCAGGCCCACGGCCGGCCCGGCCAGCGTATCGCTCCAGAGCACCGTATTGTCGGCGGTCACGAAGTGCAGGGCGCCGGCCGAATCCTGCACCACCACGGCCGGAATGCGGGTGCCCACGGCCGGCAGCAGCGTGGGCGCACCCACCAGCCGGTGCCGGAAAGTGAGCACCCGGCCATTGGCCGCCGCCCCGCCGGGCTGGGCCAGGCCCGCGCCCAGGTCGGGCCGCCGCAGCAGGAGCTGGGTATAATACTGCGCTTCGGGAGCCGCTTCGTTGTCGGCGGGCACCAATTGCAGGGCAATCTGGGGGAAGCGCTTGAACAGGGCTTCGTTGCGGAGCAGGCCGGCCCGGCGCTCCTCGGTGAGACCGCCCAGCAAGGCATTCCAGCTATTACGGGTATCGATAAAGACGCTCAGGCGGGCGCGGGGCAGGGTTTCCTGCAAAAAAGCTACCTGCGCCGGGGTCTTGGTCCAGATGCGGCCGGCTACCACGTCGGCCAGGTAGCCGTTCAGCGTCAGCGCATCGGCCAGCACCAGGTAGTTGCCCACCAGCACACCCGCGCCGGGTACGACCTCCACGGCGTTGGGCCGGGCGGGGGCCAGCAGCGGCCCCAGCACCGCCGCTTCCGAAAAGCCCACCGGGTGGATTTCGTAGGGCCCCACTTTGGTAAAAGCGGGCGAGCTGCCATTGAGCCGACGCAGGCGGGCCAGCCAGCGGGCGGTGCGCGCCGGCACCGGGCAGCGCACGAACGCCAGTCGCCCCGGCCGGCTCCCGGCCGCCGGGGTCGCCAGGTAGCCAATGGCCATTTCCGCCCCAAACGTAGCCCGCAGACTATCGAGCGCGGCATTGCGGCCCAGCGAATCCGGGAGCGCCGCGCCCGACCGGGGCCAGGTCCGGGCCGGACTGGCCGCCAGGTGCAGCAGCAGCGCCGTGCGCGTGCTGAGCAGCGCGGCCAGCTCCAGCGGCTGAGCCGGCTGTCCGCGCAGACGCTGCTGCAAGGTTCCCCGGGCCGTTTCGGGGTTGGAAAAACCTTGCAGCTGGGCACGACCCCCGGCCAGTTTAAGGCGCAGCAATCCTTCGGAAACCAGACCCGCTAATTGGTCGAACTGCCCGTGGGCATCGGCCCGAAAGAGCACGTCCAAGAATTGCGGCACGCGGCGGTAGTTCACCAGCAGCGTCGCATCCACGTTTTGCAGCTTTAGCAGATCAGTCGATCCGAAGGCGGCCAGCACCGTCGGGGCGTCGGGGTGGGCCAGGCGGCGCACTACGGCTTCGATCAGCGCCGGGCTGGCGCTCAGGAGCAGATGATTGCGGTAATTGAGGACGGTGAGGCTGAGGTCGCTGCGCCGCTCGGTGAGCACGGATAGCTCCTGGCCTTCGTAATCGCGGGTGCTGAGGCGGTAGCGGGCATCGCGGCCAAGGGTTTCGAGCAGGCCGCGCACCTGCCGGTACTCGCTCACCTGGGTGAGGGGAATCTGGTAGAGCACGTCGAACTCGCCCGGCCCGGTTACGTGCACGGAGGTGATGACCAGCTTGCGGCCGAGCAGCTCCAGTAGGTTGTTGCGCCGGCGGACGTTGCCGCCGGTCAGGCTGTCGGCCAGGGCCAGGTGGCCGGCCGCCTGTTGGAAGTAGCGCACGGCGGTGAGGTTATCCCAAAGGCCGGTTTCCTGCAGGTGACGCACCAGGGCGGGGTGGTCGTGGGTGCTCAGTACCAGCACCGCATCGTCGGGCACCAGGGCGTAGGCATCGACGGGCACGGCCGCCAGCGTGCGCCGGTAGTACACGTACGTGACCAACGCGAGCAGCAGGAGCAGCGCCGTGAATAACGCCAGGAGCTTTCGGGACATTCGAATAAAGAAGCGGATGACGGGCGACGAAAGTACGCTGCTGCCCGCTTGCCGGCCCGCCGCCGCCCCTCGCGTGGTTTTAAATCCGTTCCGGGCGGCGCAGGAACGGCCGGGTCAGCCTTTTTCCCGGCCGACCGGTTTCTACTCCTTTATTTTAGGGTTGTGGGCGTATTTGGCAAATTGCTCGGGAGTGAGAATCCCTTTCAGCGCCGTTTTAAAATCCTGGGCGTTGGCCTGGAGGGCGGTGTTTTTGGCTTTGTTGGTCGCGGTTCCGGTCTGGATGACGTCGATTTTCTGCGCCCGCACCACGGCGGCGGCCTGCACTTTGGCGGTGGTGGCGGCATCCAGGCCGAGCTGTTGGCTCAGCTGCTGGCTGAGGCGGGCGCCCCGCTCCTCCGGAGCGGCGGCTTTGTACACGGCTGCCACTTTGGGCCGGGCGCCGTAAGCGCCTTTGGGAGCGCGGGTGACGGGAGCGGCGGCCGGAGCGGCGGCCGGCTGTTGCGCGAAGCTGAGCAGCGGCGCGGCGAGCAGGAGAATAAAGAGAAACTGACGCATCGGACAATTTTTTTTGCTAACCCGGAAAGACCGGCCCGACCGGACCAGCCCCCGCGGGACGGTGACCAAGTGAATAGCGACCCTTTTAGTTTTTGGTTTTTTGGCGGCCCGGCCCGGCCCGGCGCTCCGGGGCTACTTTTACCCCCATCCCATCCCACGGCCGGGGCGCCGGCCGTTTCCTTTTATTTGCCAAAAACCCTTTCTCCCTTTTCTATGATTGAACCCCAACTCGCCGCGCCGCATTTCAAGCGCGCCATCAACCTCTTCGATGCCATCATGCTCGTCACGGGCAGCATGATTGGCTCGGGTATTTTCATAGTTTCGGCCGATATTTCCCGGCAGGTGGGCAGCGCCGGCTGGCTGCTGGTGGTGTGGCTGCTCACCGGCTTCATCACCATGGCCGGGGCCATCAGCTACGGCGAGCTGGCCAGTATGTTCCCCAAAGTAGGCGGGCAATACGTGTACCTGCGCGAAGCCTTCGGGCGGCTCACGGCCTTCCTCTACGGCTGGACGCTGTTTCTCGTGATTCAGACCGGCGTGATTGCGGCCGTAGCCGTGGCCTTTGCCAAGTTTACGGGTGTGCTCGTGCCGTATTTCAGCGTCAAAAATCTGCTCTTTCAGATCGGCAGCTTCGAATTTAGCAGCGTGCAATTGCTGGCCATTATCCTCATTATCGGCATTACGGCGCTCAATGCCCAGGGCGTGCGCACCGGCAAGATCATCCAGAACGTGCTGGGCAGCACCAAGCTCGTGGCGCTGGCGCTGCTCATTCTCTTCGGGGTGGCGCTGGGCATGAATCACGCCGCCATTCAGGCCAACTTCCACGATCTGTGGACCGCCACCCGCCACCCGGCCCCCGGCGTGAGCGCGCCCATTGTGCCCATCAGCGGCAGCGGCCTGCTCATCGCCATCGGCATGGCCATGACCGGCTCGCTCTTTTCCTCCGATTCGTGGAATAACATCGGCTTCGCGGGCGAAGAAATCCAGAACCCCGAGCGCACGCTGGTCCGGAGCATGGCCATCGGCACGGCCATCGTCACGGCGCTTTATATTCTGATTAATGTGGTGTACCTGCTGGTGCTGCCCCTGCACGGCAGTCCCGACGCCACGACCCTAGCCGGCCGGGGCATTCAGTACGCCACCGACGACCGCGTGGCCACGGCCGTGGCTGAGTCGGTGCTGGGCAAGGCCGGCGCCTACGTCATGGCCGTGCTCATCATGCTCAGCACCTTCGGGGCCAACAACGGCATCATTCTCAGCGGGGCGCGGGCGTATTTCGCCATGGCCCAGGACGGCCTGTTCTTCCCCGGTCTAGCCCGGCTCAATGGGGCGGGCGTGCCCGGCCGCGCCCTCTGGGCCCAGTGCCTGTGGGCCTGCCTGCTCTGCCTGAGCGGGTCTTACGGCCAGTTGCTCAACTACGTGATGTTCTCCGTGATCCTATTTTACGTGGTCACCATTGCGGGCATTTTCGTGCTGCGCCGCACCCGGCCCGAGGCGCCCCGGCCCTACCGCGCCTGGGGCTACCCGCTGGTGCCGGGCCTGTACATTCTGCTGGCCACCACGTTCTGCATCATCCTGCTGATCGCGCCCGACACCGCCGAATTTTCCCGTCGGGGCCTGGGTCTGGTCGCGGTGGGCCTGCCGGTGTACCTGCTGTTCGGGCGTCGTTTCAGCAACAAAACCAGCTGATTTTCAGCGGTAAGCTTAGTGGTTTAAACCCAAAAACGGCCGAGTCTCAGCATGAAGATTCGGCCGTTTTTGGGTTATGAGAAAAACGTTAGCGGCGCTTCTTACCGACTTTCTCGCGGGGCGTGAGGGTCACGTTGATCGGCTCATTGTTGCGGCTGCGCACGACTTCATCGTCGTAGCCGCCGTAGCCGTAGACCAGGGTATTGTCGTTGCCCGCCGGCACTTCAATCGTGTAATGACCGCTGGCATCGGTGCTGGTACCTTTGCGGCTGCCTTTGAGGAACACCGTGGCGCCCACAAGCGGGCGGCCGTTTTCATCATCAATCTTGCCCGACAACGTGACGCTGGCCGGGGTGGCGGGCTCGGGCGCGACGGGCGCCGCCGGGGCGGGTTCCGGGGCGGCCACGGGCGCCGGAGCCACGGTTGCCGTTGGCGCCGCCGCCGCCAGGGCGGGCTTGGCCGCCGCATCTACGGCGGACCGGGTTGGCAGCTTTGGGTCTTTAGGCACCTTGCCTTCCGCCTCCGAATCGGCTTTGGGGCTGGCCGGCACGCTCGCAACCGGCTTGGCGGCGGTGGCCGTCACGGCCGCGTCATCGAGCATAAACGAGGGCGTGGCGGAGGCGACCACTCCGCCCTGGCCCTTGGGCAGGGCCACGTACCCCAGCACCAACACCAGCACCACCGCCAGCAGGCCGTAGAGTAATCGGTTGCTGCTACCCGCCGCAACTTCCTCATCCTGAGCGTCCAGGTTGGGGTTGTAAGGTTCGTTTTCGGGCTTGGGTAAATTGTCCGGGTTCATAGAATAAAAAAAGGTAACAGAATACGAAAGAGCGGGCGATGGGCAACCGGGGACTAAAGTCAGTCGGCCGGATAGGCCGCGCAAGTTAGGGGTTGGGAGGGTTATTTTGCACGGGCCGCCGTTTTTTTAGTATCGTCCGGTCCAGCGGCGGGGTACGCGGCGCGAATGCGTCCTATTACACCCGTTTTAAACTTGCTCATAAATCAAACCGGTCATGCAGCGCATTCTGCGCATGAAGCAGAGATGAAGCATGACCCGGTTTAACGTCGGCTTAACGGCTTAACACCCGCCCGCCGTTAACAATCCAACCCGCGCCTTACTCGTTGCTAATGGTTTCGCTGTCGCCCGCGAGTGTGGCGGGGCCGCTGGGGGCTTTTTCGCCGAATTTCTGCTCGCGGGTCCGCAGGTTTTGGTCCAGCTCGTAGCTGCCTTCGGCTTCGAAGCCGGGGCCCTGGGCCTGCTCGCCGGCGTTGGTGTGATCGTTGCCGCCCTGGGGCGTGCTTTCGGAGCCGCCAATGTGCAGGTTTCCGAGCTGGTCTTTCTGGTTGCTTCGCTGGGTGTAGCCGTTGGCGCCGGTGTTGCGGGCGGCGCTGGGGTCGTTGCTGGCTTTGTTGTTGCTCTGGTCCTGCTGGTATTTTTTCTGTTTTTCCAGCTCTTCGTTCTGGGGGAAATGCTTGTTTTCGGTGATCTCAGCGTGTTCGCCTTCGTTGGCGTCGGTGCCGTCGCCGGAAAGATTATCAGGAAGCATGGGCGGGAATGAATGTGCGCGAACGCGTGGAAAATTGACGGGCAGATTTACGCAGCCGCCCGCATTCCGTTACGCGCCGTACCCCTGGACGAAGCTTAGCGCTGGGCGTTCAGGGCCCAGTCGTAGGCGTAGTAGTTCACGGCGTAAGTTGCCGGGATCAGCTTGGTGCCCCGAAACTGGTTGACGTAGGCCACGCCGGTTTTGCCGCTGGCTTTAAAATCGGCCTCGTACCACTTGAAAATCTGGGAGAGCTGCACTTTGCGGGCGCCGGCCTCGACCCGAATAAAAGCCGGATTTTGCAACACCGCCCGGGCCTGGATGGTTAGCTGGGCATCGAGCTGATTACCGACGTAAGCGGCCCGGCTTAGGCGGGGGCAGCCTTTGGCGCCGCACACCAGGGCAAAATGCACGCGCGGGTCGGCGTAGGGCTGGCGCAGCTTTTTAGTTTCCAGGTCGTTGAGCGTCAGCTTCTCACCGGCCACGCTCACCCGGTTTTTATCGAAGAAGCCCGGCACTTTCTGCACCGATTCGATGGGAAAGCGCTCGACCACTTCGCCGATCACCAGCACGTTATAGGCATTAAGGTAAAACGCTTCGCGATCGGCCGGCGTGGCTTCGGCGGCATTGAAGGTTTCGATGCGCTTGAGCAGGTTTTTTAATTCCAGCGGGTTGCTCTTGATGGCAGTGTAATTGACGTTGCCTTCGGCATCGACGAATTTGGCCAGAAAAGCCGACGTGGCCGCTGGCAGATTGGCCGGCGGCGCCACCGCCCCGACGACGCCGGCAAACAGGCTCCCGGCAACGATAAAGCAGGCCACAAAACGACTGCGGAGATTGAGAGAAAGCATAAGATCTAAGTGAGCAGGGTTGAAAAATAAGAGTAAAGAAGGGACTAAAACCCTTGGCCTCCCCTGGTAGAATGACAAACGTAACATGGCGCGGCGCTGGATTGTGCGCGGCGCCAGGCCTTATTTCCGCGCAGCCCGCGCCTACATTTGACCGAGAGATCATTACCCTATCGCTATGCATCTGATTATTGTTGGCAATGGCATTACCGGCGTTAGCTGCGCGCTGGCCGTGCGCCGGCTGCGGCCGGAGGCCCGCATCACGCTCGTGTCGGCCGAAAGCGCCCACCACTACTCACGCACGGCCCTCATGTTTGTGTACATGGGCCACCTGCGGCCCCGCGATCTCAAGCCCTACGAAGACTGGTTCTGGGCCGAAAACCGGCTTGAGCTCGTCCACGCCGCCGCCACGGTCCTAAATACGGCCCGCAACGAGCTCACCCTCGACAACGGCACGACCCTCGCCTACGACCAGCTCCTGCTGGCCACCGGCTCGGAGAGCAAGCGCTACGGCTGGCCCGGCCAGGACCTGGCCGGCGTGCAGGGCCTCTACAACCTGCCCGACCTCGAAGCCATGACCCGCGATACCCACGGCATCCACCGGGCCGTGGTGGTGGGCGGCGGCCTCATCGGCGTGGAGCTGGCCGAGATGCTGCACAGCCGCGGAATCGAGCCCCTGATGCTGGTGCGCGAGGCCCGCTACTGGAGCCTCGTGCTGCCGGCCGAGGAAGGCGCGCTGGTCGACCACCAGTTTCGGGAAAACCACGTGCCGGTGCGCTACCAGACCGAACTGCGCGAGATTCTGGGCGACGCCCAGGGCCGGGTGCGCGCCGTGGTGACCACCGCTGGCGAGGAAATCGCCTGCCAGTGGGTGGGCCTGGCCACCGGCGTCACGCCCAACCTCACGCTGGCCCTCACCTCGAACGTAGAAACCGACCGGGGCATTCTCGTCGATGAGCACCTGCGCACCAGCGTGCCCAACGTGTTCGCCGCCGGCGACTGCGCCCAGCACCGCCGCCCCGCCCCCGGCGAGCTGCCCCTCGAACAGCTTTGGTACACCGGCCGGATGCAGGGCGAAACCGTGGCCCACACGCTCTGCGGCCAGCCCACGCCCTACCGGCGCGGGGTGTGGTTCAACTCGGCCAAGTTCTTCAACCTCGAATATCAGACCTACGGGCAGGCTCCGGCCGAGCCCCGCGCCGACCTGGCTACCTTCTACTGGGAGCAGCCAACGGGCCGGGCGGCCCTGCGGATTTACTTCCGCGCCGCCGCGCCGCACGCCGTGGTGGGCTTCAATGCCCTGGGCCTGCGCCTGCGCCACGCCGTGTGCGAACAGTGGATTCTCGATCAGACGCCGGTAGCCACGGTGATGGCCGACCTGGGCGCGGCTAACTTTGACCCGGAATTCTTTCCCCAGCACGAACGCGCGATGGTGGCCGCCTTCAACCAGCAGTTTCCCGGGCAGCCCGTGACTTTGCGGCGGAAGAAAGGGCTCTTCGCCCGCTTCCAGCGCCCCTAACTTTATTTCCGCCCCCGCCCCGTGGACTACTCCAAACTTTACCGGCCCTCTTCGCTTAACAGCTTCCAGTTTATCGCCCTCACCGGCCTGCTGATGAGCGCCGGAGCCCACCTCATTCTGCGCTTGTTTGTGCGCCCGGCCCTGCCCGCCGGCTTCGGCTGGCTCTACGTGTGCTGGCTGGGTTTCTACGCGGTGGGCACGGTGATTAATCTATTGGCCAAACCCGCCGAGCCTGAACACCACCACGAACACCACCACGCCCACGACGCGACCGACGAGGACGGGGACGGGGAGCATTACGAGTAAATCATCCGACTAACTACCCGCGCCCAGCCTTCTCCCGGTGCTTTTCCTTCGCCCATGACGCCCATGCTCTCCCATCCTCCCCTGCCCGCCGTGGCCCCGGCCGAAAAGCTGCCGCTGGCGGTGGTGGCGGCCGGCCTGCTGGCCCTCCTCCTGGCGCTGGCCGATGCCGACGCCGGCCGGCAAAAAGTCTGGCTCTACCTGGCCCTGGGCCTGGTCAGCGCGGGCGTCCTGGGCTGGAGCGCGCTCAAGTACGGCGGGCGGCCGGCGGGGGTGCAGCAGGATAATCTCTGGCTGCGGGCCAGCACCGGGCGCGGGGCTGTAGCCTGGGTTACGGGCCTGGTTCTGACCGGCTTCTACATCGTTCTCTACTGGTACAGCGGCAACGACGGCCACGGCAATTTTGGTCCGCTCAGCCACCTGGTTCACGCCCTCGACGGCTTCAGCCAGCGCCTGCGCGGCCGACCCGCCGACCAGTGGTTTCTCTACGGCACGTTCTACACGCTGGCCATTCTGCTCATGGGCGGGCGGGCGCTGGCCAAGTACCGGCACTCGCGCTACCAGCTCGTGCGCACCTCGTCGGTGATGTTTTTTCAGCTCAGCTTCGCCTTTCTCATCCCCGGTTTGCTGCAGTTTTTTCAGCAGCCCGAGTTCTACTTTACCTATTTCTGGCCGCTGAAATACAGCTACTTATTCCCCGGCGATATCCACGAGCTGACTAAAAGCGGCACGGGGCTGGGCGTATTTATGGTATTCTGGGGCGCGGTGATGTCGTTTCTGGCCACGCCCGTGCTCACTTATTTTTTTGGTAAGCGCTGGTACTGCTCCTGGGTGTGCGGCTGCGGCGGCCTGGCCGAAACTGCCGGCGACCCCTACCGCCAGCTCGCCGACAAAAGCCGCGCCGCCTGGCGCTGGGAGGTCCGCATTATTTACATTGTTTTGGGGGCCATTGTCACGATTACCGCGTTGCTGTGGGCCAATTTCGCCCTCGGCGGCAGCCTGCTCGGGGCCATCGGCACCGTGGGGGCCAAGTGGTACGGGTTTGCCATTGGGGCGGTCTTTTCGGGGGTGATCGGGGTTGGATTTTACCCGATTATGGGGGCGCGGGTGTGGTGCCGGTTCGGTTGCCCCATGGCCGCTTACCTAGGCCTGCTGCAAAAACACTTCTCCCGCTTCCGCATCAGCACCAACGGCGGGCAATGCATTTCCTGCGGCAACTGCTCCAACGTCTGCGAGATGGGCATCGACGTAAAACAGTACGCCCAGCGCGGCGAGCCCATCATCCGGGCATCCTGCGTGGGCTGCGGCATGTGCAGCACGGCCTGCCCCCGGGGAGTGCTCAACCTGGAAAATGGTCCCCGCGCCGGCCGCTACCAGGCGTCCCCGCTCATTCACCCCGACAGCCTGCGCCTGCTCTCCTAGCGCCCCGGGCCGTCCCGGCTCAGGCGGGCAGCCCGATCAGCACCTGCCGGGCAGTGCGGACGTGATCGGTGGCCCCGCTCAGGGAATTAAAAATATATTGAATGACCCCGTTTTTGTCAATCACAAACGTGACCCGGCCGGGCAGCAGGCCCAGCAAAGCGCGGGGAACTTCGTAAAGCTGCCGCACCTGGCCGGCTGTATCGGCCAAAAGCTCGAAGGGCAGGCGGTGCTTTGCGGTAAATTTCTGGTGTGATTTCTCACTGTCCGAGCTGATCCCGACGACCTCAGCGCCGAGGTCTTTGAAGTCTTCGTACTGGTCGCGAAACGAGCAGGCCTCGGCCGTGCAGCCGGGCGTATCGTCTTTGGGATAGAAGTATAAGATTAGATGACGGCCCCGCTGCTCGCTGAGCCTAAAAGTAGCACCGGAAGTAGTTTTAAGCGAGAAATCGGGGGCGGACTGGCCTACCTGAAGCATACAAAAAGCCGTTGAAAAGTGCCCGCAAGGTAGCGGCACCGGACCGCTTTACGGTAGCGGCGGCATCTTTGTGGTCCGATGACCGCTGGTTGCCTCGTTTTTCGGTTATCATCGTCCGGCGCCAGTCCTTCGTATTCATGCCCCAGCCCCGCATCAGCGTCATCATTCCCGCCTACAACGAAGCCGGCGCCATTGCCCAGGTGCTGGCCGAAATTCCGGCTGGCCTGGTGCAAGAAGTCATCGTGGTCGATAATAATTCGAAGGATGCCACCGGTGCCATTGCGCAGGCGGCCGGGGCCACCGTGCGGCACGAGGCCCGCCCCGGCTACGGCTACGCCTGCCTCGCTGGCATGGCCTACGCCTTCGACCGCCCCCAATCCGAACAGCCCGAAATCATCGTATTCCTCGACGGCGACCATTCCGACTACCCCGAGCAAATGCCCGAGCTGCTGGCCCCGCTCCTCAGCGGCACGGCCGATATGGTCATCGGCTCGCGGGCGCTGGGCGAGCGCGAGCGCGGTTCGCTGCTGCCCCAGCAGCGGTTTGGCAATTGGCTGGCCACGCGGCTGCTGCGGCTGCGGTTTGGCGGCCACTTCACCGACCTTGGTCCTTTCCGGGCCATTCTCGCCCACGCCCTACTCCGCCTCAACATGGAAGACAAAACCTACGGCTGGACGGTGGAGATGCAGATCAAAGCCGCCCGCCTGGGCCTGCGCACCGTGGAAGTGCCCGTGCGCTACCGGCGGCGCATCGGTACGAGCAAGGTTTCGGGCACGGTGCGCGGCACCATCGGGGCGGGCTACAAGATTTTGTGGACGATTTACCGGTACTGGTAGGATGGCCGGGCGCTCGTTTTTTGCCGGTCCGGGTTATTCCGCCGGAGTTTTCTTTTTACGGTTTTGCTTCTGATGCCGCTGTTGGCCATTCTGTTAGTCGGGCTCTACGGCCTTTGTCTACTCTTTATTCTGGGCTTCAGCCTGGGCCAATGGCAGCTCACGCGCCTGGCCCGGCGCGCCAACGCCACCCCGCCCGCGCTGCCCCCCCCGCTCCCCACCGAATGGCCCCGCGTGACGGTGCAGCTCCCGCTCTACAACGAGCAAAACGTGGTGGAGCGCGTCATCGATGCCGCCGCCGCCCTCGATTACCCGCCCGGACGCCTGCACATTCAGGTCCTCGATGACTCGACCGATGCCACCGTGGCCCTGGCGGCGGCCCGGGTGGCACATTACGCGGCCCGGGGCCTGCGGATCAGCCATGTGCGCCGGGCCTCCCGCGAGGGCTATAAAGCGGGCGCCCTGCGCCACGGCCTTACTTGTACCGACGGGGAATTCGTGGCTATTTTCGATGCCGACTTTGTGCCCGACCCGGCTTTCCTGCGGCGCACGCTGCCTTATATGCTGCAGGATGAAAAGGTAGGCGTGGTGCAGGCCCGCTGGGGCCACCTCAACCCCAATGAGTCGCTCCTGACCCGCCTGCAGGCCTTCGGCCTCGATGCGCACTTCCTCATCGAGCAGGTGGGGCGCACATTTGCCGGGCACTTTATCAATTTCAACGGCACGGGTGGCGTGTGGCGCCGCGCCTGCATTGCCGACGCCGGCGGCTGGCACACCGACACTCTCACCGAAGACCTCGACCTGAGCTACCGCGCCCAGCTGCGCGGCTGGCGCTTCGTGTACCGCCCCGAGATCGTAGCCCCCGCCGAGCTGCCCGCCGCCATGGACGCCATCAAGTCGCAGCAGTTCCGCTGGACTAAGGGCGCCGCCGAAACGGCCCGCAAGCACCTGGGCGCGGTCTGGCGCTCGACTCAGCCCCTGAGCACCAAATTCCACGCAACCTTCCACTTACTCAATAGCAGCGTCTACGTCATTATCCTACTGATGGCGCTGCTGAGCGTGCCGCTGGTTTTCGTGCGGGCGCACTACCGCGAGTACCGGCTGGTGTTTCAGCTGGCGTCAGTGTTTCTGCTGGGCTTCGTGCCGCTGATTTATTATTACTACACGGCCTGGCGGCTGGCGCAGCCCACGGGCCTGGCCTGGCGCTACCCCGGTTTTTTCCTGCTGTTTCTCTCCGTGTCGATGGGCCTGGCGCTGCACAATGCGCGGGCCGTGGCCCTGGGTTGGCTCGGGCGGCGCACGCCCTTCGTGCGCACGCCCAAAGCCGGTTCGGCCGGCCTGGCTCGCCGGCGCTACCGCACCGGCGGCATCGGCCCGCTGGTGGTGCTCGAAGCGCTGCTGACGGTTTATTTCGCGTTCGGACTCGGGGCGGGGCTGTACTTCGGCGACGTCGGCCTGCTGCCTTTTCACTTGCTGCTCACCATTGGCTCCGGGGCGGTGTGCTTTTATTCCGTGCGTCACGCCCGCTAGCTTTTCTCCACCACCATCAATCCACCCGTGCCCGGCAAGTTTCCTTCGGTCTCTCAGGTAATGGCAGGGCTGATTTCCGGCGCGGCCTATGCGGCCCTGGCTTACGACACGCCCCGGGCGCAGTTTGGGCAGCTCGCGGGGCTGTTTGCGGTGGCGCTGCTGGCCTACACCTGGCTGCTGCACAGCCGGCTACCGTGGCGCTGGGGTCTGGGTCTGGCGCTGCTGTTCCGCCTGCTCTGGCTGCCGGCCACGCCCGCCCTCTCCGATGATTTCTACCGCTTTCGCTGGGATGGCCTGCTGGTCGCCCACGGCGCTAACCCGTTCCAGTACCGCCCCGATGCCATTATCGCCGACGGCGCCCGCACGGTTTTCAGGGATGAAACCACGCGCAACCAAACCTTGCCCCGGCTCCAGGAATTGTACCGGGGGCTGAATTCCCCACATTTCTACTCGGTGTATCCGCCGGTAAGTCAGCTTATTTTCGGGGCGGCGGCACGTCTGGCGCCCCTTTCCAACGCGGGCTTTGCATGCAGTCTGCGGGTGATTATTGTGCTGGCTGAAGTTGGCACGGCCGGGCTGCTGCTGGCCCTGCTCGCGGCCTTCGGCTGGCCGGCCGAGCGGGCGTTGCGCTACCTGCTACACCCGCTGGTGATTGTGGAATTGACCGGCAACCTCCACGTAGAAGGCATCCTATTGTTCTTCGTGCTGCTGGCCCTGTGGCTGCTGGTACGGCGGCGGGGCCGACTGTCCGCGCTGGCGCTGGGCCTGGGCATGGCCACCAAGCTGCTGCCGCTGCTGGCATTGCCGCTACTGGTGCGGCGGCTGGGCGGGCGCCGGTTTGCCCGCTACGCGGCGCTGAGCGTGGGCACGCTGCTGCTGCTGTTCAGCCCATTTATTTCCCTGGAGTTAATCCGCAATATCAGCCAGAGTCTGAACCTGTATTTCCGCAGCTTTGAATTTAACGCCAGCCTTTATTACCTGCTCCGGCCCGTGGGCTACTGGCTCACGGGCTACAACCAGATTGCGCTGCTCGGTCCAGCTCTGGCGCTGATCGGCGCACTCATCGGGCTGGCGCTGGCGGGCCGCGAGCGCCGGCCGCGCCTAGCCACCCTGCCCCGCACGCTGCTACTGCTGCTCACGGCTTACTACGCCTTCGCCACCACCGTGCACCCCTGGTACCTGACGGTGCTCATTGGCCTGAGCGCGCTCTCCGGCTTTCGCTTTCCGCTGGTGTGGGGGGGGCTGGCCGTGCTCTCCTACGCCGCCTACCGCACCAGCAATACCACAGAAAACCCCTGGCTGATTGCCGCTGAATACGCCCTCACCTTCGCCGTGCTGGGCCTGGAATACGCCCGGGAGAGGGCGTCAAGCCCGTTCGTAAACAGCTCACCTTCAATTTTCAACTGAAGAAATCAGCGGTAATCCGCCCGACCGGACTGCCCCAATTCCTACTCGTATACTTTGCGGCCGCGTTGCAGCCAGGGACTCCACAGCGCGGAGTACGGGTGCACGTTCAGCGTCGGGCCTTGCGCATTGTAGACCGGGTAGCCTTCGTTAATCCACTCAAAAATTCCGCCGTAGAGGTTCTGCACATTTTGGAAACCCAGCGCGTGCAGGCGCTCGCCCAGCCGCTCGCTACGATAGCCAACCGAGCAGTAGACCACCACCGGCCGCTTGCGATCAAGCCCTGCAAACTGCTCGTAGGCCAGCGAATCGAAGTTCACAAACCGCGCGCCCTGCAAGTGGCTGACTTTGAACTCGGCCGGACTGCGGGCGTCGAGCAACAGCAGGCCGGCGGGCCGGCGCAGCGCCTGCGCCAACGCCGACGCCGGCACCGTGGGCACGGTGTTGCGGTACAAAACCCGCAGCATCCGCTCGTAATTAGGGTTGGAGCCGCTGGGCGCCTTCGCCCCGCCCTGCCCGCAGGCGCTGAGCGCGAACAGGCTGAAGGCAAGCACGATCAGCGCAGCGCATTTTAAAACCATCATTCGTTAAATTAACTGGCTGGCAACGGATTACATCGACAGCTCTTTGGCCTTGTTCATCATCATGGTGGCGTGCACCAGAGCCGCGCCGCCCTTTATGGCCGCCGCCACGTGCACGGCTTCCATCATCTGGGCCTCGTCGGCGCCTTTTTGCAGCGAATCAGTGGTGTAGGCATCGATGCAGTACGGGCACTGCACAGCGTGGGCTACGGCCAGGGCAATGAGCGCTTTTTCGCGCTGCGTCAGGGCGCCTTCTTTGAATACTTCGCCGTAATAATCAAAAAACTTACGGCCCATTTCGGGCTGCCATTCGGATATTTTACCAAATTTGGCTAAGTCGTCGGGGTTGTAGTAAGACATGGGCGGCGGTGGAATGAGTGTGAGTTGATAGGCAAAAATACGGGGAAATCTACGGGGAAGACCGGCGAGAGCCGGCGCAATTAGCCCGCAGAAGCCCCCGCCAACCGTCGGAAAACGACTATGGCGGGGGCTTCTGCAAAAGAACAAATGCGCAGATTAGTTTAGATCGTGACCGCGCCCATGGCCTGAATGGGCATGGTGGGACTGGCACTGCCGCCCACCGGCTCAATGGTCATGGCGAACGCCTGGGCACTGGCAATATCTTTCATCTGCTGCATATCGGAGCCCGTGGCCGTGTTGACGGCCAGCATCCCGGCATCCACGGGCTTGCCTTTGTCGAGGGCCCAGAGCTGGTATTGCTTGCCCTCGGGCAAGGCGGGCAGGCTCCTGACGTCGACATATACTTTGTGCGTGGCGGAGTTGAACAGCACCCGGGCGTGGGCGGTCGGCGCGTCTTTGGTGCCGGCCAGGGCCACGGTGCGGAATTCTTCGCTGCGCAAAACCTGATTTTCCTGCCGTAGGCTACCCAGCTTGCTTTCCACGACCCGGGTGGTCGTGGCCAGCCGGGTCTGATCGTTTTGCAGGGCTACGAGGTCCGTACTGGCGTTTTTCCAACGGGAGTAAAGCAGCGCGTTGCCCCCGAGGCTCAGAATCAGGGCCACCGAAGCGGCCAGCGCCCAGCCGGAACGGCTGGCGGGCAGCGCTACGGGTGCCGTCGACATGGGCCGGACCACCGCCTCGCGGGCGACCGCAACGGCTGGGGCCGCGAACACGGACGCCGGGGCATCAATAACCCCATTACCGGCAACCGGCAACGAACCGGCCCCGGCCGAACCTGAAATCTGAGCCAGGACGTTGCCGAGCACCCGCTCGCGCAGGCCCGCCGGCGGTGTGGTGGCGTGAGCTCCAGCGTAGAAACCTAACGCGAGTTGCACCTGTTTCAATTCTGACCGGACTTCCGGGTACGCAGCGGCGTTTTTTTCAACTTCTGCTTGCTCGGCAACTGAAAGTTCCCCGAGCACGTAAAGATCAATGATACCCGATTCTATATATTTTTGAATATTTTCCACGACTGATCTAGCGAATAAGTTTACTGAGGACTTTGATAGCAGTGCGGGCCCGGGTCTTAACCGTGCCCAGAGGAATATTAAGCTCCTCTGCTACTTCACTTTGCGTGAAGCCCTCGAAGTAGAGCAGGTCGATTATTCGACGCTGTTCGGGAATCAGTTTCTGGGTGATCTCCTGCAGGCCAATGTGCTCAGGACGAAAGGTAGTGGGCGCAGCCTGACGTTGAGCCGTCAGACTGTCGTCCAGTCCCTGAGTTTTGTTACCTACGCGGTGTTGGCGGGAGCGGATTTTGTCAATGCTGAGATTGCGGCAAATGTTGAGCACCCAGGTGAAAAGGCGGCCCTTGG
Source organism: Hymenobacter sp. (assembly GCA_043780755.1). Lineage (GTDB taxonomy): Bacteria > Bacteroidota > Bacteroidia > Cytophagales > Hymenobacteraceae > Hymenobacter. Next base: position 35,339 of record JAYWCH010000030.1, read on the forward strand.
CCGGATCGTAGCTGGCGAAGGCGTGCCAGATTTTAATCAGGGCCTCCTGCAACACATCCTCGGACTCGTCCTCGGCCTTCACAATCCGGAAAATCACGCCGTAGAGCGCCGCCGAATACCGGTCGTAAAACAGCGTCATGGCTGCCTCGTCGCGGGCCTGGAGTCGCCTAACAAGTTCAGCCTCAGCGGCGGGTGGCAAAGAGATAAGAGAAAGATCGGACACGGGAGGAGCAGAAATAAATAATGAGGCCTTGAAACCTACACCCAGTTGAACGCACGAAACTACGTTTAACGGCGAAGTTTAACTTATACGGGGCGGCTGGGGGCGTGACCGGATCAGTGTTGCACAAGTTGAATATTTATGATTAAGCGCTCAGGCTCATCTTAGTTTCACATTTCAGCGCTAACTTTTTGGTACCTAATTTTATTCGCCATGTCTATCGAATCATTTAATCCTCATACCGGCCGCGTACTGCGCCGTTTTACTGCTTTTAGCTGGGCGAAAACCGAACGGATTCTGGGCCAGGCCCACCGGGCGCGGGTGGGCTGGCAGGCCACCACGTTCGCCCACCGGGCCGAAATTCTGCGCCGCGCCGCCGGCCTGCTGCGCGAGCGGCAAGACGAGCTGGCCCGCCTCATGGCCCTGGAAATGGGCAAGCCCGTGACCGACGGCCGGGCCGAAGTCCTGAAATGCGCCGGCTGTTGCGACTACTACGCCGAGCATGCCGAGGGCTTTCTGGCTGATGAGATCATCAGGACCGACGCCAGCCGCAGCTTCATCAGCTACCAGCCGCTGGGCGTAGTGCTGGCCGTGATGCCCTGGAATTTTCCCCTCTGGCAAGTAATCCGCTTCGCCGCCCCGGCCCTGATGGCCGGCAACGTGGGCCTGCTCAAACACGCTTCCAACGTGCCGCAGTGCGCCCTGGCGCTGGAAAAAATCTTCCACGACGCAGGCCTGCCCCCCGCCTGCTTCCGCACCTTGCTCATCGGCTCCGACCTGATCGAAAAGCTGCTGACTGATGACCGGGTGCGCGCCGTGACCCTCACCGGCAGCGAGGGTGCCGGCTCGGCCGTGGCCGCCATTGCCGGCGCCCAGATCAAAAAAACCGTGCTGGAGCTGGGCGGCTCCGATCCGTTCATCGTGCTGGCCGACGCCGACGTGGCCCGGGCCGCCCAGGCCGCCGCCCAGTCGCGTATGATCAACAGCGGCCAGAGCTGCATTGCCGCCAAACGCTTCATCGTGGAAAAACCCGTGCTGAAAGAATTCATCAACCACCTGAAAACCCACCTGCTGGCCCTGCGCCCCGGCGACCCGCTCGACGACAGCACGCAGTACGGCCCCATGGCCCGGCCCGATCTGGCCGATGAGCTTACGTTGCAGGTCACCGATTCGGTGGCCCAGGGCGCTAAAGTGGCGCTGTTCGGCGGCCAGGCCAAGCCCGGCACGGCCCTGTTCCGGCCAATGATTCTCTCCAATATCAAGCCCGGCCAGCGCGCTTACTCCGAAGAATTATTCGGCCCCGTGGCCCTGGTGCTCGAAGCCAAAGATGCCGACGATGCTGTGCGCCTGGCCAATGATTCCCGCTTCGGCCTCGGCGCGGCGGTGTGGACCAAAGACGCCCAAAAAGGCGAAGCCATGGCCCGCCGGATGGAAAACGGCGCGGTTTTCATCAACGGCATCGTAAAATCCATGCCCGAACTGCCCTTCGGCGGGGTCAAAAAGTCCGGCTACGGCCGCGAGCTTTCCTACCTCGGCATCCGGGAATTCGTGAACCTGAAATCCGTCTGGATTGGGAAAGAAGTAGTTGCCGGTGCGAAGACGGAGTAGATTTTTTGTGGAAAAGCGGCGCGGCGCGCTTCTATAGGTGCTGTTCAGCAAGTCAAAAAGTTTGTCATCCTGAGCTTGCGAAGGACCTGATCACGCCTGACTGATGACCGCTCAGCCGTTATAAGGTCCTTCGCAAGCTCAGGATGACAGATAAAAGAATAATGAAATTTTTGGCTTGCAAAAAAGCAACCACCGCAACGCGCTTCTACAAATAACCCAACAACTTATACGTCAGCCAGCCGGCTATTTCGTGGGCGAGCAGCGTCCATTTTTCCAGCGCGCTGGCGCTGGGGACCAGCCAGTAATCGGGCGTGGAGCGGCGGTCGGTGCTGCGGAAGCCGGCGGGGAAGGGCACCGGGCGCAGGCCCACTTTCTGGAAGCAGCCCAGCGCCCGGCGCTGGTGAAAGGCTGAGGTGACGAGTACCAGCGAGTGAATGTCCGGGTGCGCCGCCAGCAGGCGTTGGGTAAAGAGCGCGTTTTCGCGGGTGTTGCGGCTATGGTCTTCCAGCAGAATATCGGCGGCCGGCACGCCGGCCAGACGCAGCAGCGTGGCCAGATCGGCCGCTTCGGTGTGCGCCTTTTGGAGCACCGCGCCCGAGCCGCCGGAGATGAGAATGCGCCGGACCCGGCCGGCCCGGTATAGCCACAGGGCATTGGTGAGCCGGTCGGCGCCGGCGCCGAGGTAGACGCGGTCGTGGGGCGACTTATCTACTTCGGTGATGCCGGTGAGCAGCACGGCGGCATCGGCCCGGGCGGGCAGGGCGGCCAGTGGAACGGGCGGGCGCTCCCAGGCCAGCAGGGCCTCGTTTACCAGCGCAGGATTGGTGCCGACGATGGTAAAAATCAGGGCCGCCCGCAGCCACTGGCGCTGCCGGCGCGGCTGCCGGGCCAGCAGAGCCGCCGCCAGCAAAGCCAGCAGCCACACCGTGGGCAGCAGCACGAGATCAAGAATTTTGGACAGGAAAAAGAACACGGCCAAAGGTAGCCCGGGGAGCCGGCGGCCCGCCCCGATACGGGAGCGGCCCGCCCACCCGCCGGCCGGCCGCTTACTTGCGCAGCATCAGCTCGCGAATGTATTTGACCGGGGCGCTGCCGTAGCTCAGAAACTTTTCGTGAAAAGCTTTCAGCTCGAACGAGCGGCCGTCGCGCTGCTTCAACTCTTCGCGCAGGGCGTAAATCTCGGAGTAGCCGGTGAAGTAGCTGCTCAGCTGCACCTGGCTCAGGGTGGCGCGCAGCCATTTGCCCCGGGCTTCGGCTTCCTCCTGAAAGCCATCGCGGCGCAGCATATTCACCACATCGTTTTCGCTCATGTTATCGACCTGAATGGCGTGGTCGATGACGGTATTGAGCGTCACCCGCATATTCCATTTATCCCAGAGCAGCCACATTTCATCGGAGTTGTTGCCGTAGCCGCTTTCCAGCATCATGCGTTCGGTGTACACGGCCCAGCCCTCAATCATGGCGCCGTTGCCGAAGATGCTTTTCACCAGCGAGGGCGAGCGGTTGGCGTACACCAGCTGGGTGTAGTGGCCGGGAATGGCTTCGTGAATATTGAGAATCTGCAGGGTGTAATCGTTGTATTCGCGCAGGTAGCTTTCGGCCTGGGCGGGCGTCCACTCGGCGGGCAGGGGCTCTACGTTGTAGTAGGTGTTGGCGCCTTTGTCGTAGGGGCCGGGGGCCGAAACGCTGGCGCCGGCCCCGCTGCCGCGCATGTAGAGCGGGGTTTCGCGCACCACCAGCGGCTTGCCGGGGTCCTGGGTCAGAAGTTTATGCTCGTTGACGAAGGCGATAAGGGTCGGGATCTGGCGCTTCACGGCGTCCACAAAACCGTCGCGGGGGGCGTGTTTCAGCGTGAGCTGGTTGATGACGGCGGCAATTAGCGCCAGGGTGTCGGCGGGCGCTTTGCGGCCGGGGTAATACTTGGGGTAGAGCCGGGCGGCGCGGTGGCCCATGTCGTGCAGCAGCTCAGTTTTGTGCTTCAGCGCCTGCTGATAGATTTCGGTGGCGGAAAAATGCGACTGAATATCGTAGGCAAATTTCTGGTTGAACAACTCCTTGCCGATGCGGAACGAGCGGAACTTACCAGCGGACAGCACGTCATTTTTCAGAAAATCGATATAGCCCTGAATGGCGCCCCGCGTGGCCGCGATGCGGGCGGTGAGCAGCTTTTTCTCCGGCGCGCTCAGGCCCGATTTCTGAACCGAGTCGGCCAGGGCCGAGCCGAAAACGGCCAGCCCGCCGGCGTTCTGCTTCATGGCCAGCTCGGTGTGCTCGCGGGTGGGCGTGCGCAGGCTGGCCTGGGCGGCAGCGTAGAACTCGGGGGCAAAGCTGATTTTCTCGGAGATGTTGCGCAGCCGGCGGTCGAGGCGGTAGTGGCGGCTGGCGAGCAGGTCGCCCACCGCGGCGCCGAGGTTGTAGTTGGCCGGATTCCACTGCCAGCTTTTGAGCGTGTCGGCGTACCAGCGTTGCGAACGCAACTCATTGCGCAGCAGGCGTAGGTCGATCTGGTTGTTGGGCGAAAGGCTATCGGGTGCAAATCTGGCCAGCGCGCTCAGGTTTTGCTGGGTGAAAACTGCCTCGCGCTGGCGCTGGGCGGCGTTGGGAATGACCAGCAGCGAGTCGTACTTATGGTAGCCTTGCGAGGCGGCGTAGTCCGGATTTTGCCGCCACAAGGCGTTGATAAACTGATTTTTGAAAATCTCAAACCGGCCATCGGGACCGACTTTGACGGCGGTTTTATCGGCAGAGGAACAGCTGGCCAGAATCAGAGCCAGCAAAGGCAGGTAGCGAAATTTCATAAGCAGCGGGCGGGCCGGCGGGGAACTCCCCCGACGGCCCGTAAAGGAACACCGCAAAACCGAAACGCCACCGGGCGCGGCGGATGGTTTATTTGCAAACCAGACCGCCGTTGCGCCAGCCCAGGCCGTAGAACGCGCCAACCCCACCCCGCCCATCAATCTCCAACTTTCGCATGAGTATTTCCCGTACCGAACACGACTTCCTGGGCGAACGCACCCTGCCCGACACCGCTTACTACGGCATTCAGACCCTGCGCGCGCTCGAAAATTTTGCCATCACCGGCATTCCCATCAATACCGAGCGGCTGTTTGTGCAGGCGCTGGCCTTCGTGAAAAAGGGCGCCGCAATGGCCAACCGGGACCTGGGCGTGCTGCCCGTGCCCATTGCCAGCGCCATCATCGCCGCCTGCGACCGGGTGGCGGCCGGCGAGTTTGACCAGCAGTTTCTGACCGACATGATTCAGGGCGGCGCGGGCACTTCCGTGAACATGAACGCCAACGAAGTCATCGCCAACGTGGCCCTCGAAATCATGGGCCACGCCAAGGGCGACTACCAGTTTTGCCACCCCAACAACCACGTCAACTGCTCGCAAAGCACCAACGACGCCTACCCCACGGCTTTTCGCATCGCCCTCAACAATAAGCTGGTCGGCTACCGCGAAACCCTGGGCGCGCTCGCCGATGCCTTCGCCGAGAAGGGCGTGGAGTTCCGCGACATCCTCAAAATGGGCCGTACCCAGCTCCAGGACGCCGTGCCCATGAGCATGGGCGACGAGTTCCGGGCCTTCGGCACCAACCTGCGCGAGGAGCTGCTGCGCATCGACGACAGCCGCCGGCTCATTGACGAGATCAACATGGGCGCCACCGCCATCGGCTCCCGCATCAACGCCCCCACCGGCTACCCCGAGCTGGTCACCGAGCACCTGCGCACCATCACCGGCCTGAACCTGGTGCTGGCCGGCGATCTTTTTGAGGCCACCTACGACACCGGGGCCTACGTGCAGCTCTCCGGCGTGCTCAAGCGCACGGCGGTGAAACTCTCCAAAATTTGCAACGATCTGCGCCTGCTCTCCTCTGGCCCACGTACCGGTTTCAATGAAATCAACCTGCCGCCCCTGCAACCGGGCTCCAGCATCATGCCCGGCAAGGTGAATCCGGTGGTGCCCGAAGTGGTGAACCAGACTGCTTTCTACGTCATCGGGGCCGACCTCACGGTAACCATGGCCGCCGAGGCCGGCCAGCTCCAGCTCAACGTCATGGAGCCGGTCATCAGCTTCGCCCTGTTCACCTCCATCTCCTACATGACCAACGCCTGCCGCACCCTGCGCGATAAGTGCGTGGTGGGCATCACGGCCAATAAGGAGCACGCCGAAAGCCTCGTGCGCAACAGCATCGGCATCGTAACCCAGCTCAACCCCGTGATCGGCTACGAAGCCTCGGCCGACATTGCCCGGGAGGCGCTGAAAACCGGCAAGTCGGTCCACGACATCGCCGTGGTGGAGCGCGGCTTGCTGACGCAGGCGAAATGGGACGAGATTTTCACGTTTGAAAATTTGATCCGGCCGGTATTTATGCAGTAGCGGGGTGGGGTTTTCGGTTGAAATTGCAGCCCGCGCCCACCGGTGCCATACGCGCCACGGCCTATTTTTGCCGACTTCCCCCAATATGCCCCCATGTTTACCCGCCAGACCCTGCGTCGTCTTGCCAACGCCACCAGCTTCACGCGCGGCCAGGACTATTACGACGAAGGCCACGTGAGCAAGCTGCGACGCGAGGGCAATGACTTTCACGCCACTATTCAGGGCAGTCGCAGCTACCGCGTGGTGCTGCACCTGGCCGGGGCCGAACCCGAATTTACGTGTAGTTGCCCCTACGCTTTCGACGGCATCTGCAAGCACAGCGTGGCGCTGGGCCTGGCCGTGCTCGATGCCTACCTGCCCGCTGATTTGGCTAGTCCGGCCCAGGCCGTGCCTTCGCCCGGCGCGGCTGATGCGGCCGGACTGACCACGGCCATAAAAGCCGCCTGGGCCGACCGCAAGAAAAGCGATAAGCTACGCTTTCTCAAGCAAGCCCTAGCCAAAAACGACGACCTGGCCCGGCAGTTTCTGGGCTTCGGCAGTCAGCCCGAGGCCGTTTCCAACGAGGCTCTGCTGACCAGCCTGCCCCAGCGCCTCACCGATACGCTGGAAGTGCTGGAATTTGACGAGGAATTCTGGGAAAATAGCGAAGCCTACGACGCCGAGGACGAAGGCGATGCCATGACCGAAGCCGCCGAAGATGCGCTTCGTGATGCCCTGGGTCCTTTTGTGGCCGGGCTGCTGCAGCTGGCCCGGGGCGGGCAGCTCACCGCCGCCCTGCGCTACTGGGCCATAGCCTGCGCGGCCATTTATCAGATTGAGGAGCCGGCCAGCGACGACTACGACACCTTCGGCGACTACGGCACCGACGTGCTGCGCCAGTGGCACGACGATCTGGCCCAGGCCGGCTGGCCCGCCGTGCTGCTCAGCGCCGTAATCGCGCCGGCCGAGCTGAAAGCGGCCCTCAAATGGCTGGGCCGATACCTGGCCAGCCCGCCCGCGCAATGGGCTGATTTTGAGCAAAGCTGGCTCCCTATCCTCCTGGCGCTGGCCGCCGACCACACCACTGCGCCCCTGCTCACCATCCGACTCGCCCCGGCCAAACTCAGCCCCGACACCCGCGCCCGCCTGGCCCTGCAAAGCGCCCAGACCCTGCCCAACGACGCGGCCTGGGCCGCCGCTGCCGAAACTCTGCTGCCCACCGATGCCGCCGTGGCGCAGCTGCTGCTCCACTTCTACGCCAGGCAGGCCGACCGCCCCAACCTGCTGCGCGCCGCCGGCAAAGCCTTCAGCTTCTGGCCCGACCGCTTCGGCGACTTCGTCCTCACCACTTTTACCGCCGCCCAGGCGCCTGACCTCTACCGCGCCGCCCTCCGCCACCGGACCCTGGCCAATCATCGCCTGGAAGACTTCGAGCTGCTGCGGCCCTTGCTGAATCCGGCCGCCCTCGCCGCTTTTGTGAAAACTGCCGTGGCGGCGGCCCGGCCCGGCCAGCCCGGCAGCGTGGCCTTTGCCGCCGAGCTCCTCGCCCGCGAAGCCGACCTGGCCGCCCTCCGCGACTTCGTGCTGGGGCTGGAATGGCTGGCCATCACACCGGCCTATCACACCGAAATCGCCCTCATGCGCCTGGCGGCCGTCGACCCCACGCCGCTCATGCTGGAGATCGAAACCCGTACCCGCGCCTACCTCAACGGCCGTTACAACGCCAAACGCGGAGCGTTTCTCTACGAGCGCATCGGCCGCTGGCTGGTGTCGGTGCGCGGCACGGCCCCGCGCCTCACCGAGCCCGTGCTCCGCTTGGCGCAGGAACTGCGCGAGGAATTCCCCACGCTAAATGGCTTGCGCGACGTCTTGCGCCGCGAAGGATTACTGGTCGAAAAGCCCGCCCCGCCCCGGGAGCCCACCCCCCGGCGCGGCCGCAAGCCCAATCCGGCTAAAGAATAACTGGGATACTGCGGCTACGCCGGGCCGGACCTAACCGGGCGGCACCGACGACGCTTTGGGAGCTTGAGAAACTGCCGTTTCCAGGCTATCAGACTGTTTGGCGCGGCTAGCTATTACCGAAGCTGATTTGCAAGTCAAAAAAATTGTCATCCTGGACACCTGTCATCCTTATCTAGAGTCTGTGGCGTCGGCCAGCCTCCCCAGGCGGCGGCTTATTCCTGACTACAGAAAAATGCCCCGATCAAATGGCCGGGGCATTTTTCTGTATTTAAAAGTGTGGGAATAATTTTTGGCGGATGCCCGTTTTTATCCCCGCTCCAAGCTGCTACCGCCGCCGCCCGAACAGACGCAGCAAAAACAGGAACAGGTTGATGAAATCCAGGTACAGCGTGAGGGCGCCCAGAATGGAG
>JAYWCH010000031.1:0-7360 GCA_043780755.1 Hymenobacter sp.
GCCGCCGATTACCGCCGCATGCTCGCCGGGGCAGAAACGGCGCTCGTCGACGCCCCTAAAAACCCGGCGGCCCTGCTGGCCCGCGCCAAGGCCAAAAGCTTCCTGAAGCAGTACAAAGAGGCCCTGCCCGACTACACGGCCGCCATCCGCTACCAGCGCAACAATCCCGATGCGTACTACAACCGCGGAGTCAACCGCCTGATGATGAAGGAATACAAGGTGGCGGCCACTGACTTCTCCGGCGCCATCAAGTACCGCGCCGACGACAAGGAAGCGTACTTCGGCCGGGGCGTGGCCAAAATGCAGATGTACCAGTACAAGCCCGCCGTGGCCGATTTTACCCGCGCCATCCAGCTCGATTCGACTTATGCCGACGCCTGGGAATACCGCGGCATCAGCTACTCGTCGTTCGATAAGCTGACGGAAGCCCGGCGCGACCTGGAGCGCGCGACCAGACTCAATCCCGAAGCGGCCAAAAGCCTGCGCCGCTACGTGGGCAGCGACGGTAAAACGCCCGTTAAAGCGCCGCCCGCCCGCCCGGCTCCCCGACCAGTTCCCAAGCGTAACTAGCTAAAAACACCCCGTAGCATCCCTACGGGTCCTTTTTTATTTACCGCCGAAGAGCAGCCGGAAATAAAAGCTCGGTTGCCGAAGCCGTTCGCGCAGGTCCAGATCCATGAACATGGCCGAGAGCGTTTCGGCCAGCGTGGGGTTGCTGGCAGCGCGGTTGGCCACGATGTTGAACAGACTGGGGAAGTTGAGCAGCCGCTGCATGATGCGGCTCAGGCGCAGTTCCTGCCAGAGGCGGTTGTAGACGGCCTGATCATAGTTTTTGAGGAATTCAGGGCTGAAATCCGCTTTGGCGACGGCTTGTTCGGCCCAGATAGCGGCGTGCCGGCCGCTGACCATGGCGTGCGAAATCCCCTCGCCACTGAAGGGATCGATGAGTGAGCCGGCATCGCCGAGCAACAGGTAATTGGCGCCCGAAAGTGCCCGTTTTTTCGAGCCCAGCGGCAGGCCGAAGCCGCGCACCGGCCCCAACCGCTCGGCCTGCGCAAAACGCGGACCTAGCGTGGGGTGGGTGGCCAAAATCTCGTCAAGCCGCTGGCGGAGGTTGATTTTTTTTGCGGCTACGGTCTTCGACAACATACCCACGCCCACATTGGCTTGGCCGTTGGGCAACGGAAACACCCAGAGGTAGCCCGGCAGAAAGTCCTTAATGAAGTGCAGCTCGATGAAATTGTCGGGGCTCAGGCCACTCACGTTGCGGTAATAGGTGCGCAGGCCGGCACAGTGGTGATCGGGTTCGAGGGCGTGGCCGGCAATTTTGCGGGCAAATTCGGACTGGGCGCCGTTGGCCACCAGCAGCAGCCGGCAGGTGGCGACCTCCTGGCCGGCTTTGTCGAGCAGCTGCCAGCCGGTGGCCGTGCGCTCGGTGCGCGCCACGTCCACGTTCTCGCGGAAGTCTATTTCGGGGCGCTGCCGCACTTCATCAACCAGAAAGTTATCGAAATCAATGCGTTTGGCAACGTGGCCGGCGGCACGGTCCGTGGCTTTGTCGAACCTGGGCTTGAACGGAATGGCGAGGCGGCGGCCATTGGGCGCGAAAAAATCGATGCCCCAGCTCGGAATTTGCGTGGGGGCGGCAGCCAGCCGGGCGGGCAGCTCATCCCCGATGCGCTTGAGCTCGTTCAGGACCTTGCCGCTGAGGGCATCGCCGCAGACTTTATCGCGCGGGAAAGCGGCGCGATCGAGCAGCAGGCTGGGCTGGCCAGCGTTGGCCAGGTGCAGGGCGGCGGCAGCCCCGCCGGGACCCGCGCCCAGAATACAGATAGCGTGGTGAGACATGAAATCAGACGGTCAGCTTTGGCTTCCCTCTACAAAGATGCCGATTCTAACCGCCCGGCGCGCGCTTTTGGGGCGCCCCGTGGCTACTTTTGGCCCCAAGCTGAAGCTTACCGTACGTACTACCTTCGCCCCATGACCCAAACACTGACCGGAAAAGTAGCCCTCGTAACGGGTGCTTCCAAAGGAATCGGCCGCGCCATTGCCGCGCATTTTGCCCAGCTGGGCGCCCAGGTCGCTTTCACCTACTTATCCTCCGTCGAGAAAGGCCAGGCCCTGGAGGCCGAGCTGGCCGCCCACGGCACCAAAACCAAAGGCTACCGCTCCGACGCCTCCGACTACGCCCAGGCCGAAAAACTCATCGAGGACGTGCTGGCCGATTTTGGCAAGCTGGATATTCTCGTCAACAACGCCGGCATCACCCAGGACGGCCTGCTCATGCGTATGAGCGAGCAACAGTGGGACAATGTCCTCACCGTCAATTTAAAATCGGTTTTCAACCTCACCAAAGCGGCCACCAAGCCCATGATGCGCGCCAAGGCCGGCTCCATCATCAACATGACCAGCGTGGTCGGCATCAAGGGCAACGCCGGGCAGGCCAACTACGCCGCCAGCAAGGCCGGCATCATCGGCTTCACCAAATCGGTGGCCCTGGAGCTGGGCTCGCGCAACATCCGCTGCAACGCCATCGCCCCCGGCTTTATCGAAACGGAAATGACTGACACTCTGGACCAAAAGCAGGTCGACGAGTGGCGCAAAGCCATTCCGCTCCGCCGCGGCGGCTCGCCCGAGGACGTGGCCAAAGCCACCGCCTTCCTGGCTTCTGACGATTCCAGCTACATTACCGGACAGGTGCTGCAGGTCGACGGGGGCATGCTGACCTAGCCCGCAATCACCCCAAAAACCCCAACAGGCTCCCGAACCAGCTACTGATTTTGGGGCCCGTTGGCGGTATAATTCGGGTGGTCTGGTTCCGGAACTCCGCGATCAGTCAACGAAACTGACTAGAAAGTTGAAAATTCTGTCATGCTTCGACTCCGCTCCGCTACGCTCAGCATGACGAGCGCTTAAAAAAACGACTTTCTGAACGACTTCAACTTCAATTATGGGCGAATCAACCGGAGCTGCCTGCTTTCACCTGAGCCGGTTGGGTGCAGCAGGTACTCGCCGGCACTGTTCTTCTGCCGGGAAAAATCCAGTTCCGATTCGCCGGCCTGCTGCGCAGTGCTAAGCGTCCCGCGGGCCAGGCGGACGCCGGACGCCGATATCGGGTCTATGTACCTAATAGGTAAGCAATTTGCTGCAAGGCCCCGGCCTCGGTCGGTTTGATCCCCAGAGTGGCTGCCGCCTGCTCCCCTGTACCCAGCCGCCGCGGATCAACCCCGGTTATCTGATGAAACAATACGCAGGCCGCAAGATAGGATCCCCATTTACTGGCGTGCTTATTATCGTCAGTCCACAGATTCAACCGGTTGGGCGTCGGTCTATACGGATTACGCTCGGCCACGCCCGTCTGAATAGCCCGCAGCCAGGCCTCCCCCACTGGTGCAACGGCCTCAAAATGAGTATTCTGGCCCAGAGCCTGGGAATAAGCATCGTGCAGATCTGCACTCATTACATCAATTGGCAAGCCCGAGTAAGGCTGATTCGCCGGATAAGTCAGATCGGCCCGGGCCCAGGTTTCAAAGAGATAGACCTTAACGCCCGAGTTGACCGAATGGACCGCCTGCTCCAGCTGCGTGGCGGAGCTAAAGAACAGCGAAGGCTGTCCGCTACGGGCCGTCGGTAAAGGACGGGTGCTCAACTCCTGCAGCACAACCCGATCCCATTTGGTCTGTTTAATAACGGGCAAGGCATGGTTAAATTGATATTCGAGCGTCTGGCCGGGGATGGCCTCGATGTGCACTTCGTACGAGAGGCCCACCTGGTCGGTAAATTTCTTGAAAATGCCCGGAATGCCACCCCAGGGCCCCGAATTATCCCCCTCATAGCGCACATCACCCGGCTGCAGCCCAAAATTTTCGTCCGTGATCGCAGCCGCATTATAATTCAGCACCGGGGCGGCATAGCCGTAAGTGAAGCTATTACCCACGAACAGAATGCGGGTTTGAGCCTGCCCCGAAAAAACTGACACCCCAAATAATCCGGCCAAACCAAGGCAAAAGATGACAAGCTGTTTATTGAGAAATCGCAAAACCAGTAGATCTGTAAACATGACTGTTGGCATTTAGGGAATCATAAATTTGCCTAAAATATAATTTATTCTTTATATAACCAATAAATTTAGAAATCAGGTCGAAAGCAAACCACGAGCGGAGGTCCGTTATTCAGCCGTTGGTGCTGGCCCAAAACTTTTGTAGCCGCCAGCCCCGTGTTCCTGAACAGCCGCCCCGGCCCGGCCGTTGAACCAGCGCCGGCCGCCAACCTTAGCGGCGCGTGCCGATCTTTAGCTCCGCTTCAACCCGAATTCCGTTTGCTTACCACCCAATACTCCGCCTGGTTTATTCCGCTCTGCCTGCTCGTCGGAGCCAGCTACGCGGCCCTGCAATACTCGGCTAAAGCGCCGTGGAGCAAGCAGTTGAATTACGCGCTGGCCGCTCTGCGCTTCGCCGTCATCAGCTTTTTGAGCTACCTGCTGCTGGCGCCGTTCGTCAAAACCACCACCACGCACACCGAGGCGCCCACCGTGGTCCTGGCCGTTGATAACTCGCAGTCGGTGGAGCTTTTCACCGCCAAACCCGTGTTGGCCCAGACCACCGCCGGACTCGGCCGGCTGGCGGCAACGTTGCGCGGCCGGGGCTTCACCGTCGAAACCCGCACGCTCACGCCCAAGCCCGGCCGCCCGGCCCGGCCCGATTCCCTCCGCTTCGGCGCCAGCACCACCGACCTCGATCAGCTCCTAACCAGCACCCGCGACGCGTACGAGGGCCGCAACCTGGCCGGCGTGGTGCTCGTCTCCGATGGCCTCGTGAATCAGGGCCGCCGCCCCACATACTCCGAATTTCCCTTCCCCATCTACGGCGTGGCCGTGGGCGACACCATCCCCAAACGCGATCTGCGCCTCACCGCGCTTACTTATAACCGATTGGCTTTCAGCGGAAACAAGTTTCCCATCGAAGCTGAAATCGGTTTTGAAGGCTTCGCCGGCAGCGTGGCCACCGTGGAGCTGCGCGAGGGCTCCAAAGTGCTGGCCATCCAGCGCGTGGCCCTGCCCGCCGGCCGCCAACGGGTGAAAACCACCTTCCAGCTCACCGCGCCCGCGCCGGGCAAGCGGCGCTATGCGGTGCGCGTGGTGCCCCAGCCCGGCGAATTCACGACGCTCAATAACGTCCGCACGGCTTTCGTCGAAGTGGTGAAAGGCAAGCTCCGCGTGCTGCTGGCCGGCGCCGCGCCGCATCCCGACCTGAAGGCCTTACGCGCCGCTATTCTGGGCAACGACAATTTTGAGCTCACCCTGGCCCTGCCCGGCGTGGCCCCGCTCCGGGCCGATGCCGATTTTGATGTAGCCATTCTGCACCAGCTGCCGGCGCTGGGCGGACTGGGCAATGAGCTGCTGGCCCAGGTGAAAGCCCGACGCGTACCGGCCCTCTATGTTATTGGCGCCCAGTCCGATCTGGCAGCTTACAACCAGCTTGGCGCGGGACTCAGTATTCAGGCGCGCGGGGCGCAGACCGACGAGGTGACGCCGCGCCCCAACCCCGGCTTCGCCCGCTTTGCCACCGACGAGGAATCGGCCCGCCGCTTTGCGCAGTATCCACCGGCGCCCGTGCCCTTCGGCGATTTGCGCCTCGGCGCGGGGGCGGAAGCGGCTTTGTGGCAGCAAATTGGCCGGGTGCCCACTCAGAAGCCCCTGCTCGTGTTCGGCGGGCCGGCCGAGCGCCGCCAGGCCACGCTGCTCACCGATGGCAGCTGGCAATGGCGCCTGCAGGAAGCCGTGGCCCACGACGACCAGCCCGAAGCGTACGACCGGCTCATCATCCGCACGCTCCAGCTGCTGACCCAAAACGCCCACAAAAAGCGCCTCGACGTGTATCCCACCCAGGATAGTTTCGGCACGGCGGATGATGTGACGCTGGGTGCCGAGACGTACAACGCCATCTTCGAGCGCCTCTACGGTCAGAAGATCGACCTCACGCTGACCGACGAAAAAAAGCAGGCCCGCCGCTTCAGCTTCACCACCGCCGAGGACGGCGCGCCCTTGCACCTGGGCCCGCTGCCCGCCGGCCTCTACCGTTACCAGGCCCGCGCTATGCTCGGCGGCCAGCCGCAGCAGGATGCCGGCGAAATCCTGGTGCAGACCCAGCCCCTGGAAGCCCTGGAATCACGCGCCGACCACAATATGCTGGCCCAGCTCGCGCGGCGCAGCGGCGCCCGCCTCTACTTCCCGGCGCAGCTCGACCAGCTGGCCCAGGATATTTTCAAAGCCAATTACAAACCCGTCATCACGACCGAAGATGACCTGAAGGATCTGATTAACCTGAAGTGGCTTTTCTTCCTGGTCCTCGCTTTCCTGACGGTGGAATGGGCCGTGCGCAAGTATTCGGGGCGCGTGTAGCGCCTGGCCGGGTTCGCTGAATCTGCCTGGTCGGATCTTTTGATTAAATTTAATATTCACTCCTTCAGCACCTTATCTCTGCAGATCCTCATGCGTTATATTCTACTCAATAAGCCCTACGAAGTCCTCACCCAGTTCACGGACGAGCACGGCCGCGCGACGCTCAAGGACTTTGTGCCCGTGCCGGATATCTATCCCGTGGGCCGGCTCGATTTCGACAGCGAAGGATTGCTGCTGCTCACGGATGATAAATCCCTCCAGCACCGCCTCAGCGACCCGCGCTTTAAAGTCTCCAAAACCTACTGGGCGCAGGTGGAGGGCATAATTTCTCCCGCGGCGCTGGACCAGCTCCGGCAGGGCGTGCAGCTGAAAGAGGGCCTGACCGCTCCCGCGGCCGCCGAGGCGCTGTCGGAACCCGATCACCTTTGGGAGCGCAGCACTCCTATTCGGTTTCGCGCCAGTATTCCCACCAGCTGGCTGCAAATCACCATTTCGCAGGGCATGAACCGGCAGGTGCGCAAGATGTGCGCCGCCGTGGGCCTGCCCTGCCTGCGCCTGGTGCGGGCCGCCATTGCCGATTTACCAGTAACCGGCCTCGCCCCCGGCCAGTGGCGCGAGCTGACGGCAAACGAAGTACAAGCCCTGCGCCAAGTGGCCGAGGCGGCCGAAGCCGACCCCGAAGCCCGCCCGCACCGCCCAGCCCCCGCCGCGCCGGGCGGCCCGAAACGCGGCTACGCCAGCCGCGCCGGCTACGGCGGCAACGCCCTCCGCCCCGCCCCCGGCCGGCCGGGCGCCAAAGGCCGCTCCGGCCCCTCCCCAACCACCCGGTAATGCCTTTGCCAAGGTGGCGCACCGGGAGCGCCCAATTTTTTTGGGCAGAGATCAATGACAGGTAGAGCGGGCGGAAAACGACAAACTGTCACCAAAACGGGGCTGGTACGTTGCTTGTAATCTCCGGTT
>JAYWCH010000032.1:0-14075 GCA_043780755.1 Hymenobacter sp.
GCGCGGGTCAGGCCCGAGCCGTAGAGGGCCAGGGCGGGATCGCCGGTTTCGCGGCAGATGGGGTGGTGCACGGTCACGAGCTTGGTGCCATCGGGGAAAGTGCCTTCGACCTGCACCTCGCCCACCAGCTCGGCCACGCCGGGCAGCACGTCGGCCAGGCCCAGGAGCAGCTTGCCCTTGTTCATGAGCGTGGCCACCCGCTCGCCGTCGCGGATAAACTCCAGCAGCTGCGTGGCGATGAGGGCCAGCGCTTCGGGGTAGTTCAGGAGCAGGCCACGGGCGTAGCGCTTCTGCGCCACGAAACCGGCCTGGTGCAGCACGAGCTTGTCGAGGTCTTTGGGGGAAAGGTGCATGAGGAGTGATTTGGGGCTCTAAAGAACGTCATGCCGCGCATTCGGCGCCCGCCGGGACAGGCTTTTTAACGGTGATGACTTCGCGGGCTAAAACCGGAGATGCCCGTAAATCATCCACCCGCCGTACCCGATGCACAGCAGCGAAGACAGCGTAATAGTAGCCGCCTTCAGCACCCGGTTTATTTTCATGCGTTTGGTGAAGGGCACGCTGCACAGGCCGGCCACGATGAACATGCCCAGAATGGAGCCCAGGCCAAAGACCAGAAAATAGAGCATACTCAGGCGGGGATCGCGAATCTCGCTCATCACCAACAGCACCAGCGCCCCGCTGCCGGCCAGCCCGTGCAGCAGGCCGATGGCGAACGCCCAGCGGGGCTGCGCGCTGGCGGGCCGCATTTTGGCGGGTCGGCGCTGGTCGAGCAGCCGGCTCGCGCCCATGATGATGAGCAGGAGCCCCACGGCCGCCTCGAAGTAGCCGGACGTCAGGAACGTGACGCGCCCCAGCAGAATAATGGAGCCCACTACGACGAGCGTCGTGGTGTGGCCCATGCCCCAGTAAATACCGTCGCGCAGGGCCTCGGCCAGGGTTTCGCGCCGGGAAATCAGGTTTCCCACGGCTAGAAGGTGGTCGGGTTCAAAAGCATGCCCCATTCCGGCCACTGAAGCGAACAAAATTGGGAGAAGGGCTTCCATTTGAAGGGGCTTGAGTAGGGAAAGGTAGGGCATAATGCGAATCAGACCCTTTAACCTGAACCATGGCTTAAATTTTTCCCCGATTCGACTTTAAATAATATAGATGGTATTGAATTCCCGCTTTGCCCGCCGTAACTTCCCATCTCGCACCAGCCACTCGCCGCTGTTTCCCCCGCTCTTTACCGTTATTTCTGATGAATTCCGACACCGCCCAGGGCCTGTATCGCCCCGAATTTGAGCACGATGCCTGCGGAACGGGTTTTATTACCTACCTCAACGGCCGCAAAACGCACCAGATTATCACCGATGCGCTGACCATGCTCGAAAACATGGAGCACCGGGGCGCCTGTGGGGCCGATGCCGAATCCGGCGACGGGGCCGGCCTGCTGCTGCAAGTGCCCCACTGGTTTTTCATGGAAGAATGCGCCGCCCTGGATATTCACCTGCCCGAGCCGGGCTGCTACGGCGTGGGCATGGTCTTTTTGCCCCGGGACGAAACGGCCCGCGCTGCCTGCCGCGCCACCATCGACGCGGCGGCGGTACAGCTCGGCTTCCCCGTGCTGGGCTATCGGCCGGTGCCGGTCAATCCGGCCGGTATCGGCCCCACGGCGCTGGCGGCTGCCCCGACCATGGAGCAGGTTTTCGTGGGCCGGCCCGCCGGCATCAGCCAACCCGATGACTTTGAGCGCAAGCTGTTCGTGCTGCGCCGCCTCATCCAGAAGAATGTGGCGGAGACGGTGGGCGCGGCGGCCGATGACTTCTACTTCACTTCGCTTTCCTGCAAAGTCATTATTTACAAAGGCCAGCTCACCACGTTTCAGGTGCGCGGCTACTTCCCCGATTTGTCGGACGAGCGGATGACTTCGGCCTTTGGCATGGTCCACTCGCGGTTTTCGACCAATACGTTTCCTTCGTGGAAGCTGGCGCAGCCATTTCGCCTGCTGGCGCATAATGGCGAGATTAATACCCTGCGGGGCAACCTGAACTGGTTCTACGCCGGCCTGCGCAACTACGTCTCGCCCTATTTCTCAACCGAAGAAATGGACATGCTGCTGCCCGTTATTGATGGCAATCAATCGGACTCGGCCTGCCTGGACAACATCGTGGAAATCCTGCTGCACTCGGGCCGCTCGCTGCCGCACGTGATGATGATGCTGGTGCCCGAAGCCTGGGACGGCAACACCCAGATGGACCCGCTGAAAAAGGCCTTCTACGAGTTCCACGCCACCTTTATGGAGCCGTGGGACGGCCCGGCGGCCCTGCTTTTCACCGATGGCAAGATGATTGGGGCCATGCTCGACCGCAACGGTCTGCGCCCCCTGCGCTTCGTGGTGACCGACGACGGCCGCGTATTAGTAGCCTCCGAAGCGGGTGTGCTGCCCATGGATCAGGCCACGGTGGTGCAAAAAGGCCGACTCCAGCCCGGCAAAATGCTGCTCGTGGACACCGTGGCCGGCCGCATCATCGCCGATGAAGAGCTGAAAGCCGAAGCCGCCGCCCGCCAACCCTACGGTAACTGGCTGAACGAGTACCAGATTCGCCTCGAAGAGCTGCCCGAGCCGCGCCTGGCCTTCACCGACCTGGCCGCCGATTCGGTCTTTAAGTACCACCAGGTATTCGGCTATACCCGCGAGGACATCGACATGCTCATCACGCCAATGGCGCTGGAGGGCAAGGAGCCCATTGGCTCGATGGGCGTGGACGTGCCGCTGGCCGTGCTGTCGG
The DNA here is from genome assembly GCA_043780755.1 of Hymenobacter sp. Classification (GTDB taxonomy): domain Bacteria; phylum Bacteroidota; class Bacteroidia; order Cytophagales; family Hymenobacteraceae; genus Hymenobacter. Next base: position 2,772 of record JAYWCH010000032.1, read on the forward strand.
ACCAGCCCCAACACCTGAGCAGCTACTTCAAGCAGTTTTTTGCGCAGGTCACCAACCCGCCCATCGACCCCATTCGTGAGCGGCTGGTGATGAGCCTGGCCACCTTCATCGGCAACAACGGCAACATCCTCGACGAGGACAAGATGCACTGCCATTGCGTGGCTTTGCGCCAGCCGGTGCTATCCAGCCACGAGTTGGAAAAGCTGCGCAGCATCGATACCGGCCTGTTTAATGCCAAGACGCTGCAAACGTATTTCAAAGCCGACGGCAAGCCCGGCTCGTTAGAAAACGGCCTCGCCCGCCTCTGCCGCTACGCCGAGGATGCGGTGAATGATGGCTTTGAGGTGTTGATTTTGTCGGACCGCGCCACGGATTCCGAGCACGCCCCGATTCCGTCGCTGCTGGCCGTGTCGGCCGTGCATCACCACCTCATCAAGCTGGGCTACCGGGGATCGGTGGGTCTGGTGGTGGAAGCGGGCGACGTCTGGGAAGTCCACCATTTCGCCTGTCTGCTGGCGTTTGGCGCCACCGCCATCAACCCCTACCTGGCGCTTTCCACCATCCGCACGATGCGCGCCGCCGGGCACTTCGACACCACGCAGGATGCCGATAAGCTGACCTACAACTACATCAAAGCCGTGTGCGACGGCCTGCTGAAGATTTTCTCGAAGATGGGAATCTCGACCTTGCAGTCGTACCACGGCGCGCAGGTATTCGAGATTCTCGGCCTCAATCAGGCCGTAGTCGACGCTTATTTCTGCGGCGCTGTCACCCGCATCGGCGGGCTGGGGCTGGATGAAATTGCCCGCGAAACGCTCTACAAGCACTTTCAGGGCTTCAAGAGCACGACCACCGAGGAGCAGACGCTCCTGCCCGACGGCGGCCTCTACCACTGGCGGCGGCGGGGCGAGGTGCACACCTTCAACCCCGAGACGGTCCACTTGCTGCAATTGGCCACCCGCACCAACAACTACGCCACCTACCAGCGCTACGCCAAGCTGATCAACCAGCAGCCCGAGCGCCTGCTCAACCTGCGCGGCCTGCTCGATTTTGCCCACCACCGCGAAGCCATTGCCTTGGAGGAAGTCGAGCCCGCCGAGGGCATCATGAAGCGCTTCGCCACCGGGGCCATGTCGTTTGGCTCGATTTCGCACGAGGCGCACAGCACCCTGGCCATCGCCATGAACCGCATCGGCGGCAAGAGCAACACCGGCGAGGGCGGCGAAGACCCCATGCGCTTCGAGCGCCTGCCCAACGGCGATTCCATGCGCTCGGCCATCAAGCAGGTGGCGTCGGCGCGCTTCGGCGTCACGGCCCACTACCTCACCAATGCCGATGAGCTGCAAATCAAGATGGCGCAGGGTGCCAAGCCCGGCGAGGGCGGCCAGCTCCCCGGCCATAAAGTAGATGCCTGGATTGCCAAAGTGCGCCACGCCACGCCCGGCGTGGGCCTGATTTCGCCCCCACCCCACCACGACATCTACTCCATCGAAGATTTGGCCCAGCTGATTTTCGACCTGAAAAACGCCAACCGCGCCGCCCGCATCAACGTGAAGCTGGTGAGCAAGGCCGGCGTGGGCACCATCGCGGCCGGTGTGGCCAAGGCCCACGCCGACGTTATCCTCATTGCCGGCTACGATGGCGGCACGGGCGCTTCGCCCATCAGCTCCATCAAGCACGCCGGCCTGCCCTGGGAGCTGGGCCTGGCCGAAGCCCACCAAACGCTGGTGCGCAACCAGCTCCGCAGCCGCGTGGTGTTGCAGGCCGACGGCCAGCTCAAAACCGGCCGCGACCTGGCCATCGCCGCCCTGCTCGGGGCCGAGGAATGGGGCGTGGCTACCGCCGCCCTCGTGGCCGGTGGCTGCGTAATGATGCGCAAATGCCACCTCAACACCTGCCCCGTAGGCGTAGCTACGCAGGACCCGGAGCTGCGCAAGCTCTTCACCGGCCAGCCCGAGCACATCGTCAATCTATTCCGCTTCCTGGCCGAGGAGCTGCGCGAAATCATGGCCGAGCTGGGCTTCCGCTCGGTGAATGAGATGGTGGGCCGCACGCAGTTTCTGAAAGTGCGCGAAGGTCTCGACCATTGGAAAGCCAGCCACCTGGACCTGTCGGGCATGCTGCATCCGGCAGTGAATACCTCTGGCGGTACGCTCTACCACAGCGAAGACCAGGACCACGGCCTCGCCAACATCCTGGACTGGCAGCTGCTGGAGCACGCCCAACCGGCCCTAAACGAGCAAACGCCGGTATTCGCCGCCTTCGAGGTGCACAACACCGACCGCACCATCGGCACGCTGCTCTCCAACGAGATTGCCAAGCGCTACCACGCCGCCGGCCTGCCCGACAACACGATTAACTTCCGCTTCAAGGGTTCGGCAGGGCAGAGCTTCGGCGCGTTCAGCGTGAAAGGCTTGTCCTTTTCGCTGGAAGGCGAGGCCAATGACTACGTGGGCAAAGGGCTTTCCGGAGCACAATTGGCTATTTTCCCATCGGCGGAGGCCCGGTTCGTGCCCGAGCAGAACATCATCATCGGCAACGTGGCGCTGTACGGGGCCACGTCCGGGGCGCTGTTTGTGCGCGGGCAGGCCGGCGAGCGGTTCGCGGTGCGCAACTCCGGGGCCACGGCCGTAGTGGAGGGCGTGGGCGACCACGGCTGCGAGTACATGACGGGCGGCCGCGCCCTCATCCTGGGCCAGACCGGCCGCAATTTCGCCGCCGGCATGAGCGGCGGCATCGCCTGGGTGTACGACCCCAACGGCACGTTCCCCGAAAACTGCAACCCTGAAATGGTGGAACTCGACCCGCTCGAAGCCGACGACGAGGACCAGATTCAGGCGCTGCTCCGGCAGCACGTGCAGCTCACCGGCAGCCAGGTCGCCACCTTCCTGCTGTCCAACTGGGCCGAGGAAGCCGGCCGGTTTGTGAAAGTGTTTCCGAGTGAGTACAAAAAGGTGCTGCAAAAAGCCCGCTTCGCCACGGTGGAGTAAAAAGTCGGAAGACGTCCTTTTTCAAAATTCGCTACCCGACGGACGGTGCCCGGCGCAACGTTCCCTAACCTCTTCAATATCATGGCTCACGTTACCGGTTTCAAAGAATTTGCCCGCGAGCTGCCCGGCAAGGTGGCGCCCCAGGTGCGCCTGGCGCACAACAACGAATTTGTCGGCACCTACTCCGATGGGCAACTGACCCAGCAGGCAGCGCGCTGCATGGGCTGCGGCATTCCGTTTTGTCATTCGGGCTGCCCGCTGGGCAACATCATCCCCGAATTCAACGATGCCGTGCACGAGCACGACTGGGCCAACGCCTACCAGATTCTCGCCACCACCAACAATTTTCCCGAGTTTACGGGCCGCATCTGCCCGGCGCCGTGCGAGGCAGCCTGCGTGCTGGGCATCAACAGCTCGCCGGTAGCCATTGAGGAAATCGAGAAGCACATCATCGAAATCGCCTTCAGCAAAGGCTACGTGAAACCCACGGCGCCACTGCTGAAATCGGGCAAAACGGTAGCCGTGGTAGGCTCCGGTCCCGCCGGACTGGCCACTGCCGCCCAGCTGGCCAAGGCCGGCCACAGCGTCACGGTGTTCGAGCGCAGCGACCGGCCGGGCGGCCTGCTCCGCTACGGCATTCCCGATTTCAAGCTGGATAAATGGGTCATCGACCGCCGTATTCAGCTGCTCGAAGCCGACGGCATCGTGTTTCGCTGCAACACGGAGATTGGCCGCGACATCTCCGCCGCTGAGCTAACCAGCGGCTTCGACGCCGTGGTTCTGGCCGGCGGCGCCAGCATTCCGCGCGACCTGGCCATTCCCGGCCGCGAGCTGCCCGGCGTGCACTTCGCCATGGACTTCCTCACCCAGCACAACCGCCGGGCGAGTGAGCTGCCGCTGGCCAGCGCCCCCATTCTGGCCCTCGGGCAGGACGTGGTGGTCATCGGCGGGGGCGACACCGGCTCCGACTGCGTGGGCACCGCCAACCGCCAGGGGGCGACCTCCGTCACGCAGTTCGAGCTGCTGGCCCAGCCGCCCAAAGAGCGCACCGCCAACATGCCCTGGCCCAATTATCCGATGGTGCTCAAAGTCACGTCCTCGCACGAGGAAGGCTGCCAGCGCTACTGGGGCGTGAATACCAAAGCGTTTCTGGCCGATGAAGCCGGCAGCCTGCGCGGCCTGCTCGTGAACGAGGTGACCTGGGAAACCGACGTCATGGGCCGCCCCATGCGCTTCGAGGAAGTGGCGGATTCCGAGCGGGAAATCCCCTGCCAGCGCGTGCTGCTGGCCATGGGCTTCACGGGCCCCCGCATCGAGGGCCTGCTCACCCAGCTCGGCGTAGCGCTGGACGAGCGCGGCAACGTGCGCGCCACCGAATCAGCCTACCGCACCAACCTGCCCAATGTTTTCGCGGCGGGCGATATGCGGCGCGGGCAGTCGCTGGTAGTCTGGGCCATCTCCGAAGGCCGCGAAGCGGCGCGGCAGGTGGACGTGTTTTTGATGGGCAAAACCGCCTTACCGAGCAAGAATGCAGTGGGGATGTTTGCGTAGCGAAGCAACGAGCTACTGGACTTGTTCCCAAATTAAAAACCGTCATGCAGCACATTCCCGTCCGTCATGCAGAGCGCAGCGAAGCATCTCGCGTGCTCAAGTAATGCAATCGTTGCAACTGTATTGATTAGTCGTCCAGGCGAGATGCTTCGCTGCGCTCTGCATGACGGTTCTTAAGTTAATGAAGTCGTTTAGAAAGTCAGTTTTTTAAGCGCTCGTCATGCTGAGCGGAGTCGAAGCATGACGAGCGCTTCGTTGAACCGCTCATACGAAGCGGTAGAGATGCTTCGACAAGCTCAGCATGACAGAATTTTCGACTTTCTAAACAGCTTCAATATCAGCAGACGAATATGTTAGTCAAAAAGTCGGACAGCTCGCCCATTGCGCAGTTTGACCGGCTTTTTTGATTTCCCCTACCCGATCGCCCGCTGCACCCAAGGCTTCAGCCCCGACACCCGCGCCAGGCGCACGGCCACATTCACCAGCCACGCCTTATTGCTGAGGAAGCGCATGAGGCGATAGCTTTTGGCCAGCTTCCGGCCGATTTTATGGGCTACCTGCGCATCGTATTCCTGCAGGAAACCGGCGCTGAAATCCTGCTTTTCGAAGCAGGCCAGCGCCTGGGCCGCCGCCAGTATCCCGCTCTGCATGGCCGTGTCGATGCCGTGGCCCTGCAAGGGGTCGATGAGCGAAGCGGCGTCGCCGCAGAGCATAAACCGCTCGCCGCTGATGGGCCGCACCCGCCCACCGCCCAGCGGCAGGCCGAAGCCTACTGTGGGCCCCAACTGCCGGGCTTCGGCGAAGCGGCCGGCCAGGGCGGGGTGCGTGGCCAGTAAGTGCTGCATCGTCACTTTGAGGTCGACTTTGTGCTGGGCCACCACTTCGGCCAGCATGCCCAGGCCCACGTTGTAGCGGCCTTGGCCCACGGGAAACAGCCAGACGTAGCCCGCCAGGTAGTCGCGGGTGAGGAAAAATTCGGTGGTGCCGGACTCCGTGCCGGCAATATTCTCGAAGTACGCCCGCACGCCCACGCAGTGGTGGGCCCGCGCCAGCCGGGGCTCGGGCAGCAGCTTACGGCCCACCACGGAGTTGGCTCCGTCGCAGCCTATTACCAATTGACAGGTGATTTCCGGCCCGTCAGCGGGTCGGAGCCGCACGCCGTCGGCTGCGATTTGCAGGTCTTTCAGCCCGGTACTTTCCCGGATTTCGGTGGTGGAATGGGCGCGTACCAGGTCCAGCAGGGCCGCGTCCAGCGTCTGGCGGGGGCAGCTGAAGCTGGGGAGTTTCCAGCGCAGGCGCAGGCTATCGCCGTTGGGGGCTACGAGGCGGGATTCGCGTACGGCATCGAGCGGCTGTAGTTGCCAGAGGGCTTCCACAAAGGCGGGATCGAGCTGGCGCAGGGCCTTCAAAGCGTGGCCGGGCACGGCGTCGCCGCAGATTTTGTCGCGGGGGAATTGGGCTTTGTCGAGCAGCGCCACCCGCAGACCGCTGTGGCGCAGGGCCAGCGCGCAGGCCGTGCCGGCCGGCCCGGCGCCGATAATGGCCACATCGTAATCGAACTGAGATAAGATTGTCACAGGTTCAAAGATAACGGGCGACGCGGGGCTACTTTTGAGCCAGCTACCGAAACGGCGTCAATTGCAAGGACTTGTCCTTAAAACGCATTTTTCGCACCCTGCTTGACCTGCTATATCGCCCCGAACCTTGACTCTCCTCCCCGATTCCCTGATTCCGGCCGATGATGCGGCCCGCCTGCAAGCCCTCGAACGCTACCAGCTGCTCGATGCGCGCAGCGAAAAAGTGCTCGACGAAGTAGTGGCCGCCACGGCCCGGCTCTTCCGGGTGTCCAACGCCCTGCTTTCCATTGTGGAAAAGGACGAAGTGCTCGTCAAAGCGCCCTATAATCTACCGGTCGACATCGAGCGCATTCCACGGGCGCATAGTCTGTGCTCAGCCACCATTTTGAAGGAAGGCACCAGCGTGTTCGAAGATCTGAGTCAGACCAGCGCGCCGAACGTTGACATCTCGCTCGTGCAGCAGCTGGGCATGAATTTTTACGCCGGCCACGGCCTGCGCACCTCCGACGGCTACAACATCGGCTCGCTGTGCCTCTACAACGGCGCACCCCGCCTCTTTACCCCGGCCGAAGGCACCCTACTCGGCACGCTGGCCGGGCTGATCATGCAATTACTGGAGCTGCGCCGCATCCTGGGCGCGCACGCCGACACCACGGCCGGGCTCTGGGACGCCGTGTACGGGGCCATCGGCGGGCAACTGGCGCGCCTCACGGCCCTGGTGGACCGCACCACCCCGGCCGGGGCCGTCGGGCCGCTGAGCTCCCCCGTTATCCAGGAAGCCGCCGCCGTTGTGGCCGTCATCAACCAGTTCGTCGCCGCCGCCCTGCAGCGGGTATAGCCGGCTCCGACCGGGGGCGCCGTACTTTTGGGGCCATTCCGTGTTTGTAGCATTATGGTTGAAATTGACAAGGTAAAAGTCCTGGCGCTGCTCGGTTCCACGGGCTCCATTGGCACGCAAACGCTGGAGGTGCTGCGGCAGCAGCCGGGCCGGTTTCGGGTGGCGGTGCTCAGCGCCCAGCAGCAATGGGAGCTGCTGGCGCGGCAGGCCCGCGAGTTCCGCCCCGCCGCCGTGGTGATCGGGGATGAAAGCCTGTACCAATCGCTCAAAGCGGCGCTGGCCGATCAGCCCGAAACAACCGTGCTGGCCGGACCGGCCGCGCTGGCCGAAGTCGTCACCCGCCCCGAAATCGACATCGTGCTCACCGCCCTGATGGGCTACGCGGGCCTGCTGCCCACGGTGGCCGCCATTCGCGCCGGCAAAGACATTGCCCTGGCCAATAAAGAAACGCTGGTCGTAGCCGGCGAGCTGATTACCAGCCTGGTACGCCAGCACGGCGTGCGCCTGCTGCCCGTCGATTCCGAGCATTCGGCCATCTTCCAGTGCCTGGTGGGCGAAGAGCAGAATCCCATCGAAAAGATCATCCTCACCGCCTCGGGGGGGCCGTTTCGCGGGCGCTCGGCCCGGGAGATGGAGGCCGTTACCAAAGCCCAGGCCCTGAAACACCCCAACTGGGAGATGGGCGCCAAGATCACCATCGACTCGGCTTCGCTCATGAACAAGGGACTGGAGGTGATTGAGGCCAAGTGGCTTTTTGGCCTGCGCAACGACCAGATCGACGTGGTGGTGCACCCGCAGAGCATCGTGCACTCCCTGGTACAGTTCCGGGATGGCTCGCTGAAAGCCCAGCTCGGCCTGCCGGACATGAAGCTCCCCATTCAGTACGCCCTGGGCTACCCCCGGCGGCTGGCCAACGCGTTCCCGCGCTTTTCCTTTCTCGATTATCCCACCCTGACCTTCGAGGCGCCCGACCGGGCCGCTTTCCCCAACCTGGAGCTGGCCTTCGGGGCCATGCTGCGGGGCGGCAACGCGCCCTGCGTGCTCAACGCGGCCAATGAGGTGGCGGTAGCCGCGTTCCTGCGCGAGCAGGTGGGCTTCCGGCAGATGTCGGACCTCGTGGCGGGGTGCCTGGCGCGGGTTTCGTACCTTGCGGAGCCGCTGCTGGCCGATCTGGTCGCCACCGACGCAGAAACGCGCCGACTCGCCGAATCCCTGGTGGCAACGGTCTGATTCAAAATTCAACCTGCTAAAATAATTGGTCGCTCATTTGAGGGAAGTACTGGCCGGAACGTTGTTCTGCCATTGCCCGGCAAGGGCCGCCGTTCGGCTGCCACCCTGTCACTTCCCTCGCTAATCCCCTGGTTTCCCATTGGCTATTCTCACTATGATTGGCCAGCTTGTGCTGGCACTTTCAATCCTCGTTGGCTTGCACGAATTCGGTCATTTCGCCTTCGCCAAGCTGTTTAAAATCCGGGTCGATAAGTTTTACATCTTCTTCGACTTTCTGTTTCCCATGCCCAGCGTAATGAATTTCGCGCTGCTGAAGAAGAAAATCGGCGAGACGGAATACGGCATCGGCTGGTTTCCCCTCGGGGGCTACGTGCAGATTCACGGCATGATCGACGAAACCCAGGACGCTTCCGCCCTGGCCGGCCCCCCAAAGGCCGACGAGTTCCGGGGTAAGCCCGCCTGGCAGCGGCTGCTGGTGATGCTCGGCGGCATTATCATGAACGTCCTGCTCGGCATCGTGATTTTCACGGCCATGACCGCCCACTACGGCGACGTGTTTCTACCGGCTTCGGAGGCCCGCTTCGGCATTTTGCCCAATGGACTGGGCCGGGAAATCGGCTTCCGCACGGGCGATAAAATCGTGAAAATCAACGGCCGGCCCTTCACCGAGTTCGACGATGTGTACAAGCCCGAAGTCATTATGGGCGATAATTCCTACTACACCGTGGAGCGCAACGGGCAGCTGGCCGACATTAAAATTCCCCGTAACTTCCTCGACAAGTTTGGCAAGCAGAGCGCCGATAGCCTGCTGGTGCGTCCCCGCGAAACCTTCGCCGTGGAGCGCGTCGTACCCGGCGGGGCCGCCGCCAAAGGCGGCCTGCTGGCGGGCGACAAAATCACGACCATCGGCGGCCGGCCGGTGCAGTTTTTCGACGAGCTGCAAGCGGCTCTGCTGGCCAATAAGGGCAAGCAAACGGCGGTCATCGTGGAGCGCAATGGCCAAACCCTGCCGCTGGCCATCGACGTGAGCAGCGCGGGCCGCATCGGCTTTGAGCGCAAATCGACCCTGAACCTGGGCACCCGCCACTACTCGTTGGCCGAATCCCTGCCGCAGGGCGTGAACAAAGCTTTCGGGGTGATCAGCCTGCAAGCCCGGGCTTTTGCCAAGATTGGCCGGGGCGAAATTTCCGCCTCCGAAAGCCTCGGCGGGCCGGTGGAGATCGCGCAGCAGTTCGGCGGCATCTGGGACTGGCAGCACTTCTGGGGCCTGGCCGGCGGCCTGAGCATGGTGCTCGCCTTCATGAACCTGCTGCCCATCCCGGCCCTCGACGGCGGCCACGTGGTCTTTCTGCTCTACGAGATGATTCTGCGCCGCAAGCCTTCGGATAAGTTTCTGGAAGGCGCCCAGCGCGTGGGCACGGTGCTCATTCTGGCGCTGATGGCCTACGTCATCGTGTTTAAGCAGGTCATGAAGCTGTTCCACTAGCCATGCGCTTGCCCGCTGCCGTCGTTGCTTTGGCGCTGCTGCTTCCGCTGGCCGGGGCCGCCCCGGCGCTCCACGCCTACCACGCCACGCTCACGGAGCTGCGCTACAACGCGGCCAAGCAGCAGCTGGAAATCGCGGTTAAGGTTTTCGCCGATGACTTTGAAAAGGCGCTTTCGCAGGGCCAGCCGGCGCACGTCTCGCTGACCGAAGCCGGCCCCCGGCCCCTGGCACTCACCACCGCCTACCTGCGCCGCACCTTGCAGGTGAGTACTGCCGCCGGGGCCACGCTCCCGGTGCAGGTGCTGGGCCTGCAGGCCGAAAAAGACGGCTACTGGCTCTACTGCAAAGTGGCGCTGCCCGGTCCGCTCCCCGGCGTCCAGCTGCGCCAGGCCATGCTGCTCGAGGTCTTCAGCGACGAAGTAAACATCGTCAATATCGAGGCCGGCGACAAGAAGCAGAGCGCCCTGTTCCGCGCTGGCCACGAGCAGGAGCTGCTAACCTGGTAAACTGGCCGGCGCAATGGCTTGCTCAGGATGACAAATTTTTTGACTTCCTAAACAGCTTCAGTTTAAGAACGAAACATCTGCTGGTAAACCGGCCGGCGTAACGCGGAGCCAGCACCCTACGCCACGGCCCCGCGCAGGAACTGGCAGAAGGGCACCATCGCCCGAAAAACCTCCAGCACGGAGGCCCGAAAATCTTCGTGGTTGAGCACTTCCGCATCCGTCAGGTGGTGAGCGACGGTGAAGCTTTTGTGCTTTAATAGCTCAATTTCGGGATGCTCGACGGGGTAGCCGGCGGGGGCTTTTTTGAGCCGATCGCCGCCCAGGGCGCCGAAGTAGCGCCGGAAATCGGGCGCGGCCAGCAGGGCTTTTAGCTCCTCGGCATTGTAGTCAATCTCTTGGCGGATGGCAGTCAGCTGGCTTTTATCCGGCTGGTAAAGCCCGCCGGCAATCAGCGTCTGGCCATTAGGACCTAGCTGGATATAGTAGCCCGGCGCATCCACTTCCTTGCCCCGGCCGGCGGTGAAGTAGGCCGAGAAATGCGTTTTGTACGGGTCCTTGTTTTTGCCGAAGCGCACGTCGCGGTAGATGCGGAAGATGCTCCGGCGGCCTTCCGACCCGGCCAGCACGGGATCGAACTGCGCCAGCCCCTGGGCCCAGAATTCGGCATCGATCTCGAACTGCGCCCGCAACTGGTCGTAAGTGACTTTGCGCTCCTGAAACCACGGGCGCTCGTTGTGCCGGGACAGGGCGGTGAGGAAGGTAAAGAGCGGCGCGAGTTGCATAAAACGAGGGATTTGCTGGGGCAAATAAACGATCAATCCCCCGGCACCGCAGCGCCGGGGGATTGGTTGGGCCGCAAAACGGCGGCTTAACACGCTAATTATTTATTGGTTAATCGTCGTCACCATCGCCGTCCGCCTCTTTTTGGGGTTTGGCTTCGCGCACGGCGGCGCTGCGGCGGGGGGCGGGCATGCGGCTGTGTTCGCCGCGCACAGCCTGCCAGATATTCTCATTGAACGCCAGATCGGGCGCGGCATCTTCGCGGCTGAAGTTAAACTTCAGCGCCCGCCGGGCCGGACCGTTGGATGCGGTATTGAGGACGTCGAGCGGCGTGGTGGCGGGGCGG
>JAYWCH010000033.1:0-17896 GCA_043780755.1 Hymenobacter sp.
TGCAGCAGCAGGAAGATTTTGCGACGATTACCAAGGCGGAGATCGTGAAATTCGCCAATGACAATTACGGCGAGAACTACGTCAACGTGTTCAAGCGTACCGGCACCGACCCCAACAAGGTGAAGGTTGTGAAGCCGGTCATCACGCCTGTGCCGGCCAACCGCGACGTGTCGTCGGCCTACTATAAGCAACTGACGGCCCTGCCCAGCACGGCGCTGGAGCCCGTATTTGTCGATTACAAAAAGGATATTCAGCAGACCGAAATCAAGCCCGGCCTGCCGCTGAACTACGCTAAGAACAGCGAAAATGGGCTGTTCAACCTGTCCTACATTCTGGATGTGGGCACGAACAACGACCCCCGCTGGGGGCTGGCCGCCGACTATCTGCAATACCTCGGCACCGGCCAGTACTCGGCCGCGCAGCTGCAGCAGGAGTTCTACAAGCTGGGCTGCTCGTTCAACGTTAGTAGTGGCGCCGACCGAATTTTTGTGACGCTCAACGGCCTCGACAGCAACCTGGAGTCGGCCCTGAAGCTGTTCGAGCAACTGCTGAACGCACCCCGCGCCGACGCCGCCGCGCTGAAAAATATGGTAGCCGGCACGCTCAAATCCCGGCAGGATGCCAAGCTGAGCAAGGAAGTGATTCTGAATGCGGCGATGGTGAGCTATGTGAAGTACGGGTCGAAAAACCCGTTCACGAATATCCTGAGCGAGAAAGATTTAAAGGCCGTGAAGCCCGGGCAGCTCACGGCCCTGCTTCAGCAGCTGCCGACATATCAGCATCGGGTGTTGTACTACGGCCCGCGCCCCGAAGCCGGTACCGTGGCCCTGCTGAAAGCCGATCACCGTACGCCCGCCAAACTCATGCCCGTCCCGGCTTCCAAAGAATTTGCTGAGCAGCCGCTGAAAGAAAAGAAAGTGTACTGGGTCGACTACAACATGGTGCAGGCCGAAATCCTGTTCCTGACCAAGGGCGATCTGTACAGCAAGGAGCTGGTGCCCACCGTGGCGCTTTACAACGAGTACTTCGGCGGGGGGATGGGCAGCATCGTGTTTCAGGATCTGCGCGAGAGCAAGGCTCTGGCGTACTCCGCCTACTCCGGGTATTCCAGCGCTGACAAGCTGGGCCGGTCCAACTACAACCTGAGCTACATCGGCACGCAGAGCGATAAGCTGCCCGAGGCCATGGCCGGCATGGAAGCCCTGCTCACCGATATGCCCGTGGCCGAAGCCAACCTGGAAATTGCCAAAAACGCCATCCGCAACAGCATCAGCACCGAGCGCATCACCAAGGGCAACGTGCTGCTGAGCTACGAGCGCGCCCGCCGGCTCGGCCTCGACTACGACCTGCGCCGCGACGTGTACGCCAGCACCCAGAAGATGACTTTTGACGAGCTGAAGAAGTTTCAAACGGTCAAGATCAAGGGGCAAAACCAGGTTATTCTGGTCATTGGCTCGAAAGACCGGCTCAATTTTAAGGAGCTGAGCAAGTACGGTACCGTGCAGCAGCTCACGCTAAAAGAAGTTTTTGGGTATTAGTACTTGATGCCCGTTGGGGACCTCACCCCCTGGCCGCCGGCGTCCAAAACGCGGGAGGGATTGTTTCAGATCAGCTATTTCGCCGGCCGAAACAAGTTCCGAAGCCAGAAATCAGGCCCTTTCCCCCGGGAAAAAGGTCAGGGGCAGAGGCTCCCCCTACTGAATTTTCACTAATAAACCGAACACGCTTAACACCCGACCTCCACATGGCAGAGCAAAAAATCACCATTAAAAATGGCAAGCTGAACGTTCCGGACAAACCCGTTGTGCCTTTCATCGAGGGCGACGGTACCGGGCCGGATATCTGGCGGGCTTCTAAACTGGTATTCGACGCCGCTGTCGAGAAGGCCTACGGGGGCAAGAAGCAGCTGATGTGGAAGGAAGTGCTGGCCGGGGAGAAGGCGTACAAGGCTATCGGCAACTGGTTGCCCGCCGAAACCCTCGATGCCTTCCGCGAATACCTCGTGGGAATCAAAGGTCCGCTGACGACACCCGTGGGTGGCGGCATCCGTTCGCTCAATGTGGCCCTGCGTCAGGAGCTGGACTTGTATTCCTGCTTGCGTCCGGTGCGCTATTACGATGGCGTTCCTTCGCCCGTGAAGCATCCGGAGCTAACGGATATGGTCATCTTCCGCGAAAATACCGAGGACATCTACGCTGGCATCGAGTTCATGAACGGCACGCCCCAGGCCCAGAAAATGCTGGAATTCCTGATCGATGAGATGGGCGTGAAGAAAATCCGTTTCCCCGAGTCGTCCTCGTTCGGTATCAAGCCGGTGTCGAAGGAAGGCACCGAGCGGCTGGTGCGCGCGGCCATCACCTACGCGCTGGCGCACAAGAAGCCGTCGGTGACCATCGTGCACAAGGGCAACATCATGAAGTTCACCGAAGGTGCCTTCAAAACCTGGGGCTACGAGCTGGCCGAAAAGGAGTTTGGCAGCAAGGTGTTTACCTGGGCGCAGTACGATAAAATCGTGGCCAAACAGGGCGTGGCCGTGGCCGACGCGCTGCAAAAGCAGGCCCAGGACCAGGGCAAGCTCATCATCAAGGACAGCATCGCCGATGCGTTCCTGCAGCAGATTCTGCTACGTCCCGCCGAGTACTCGGTAGTCGCTACGCTGAACCTGAACGGCGACTACATCTCCGATGCGCTGGCCGCAATCGTGGGCGGCATCGGCATCGCGCCGGGCGCAAATATCAACTACGTCACCGGCCACGCCATCTTCGAAGCTACTCACGGTACGGCTCCTAAGTATGCCAATCAGGATAAAGTGAACCCCGGTTCGGTCATCCTCTCTGGCGTGATGATGCTCGAGTACATGGGCTGGAAAGAAGCCGCCGCCCTCATCAACAAGGGCCTCGAAGCAGCCATCGCCAACAAGCGCGTGACCTACGATTTCGAACGTCAGATGGAAGGCGCGACCCTGCTCAAATGCAGCGAATTCGGCGCGGAGATCGTGAAGAATATGTAGTAGCTTGGAGGTCGCTCAAGCAATTTTAGAAACCCCCACGTCGGCTTTGGCTGGCGCGGGGGTTTTTGATTTACAGTTGGGGCGGGGTCCGGCCGGCCGGTAGCTCGGGCTATGTTGCGTAAAATCCGGGCTGATAGTATGACAGGTTCAGTTCCTAACTAAAAACCGTCATGCAGAGCGCAGCGAAACATCTCGCATGGAAGAGTAACTAAAATGATCGGGTTTACTTGTCCACGCGAGATGCTTGGCTGCGCTCTGCATGACTTGGCGTCATTATTATTTGAGAACAAGGCTAATCACAAAGCTGCACCCCGCTGTAAATTCCGGAACACGTTATTCAGCCCTTCGGCCCAGGTTGGGTGGGCGAAAATCATCTCCTGCAGCTGTTGGTATTTCAATCGTCCGGCCATGGCTACTTCCAGGATGGCCATGATTTCCCCGGCTTCGGCGCCGAGCAGGGTTGCGCCGAGTAGGCGGTCGTCGTCGCCGACCAGGACTTTCCAGAACCCCAGCGGCTGGCTCGTGTGCAGGGCCCGGCCGATGGACGCGACCGGCATATTGGCCACGCGGTAGGGGACTCTTTGGGCCCGGGCCTGGTCTTCGCTCAGGCCGATCCGGGCCAGGGGCGGGTCGGTAAAGACGCAGTACGGGAGCGGGCGCGGGCGGGCTGAGCGGCGGCGGCCGAGCAGCAGCGCATCGCGCACAATGCGGTAATCGTCGTAGGAAATGTGCGTAAACTGCGGGCCGGGGTGGACATCGCCCAGCGCGTACACGCCGCGCACGTTCGTTTGCAGGCGGTCATTGACCAGAATGTAGCCCCGGTCGTTGGTTTTGATACCGGCGGCGGCCAGGCCCAGCCGGTCGGAATTGGGGTGGCGGCCGGCCGCCACCAGCAGGTGGGAGCCGCGCAGCCGCCGCTCGCCCGCACTGGTGCGCACGGAGAGCGTGACGTGGCCATCGGCCCCGCGCCCCACGTGGTGGGCCTGCGCGCCAAGCACAAACTCAATTCCCTCCTGACTTAGAAGATCCTGCAAGCCCTGGCCCGCTTCGGCATCCTCGCGTTCGAGTAGCCGCTGGCCCGTTTCGATGATGGTGATGCGGCTGCCGAAGCGGCGAAAGAGCTGGCTGAATTCCAGTCCGATGTAGCCGCCGCCCAGAATAAGCAGGTGTTCGGGCAGCTCCCGCAGGTCGAGCAGCTGCGTGGTGGTGAGGTAGCCGGTTTCGACTAGGCCGGGCAGCTCGGGGATGGCGGGCCGGGTGCCGGTATTGATGAAGATGAGCGGCGCGGTGAGCTCGTGGGAAAGACCATCGGTCAGAGCCACCTGCAGGCGGTGCGGGGCGCTGAAGGCCGCGTGTCCTTCGAGCAGGGTCAGGTTGGCATGATGCTCGGCGATGTTGGTGCGGATACCTTCCCGCATCCGGCCGATCACGGCCTCTTTGCGGGCCACGGCGGCGGCCAGATCAACTTGCAGATGGGCGGCGGCAGGCAGGGCCGGCGCGGCTACGGCCGCTGCCGTACGAATCTGGTGCAGGCGCTCGGCCGTGGCGATGAGGGTTTTGGTGGGTGCGCAGCCGTAGTTGATGCAGGAGCCGCCCAAGCGGTTAGCCTCGATGATGGCCACGCGGCGTCCGGCTTCGGCCAGGGCCGTGGCCAGAGGCGTGCCGGCCTGGCCGGAACCGATAATAATGGCGTCGTAAGTAGTCGCGGGCATAAATTTGGGGAATGAGAGCGTGATTTTACCTCCATACGGCCCGCCCGTCGGCGCGGCCCGGCCGGTGGACAAAAAGCCGTAATGCTGCGGTAAGTCCGTCATATACACGAAAATACCGTATCAGGCGTTGCGGTTTCCCCCGGCTCATTTCTGTCTTCCTTTATGAAATACCTGTTGCGTTCTGCGGTTCTGGTGGCTTTGCCTGGTTTGGCGGGCTGCGCTTCGCTGTACTTTCCGCCGCCGCCCCACGCGCCGTTGCTCACGCATCAGGGCGAGTTTTATGGCACGGTGAGTACTAATCAGCACAATAACTACGCCCTGCAGGGGGCCTACGCGCTCACCAATCACCTGGCGGCGGCGGGCACGTTTTCGTCGTTGCACAACCGAAAGTCGGACCGCACCGAAGACGTCGATTTCGGCGAAGCCAGCCTCGGCTACTTCACCCGCCTGCCCGACAAGCGCGTGCTGGAGGTGTACGTGGGGGCCGGTGGCGGCGCCACCCGGCGCATCGAACGCGACAACGAACAGCTCACCACCCGCACGCTGGACGGCAGCCTCTCCAAAGTATTCGCCCAGGTTAACTACGCCCGCAAAAAGCGGGATAACCTGCACCTTTTCAACCGGGACTTTCCCCTGACCTACGGCGCCGCGCTGCGCCTTAGCTACATGAAGCTCAACAACTTCCGCATCAACGACCTGCCCGCGCCCGGTGAAAGCAACGTCTTTTTCGAGCCCATTACCTTCACCCGCACCCAGATTGCCGGCCCCGTGCAGCTACAGCTCATGACCGGCCAGATCTTTGGCTTCCGGAACAATAAATTTCTGAAGGCGGCCAACTCCGTTTTTCAGGTGGGAATAATCATTAACATCGATAAGAATACGACGCTGGATGAGTAGGGCGAGGATCCGCCCGCGTCTGTAACGGACTCGTTTTCAGGCCCAAAAAAAGCCCCGACACTGTCGGGGCTTTTTGTTGCTTCAGATTCTCCCTGGTGGGAGCGGGGGCTATTTGCCGCCCAGCACGCGCAGCATGGTTTCGCCGATCTCGGCGGGCGAATCCACGACGTGGATGCCGCACTCGCGCATGATGGCCATTTTGGCAGCGGCCGTGTCATCAGCGCCGCCGACGATGGCGCCCGCGTGGCCCATGCGGCGGCCGGGAGGGGCCGTCTGGCCGGCGATGAAGCCCACGACGGGCTTCTTGTTGCCGGTTTCTTTGATCCAACGGGCGGCTTCGGCTTCCATGCCGCCGCCAATCTCGCCGATCATCACGATGCCTTCGGTTTCGGGGTCGTTCATGAGCAATTCCACTGCCTGCTTGGTGGTGGTGCCGATGATGGGATCGCCGCCGATGCCGATGGCCGTGGTCTGGCCCAGGCCGGCTTTGGTGAGCTGGTCCACCGCCTCGTACGTGAGCGTACCCGACTTGCTGACGATGCCAATCTTGCCTTTCTGGAAGATGAAGCCGGGCATGATGCCCACTTTGCACTCGCCGGCCGTCATCACGCCGGGACAGTTCGGCCCGATCATCGTGACCGTAGGCCGCTCGGAGAGGTACTGCTTCACGGCGATCATATCCTTGGTCGGAATGCCTTCCGTGATGGTGATAATCACCTTAATACCCGCGTCGGCGGCTTCCATGATGGCGTCGGCGGCAAAGGCCGGCGGCACGAAAATAATGCTGGTATCGGCCCCGGCCTGGGCCACGGCTTCGGCCACGGTGTTGAACACGGGCCGGCCCAAGTGCTCGGAGCCGCCTTTGCCGGGCGTTACGCCGCCCACTACGTTGGTGCCGTAGTCCATCATCTGCTGGGCGTGGAACGAGCCTTCGGAACCAGTGAAGCCCTGCACGATAATTTTGGAATCTTTATTGACCAGAACGCTCATTCGGAGGTGTTTTTGGGAAGTTGAGGGAGGAGGGGATGCCGGCCCGGATGGGTACCGGTGGCGTAAAAGTAGGCAAGTAGCGCCAAGTGGCACTACCCAGCCCCGCGTCCGGCCGCAAACCAGCCGTTGCCGGGCCTGGCGTGGGGCCGCGCGGCGTAGGCCCGGCCCGGAATTAGCCCAATTCGCGTCGCCCAAACTGCCCGCCCCGGCGCCGTCCTTCTTACCTTTGTGCCCTCACCCGAAATCTTCCCATCCAACATTTTTCGATGTATTTCAATCATATTATTGAGGCCGCCGGCCACACTCCCCTCGTCCGGCTCAACAAAGTCACGGCGGGCATTAAAGGCACGGTACTGGCGAAAGTAGAATATTTCAATCCCGGCAACTCGGTGAAGGACCGTATGGCCATCCGCATGCTGGAGGACGCGGAAAAAGCGGGCCTCATTCAGCCCGGTGGCACAATTATCGAAGGCACGAGCGGCAACACCGGCATGGGCCTGGCCCTGGCCGCCATCGCCAAAGGTTACAAAACGGTGTTCGTGATGAGCGACAAGCAGAGCAAGGAAAAGCAGGATATTCTGCGGGCCGTGGGCGCCGAAGTTGTGGTTTGCCCCGTCGACGTGGCCCCCGAGGATCCGCGCTCCTACTACTCCGTCGCCCGCCGGCTGAGCCAGGAAACGCCCAACTCGTTCTATCCCAATCAGTACGATAATATTTCCAACACGGCGGCGCACTACGACACCACCGGCCCCGAAATCTGGACCGGCACCGAAGGCAAAATCACGCACTGGGCGGCCGGTGTGGGCACGGGCGGCACCATTTGCGGCGTGAGCAAGTACCTCAAGGAGCGCAACCCGGCGATCGTCACGCTCGGGCTCGATACCTACGGCTCGGTGTTCAAGAAATACAAGGAAACCGGTATTTTCGACGAAAACGAGATTTATCCCTACAAGACCGAAGGCATCGGCGAAGACATTCTGCCCAAGAATGTGAACTTCGATCTGATTGACCTTTTCATCAAAGTCACCGATCAGGACGCGGCCGTGATGACGCGCCGGCTGGCCCGCGAGGAAGGGCTATTTGTGGGCTGGTCGTGCGGCTCGGCCGTTTTCGGCGCCCTGGAATACGCCCGCGAGCACTTGCAGGAAGACGATACCATGGTCGTCATTCTGCCCGATCACGGCACCCGCTACCTGGGTAAAATCTACAACGACGACTGGATGCGGGCCCAGGGCTGGCTCTAGCAGACCGGGCTATTGCAGAAATGCGACAGCCGCGCTATCTTCGTTACAACTAGAAACATTACCTTATTAATATGGCTGCGAATCTGAATCATATTGTCCTGGTGGATGACAACGAAACGACTAGTTTCCTGAACAACCGCCTCTTGGGTCGCCTGGCCGTGGCCGATCAGGTCAGCACATTTTCGCGGGCTGATGAGGCGTTTGAGCAGCTCTGGGGCGGGGCCAGCGGCGGTAGCCTGGAACCCGCGCCCGATCTGGTATTTGTGGATTTGAAAATGCCGGGCATCTCCGGCTTTGAGTTTCTGGAGCTTTATAATGCTCTGCCGCAGCCCGTGCAGGACAGGACCGTCATGGCCGTCCTCACCACGTCTATGCACGGCGCCGACACGGCCCGCGTGGCCCAATATCCCAACGTGGAGTATCTGACCAAGCCCCTGACCGAAGAAAAAATGCGCAAGCTCCTGGCTAAGCGCTTTCAATAAGCAGCAAGCGGCTGCAACGGCCGCGCGGCCATTTTCATCAACGCAAAAAAGCCGGACCGCTCCCCACAGTGGTCCGGCTTTTTCGTGAGCGGCTTACTGGTGCAGATCGCGCCCCACGGGCTCGTTCTTGTTCAGCACGTTGTACACATTCGCCACCAGCAACACGAATAAGCCGGCGGAAACACTTAGCAAAACATTGAAATACTTGGGTGCGGAAAGCGACAGGCGGATGACAACCGTGGCCAAAGCAAAGGAAGAATAACGGAACAAGTGAATGTACCGGTTGCTGTAGCGCAGGGAAATGATCAGGATCAGAATATCGGTGAAAATCAGGATGGTATAATAAATATGAAATAGATTTTCGTGATGATCGATCCGAAAAAAATTAATTAGTCCGTACACGCCGAAGGCAAAGAAAACCACTAACAGTATCGTAGCCACGGCTTTTTTCAGCATAATAAAGTCGAGCTGCTCCTGCGGATTACTGGTAATCTGAGTGTGCTTCTGGGCTTTGTAGAACAGCCCGATAATAAGGAAAATAACTACTGCGCCGAGCGCATCGGTCAGCAGGGGCAGTAATTCCAGTAAAGTGGCCGTATTCCAGGTGGTTTCGAGCGGCAAGTGGCCCATTTCCTTGAAGGAATCCCGCAGCAGAATCAGGGAAATAATCTCGAATTGTTTGCCCACCGAGTCCGCCACGGAATGGGTCAGGGTAAAGACGAGCCCAATTATTTCCACAATCAGCAGCACGCTGAAAGCTAATTCGATGGCGAAAAAACGACCGGCCGAGAAGTTTATCAGCTGGTAATGCGATAATAAAGTGACTCCGACGCCAAACAGAAAAAACAGGATGACGAAATTACTGGTGAGTTTCGACGCTTGCAGCGAATGCCATTTGGTTTCAAAATTATCGTAATAATAATTCCAGCTCTGAACGAAGCTATTCATTATTCGGGGCGCGTTAGAAAATAATTTTTGCTGACTGAATAATTAAATTCAGCGAACCCCAATCCGGCCGAATCAGCGCGGGATGACGGGTGACGGGAGCAACACAACTGAAACGTTGCCCCGCAAATAATTACATTTCAACATATTGCGCGCACCCTTTGTTTACGGCCCGAAAATTCCATCCGGCAGATTACTTAAAAATCCGAAAAATACTTTCCCGCCGTTTTTTGATAAAAATGTAACGGACGGAAAACGCGGTGGGAAATCGGTTCCAGTCGGCCGAGCCGAATTCGATGGTGGGCTTGAAATCGAGGGCCAGGACGAAGGGTAAAAAGGCGATTTTGTACTCCGCTCCGATGATGCCATCAAACCCGTAGAAGGGGCCATCGTCCCGGTGGCGGCCGATGTGCCCGCCCACCCCAAAGTAGTAGTTGAGGCTGGGACCCAGAATGCCGAAGTGCTGTTCGGCCAGCAGCGTGGCGCTGCGCTCGCGCGGGGCCAGCATGGCCAGACCCTCCAGCGTGGTTTTGGGCAGCACCAGCTGCTGCACGGTGAGGCCGTAGCTGCCCCCGCCGCTGCGCACGCCGCCGGCTGTGAGGTATTTCTGGGCGGCAGCGGGCGGGGCCGCTGCCGCCGTGAGCAGCGTCAGGGCCAGGGGGATTATTTTGGCGGGAGTAAAATCCGGCCGGCCGCGTCGGGGCCGGCCAGGATGTTGAACGCAGGGGGTTAAAACCATAAAAATGAGTTGTTCCATCGAAGCCGTCACTCGAATTCGAGCGCTGCTACTACGTTGGAATTATGCTGAAAATTGCCCTCAAGTACTTGCCCAAAATTAAACGAGGTGTTCGGGCGTCATGCTCATCTGGCGTCCGCTTGTCGAAGCATCTCTACTGCTTCGTATGAGCGGTTCAACGAAGCGGTAGAGATGCTTCGACTGCGCTCAGCATGACGCCGTGTGATTACACAATTAATTTAGAACAACCTCTTACTTTCTCAATGCAGTCATTCGGGAGCTATTCCACCGCGGCCACGAAGGCGAATTGCTGGCCGTCGAACAGTCCTTTGTCGCTCAGCTTCAGGCTGGGGATAACCAGTAGCGCCATGAAGGAGAGGGTCATGAACGGCGCGCCAAGTGGCGAGCCCAGCTCCTTGGCCAGCGCATCGACGGCGGCGTAGGCGCGGGCCACGGCCGGCCCATCCTGATCCGACATGAGGCCGGCCACGGGCAGCGGCACGAGGATTTCCGTACCATCGGCGCCCACAGCGGCCAGCCCGCCTTTGGCAGCGATGACCAGGTTGACGGCCCTGGCCAGGCTCGCATCGTCGCAGCCCACGGCGGTGATGTTGTGCGAGTCGTGGCCCACGCTGCTGGCCAGCGCCCCGTGCTGCAAGCCAAAACCCCGGATGAAGGCCACGGCCGGCGCCGCGTGCGGCTGGTAGCGGTTGATGACGGCGAGCTTGAGGATGTCGCCGGCCACATCGGGTACCACCAGCCCGTTTTGCACCGGCGCGGGCAGGTCCACGCGGGCGGTGATAAGCTGGCCGTCGAAACACTCGATCACGCGCAGCGTGGCCGGGCCGGGGCCGGGCGTGGGCGCGGGCAGCCGGAAATCCTCGGGCCGGACGGGCTGGGCGTGGAAGTTGTTGACCACTGCGATGGGCGCGGCGGGCAGCAGCGAGCGGCCGTTTTCGGCCACGAGCTGGCCGTCGAGGTAGGTTTGCTGCACGGTGAAATCGCGCAGGTCGGTCACGGTGATGAAATCGGCGGGGTCGCCTTCGCGCAACAGGCCTACGGGGAGGCGATAGTGCTGCACGGGGTTGAGGCAGGCCACTTGCAGCACGTCAAATACATTGTTGCCCAGGGCCACGGCCCGTTGCACGAGCTGGTTGATGTGGCCGAGGACGAGCGTATCGGGGTGCTTGTCGTCGGAGCAGAACATGAGATTGGCGAAGTGCTCGGGCAAAAGCTCGATGAGCGCGTCGAAATTGCGGGCGGCCGAGCCTTCGCGGATGAGGATTTTCATGCCCACGGCCAGCTTGTCGCGGGCTTCGGCGGCGGTGAAACACTCGTGGTCGGTGCTGATGCCGGCGCTGGCGTAGTGGGCGGCATCGGCGCCGCGCAGACCGGGGGCGTGGCCGTCGACGGAGCGGCCGGCGGCGTGGGCCAGGGCAATTTTGGCCATCACGTCGGCGTCGCGATGCAGCACGCCGGGCCAGTTCATCATTTCGGCCAGGTAGCCAATTTTGGGATTTTCGAAGAGCCGGGCGATGTCGGCCACCGTAATTTCGGCCCCGGCCGTTTCAAAGGGCGTGGCCGGCACGCAGCTCGGCGCCCCGAAGCAGAATTTAAACGGCGAGTGGCGGGCATTATCCAGCATGAATTCCACACCACTCACGCCCAGCACGTTACCGATCTCGTGGGGGTCCGACACCGTAGCCACCGTGCCGTGGATGACGGCCAGGCGGGCGAACTCGGTAGGCACCAGCAAAGAGCTTTCCACGTGCACGTGGGCGTCCACGAAGCCGGGCAGGGCGTAGGGCAGGGCCGGGTCGGGCGCGGGGGCGCCGGAGGGCGTGAGGCGGGCAATGCGCCCGGCGCGGATCGTGATGGTGGCGGGGCGAATGGAACGGGCGAAGACGTCGACGACGTTGGCCAGGAGGGAGAAATCAGCGGACATAAACGGGGCGGCGGGCGACCAGAAAACCGGCCCGGTGCCGGTTTTGCGCCGACAAAGAACCTTATATTTGATAAAAAACAACTTTCGGTGAAGAAAAACCTGCTCCTTTTAGTCGTGCTGCTGCCGCTGTTGCTGGCCAGTGGCGGCTGCGCCCGCCGCACCGCCGTGGAGAAAAAAACCCGGTGGTACCGCCACCATACCAAGCCCGGTGGCCGTATTCCCTGCCCCACGCACAACTGCTAGCCCGCGTTTTTTTTATGTCCGACGACCTTACGCTTTCGCCCACCGCGGCCGTGCTGGCCGCCGCCGAGCAGGTGCGCCAGCAGCTCCACCTAAAAGCCTACGACGCCGAGGGCGTGGCCCATTTGGCCAACTTCATCCAGGCCCAGCGCGGGCGGGTGAGTGCGGCCGAGCGGCCGGGCTTCATCATGGCGCTGGGCTGCTTTCTGGGGCAGTGTCTAGTGCAGGTGTACCGGGGCGAATGGGGCACCGGCCGCGACGGTACAACCGGGGTTGGCCTGGCCGCCCGATTTTTTTTCAACCCCTTCCATTTAGTAGATGCTCAACTGAATGAGGGCGAAAGCGCGTCGGTCGCCGCCTTCTTTGCCTCGGTCCCGGGCCGGCTCAAGACCCTGCCCGCCGCTCGTAAGGGCTGGATTTCGTAATCTTGCGGGGCCGATGGCCGCCCGCGTCGTTATGAAACAACTCGTTATCGCCATTGATGGTTACTCTTCCTGCGGCAAAAGCACCACGGCCAAAGCCGTGGCCGCCGTGTTGCACTACGCCTACGTTGACACGGGGGCCATGTACCGCGCCGTGACGCTGTACCTGCTGGAGCACCACATTCCCTTCGATGATCTCCGGCAGATTGAAGCCGCCCTTCACACGCTGCACATCAGTTTTCGCCGCAACCGGCGCACCGGCCGCAACGAGGTTTTTCTCGATGGCGTGAACCGCGAAGACGACATCCGGCAGATGGTGATCTCTAACTCCGTGAGCGAAGTATCCATCATTCCCATGGTCCGGCACGCTATGGTGGCCCAGCAGCAGCGCATGGGCCGCAAGCGCGGCGTGGTGATGGATGGCCGCGATATCGGCACCACCGTCTTCCCCGACGCCGAAGTGAAAGTCTTCATGACCGCCGATGTGCTCGTGCGGGCCCAGCGCCGGCAGGCCGAGCTGGCCGCCAAGGGCGAGCTGGTTTCCCTCGAAGCCATCAGCGAAAATCTGTGCAAGCGCGACCACCTCGACTCAACCCGCGCCGAAAGTCCCCTGCGTCGCGCCGCCGATGCCGTGCTGCTCGACACCACCCACATCGTGATCGACGAGCAGGTGGATTTTGTGCTTGAGCGGGTATCGTCCGCGCTCTTTGCCCCGCCCGCCGGGCAGCGGTAGGAATTCCACAACTCTTTGTCCCGCTATTACGTTAGGAGCTTGACTGCCAGCCGCCCCAGGCCGGGTATTTTTCAGGTGATTGCGAAGCGGGTGGGCAGGGAGTTGGATTTGAGAGTTAGCGATCAGCAGAAAAATCAACAACGAATAACCGGTCCGATATTTTATTTATTGGCGGAGCTTAAATCGTTGGAGAAGTCGGAAGTGGAGAAGTTGGGCTGAATTTTGCCGGGTGGCACTGCCGCAAGGCCCTACCTTTGTTCCGGCGAATCCTTTGCCGCCGCCTGGTATTAATCATTCAGCATGAAGGTCACGATTGATAAAAATTCCGGTTACTGTTTCGGCGTGGAATTCGCCATTCAGATGGCTGAGGACGAACTCGTTAATGGTCAGCAGCTTTACTGTCTGGGCGATATTGTGCACAACCGCATGGAAGTGGAGCGCCTGCACCAGCGAGGGCTGCGCATCATCGACCGCGAGCAGCTGGCCCAGCTGCACGACTGCAAAGTCCTGATCCGGGCGCACGGCGAGCCGCCCGAAACTTACCAATTGGCCCTGGAAAATAATCTGGAGCTGATCGACGCCAGCTGCCCGGTCGTGCTCAAGCTCCAGAACCGCGTGAAGCATGCCTTCGACCTGAGCCGGCGGCAGGACGGCCAGATTGTAATCTACGGCCAGCCCGGTCACGCCGAAGTGGCGGGCCTCAACGGCCAGACGGGCAACCGCTCCATCATCGTGATGAACGAGGCCGATCTCGACCAGATTGACTTTGCCCGGCCCGTCACGCTCTTCAGCCAGACCACTAAAAGCACGGCCGGTTTTTACAAAATGAAGGCGCTGATGGAAGCCCGCATCCAGGCCGCCGGCGGTACGCTCGACAGTTTCGATGCCAACGACAGCATCTGCCGGCAGGTGAGCAACCGCGAGCCGGCCCTGACCCGCTTTGCCGCCGAGCACGACGTTATTCTCTTCGTGAGCGGCCGGAAAAGCTCGAATGGCAAAGCCTTGTTTTCGGTGGTCAATGCCGTGAACGCGCGCAGCTACTTCATCGAAAACGAGGCTGAAATTGAAGAAGAATGGTTGGCCGGCGCGGCCACGGTGGGCATTTGCGGCGCCACCAGCACGCCCCTCTGGCTGATGAAGCAGGTGGCCGAGCGGGTGGAAGGCGTGGGGGAGCTGGCGTAAATTCCGGCTCGCTACGGCACGATTTACGCCAGCTCCCGCTCGTAGAGCCGCCGGCTTTCTTCGTCAAAAGCCACGAAAATGACGACTTCCGGAAACTGATTTACAGCCAGAAACTGCCGTACTTCGCGCACCGCGATGGCGCCGGCGGCCTTCGGGTAACCGTAAATACCGGTGCTGATGCCGGGGAAGGCCACGCTTGGCAGTTGGTGTTGGGCGGCTAATTGCAGGCTGTGGCGATAGCAGTCGGGCAGCAGTGCCGGTTCGCCCTGCTGCCCGCCGTGCCAGACCGGCCCCACGGTGTGAATGACGTAGGCCGCCGCCAGCCGCCCGCCGGTGGTAATGACGGCCTCGCCGGTTCGGCAGCCGCCCTGCCGGGCTCGGATCTGCTGGCATTCGGCCATAATCTGTGGGCCGCCGGCGCGGTGAATGGTGCCATCCACGCCGCCGCCGCCCAGCAGGCTGGAATTGGCGGCGTTGACGATGGCCGCCACCTGCTGACGGGTAAGATCACCCTGCACGAGCTGAATGCGGCGGGAAATGGGAGTGGACATAGCGCGGGAGTTAGTAGGTTTTCGGCTCCGCACTTACGTCTCAGCGGTCGCAACTGATGCCCCGTAGCCCGGTCCCGACGCTTCAGCAACGGAGGTTTGCCAACTTGGTCATAATGCATTATTTTTGAATATAAAATTCAATAAATGCTCACTATCAAGCTTATGGAGCCCTTGAAACGCGATCCCTATCTGTGGCAAAAGGCGAAAGCCCGTACCAAGTTTCAGTCGCACCTCGTGGTGTACACGCTGGTGAACGGCGGCCTATGGCTGTTGTGGGCGCTGACGCCCCAGCCCCACGATCTACTGCCCTGGCCGGTGTGGAGCACGGCTTTCTGGGGCGTGGGTCTGGTGCTGAATGGTCTGGCGGTGTACGGCGATTTTGGCCGGGAGCAGCGCACCCAACGCGAGTACGAACGGCTGGTGCGCGAGCGGCAGCCCAACGGCGATTTGCGCTAACGGGCGCAACCTTCGGCGGCGGGCGGCAGTTTGTGCCGGTATGATAAATCTTTTGTCGTCGCTACTGACGGCCTCCTTGCTGCTGGCCGTTGGCCCGGCGCCGGTTAGAAAGGCCGCCCCGGCGGTGGCCCCTGCCGCCCCGATGGCTGATGCTAACCTGCGTAAAATCAAGCTGCCCGCCGGCTTCCGCATCAGCTATTTTGCGCAGCATGTCCCCGGCGCCCGCGAGCTGGCCGTCGGCCCCGACGGCACGGTGTACGTGGGCACCAATGCCGAAGGCACGAAGGGCAAAGTCTATGCTTTGCCCGATAAAAACCGAGATGGTAAAGCCGACGCCGTCATCCTCATTGCCCAGGGCCTGAACAGCCCCAACGGCGTGGCCGTGCGCCAGGGCAGCCTGTACGTGGCGGAAATCAACCGCATCATTCGCTTCGATAACATCGCCGCCCGGTTGCAGGCGCCGCCGAAACCGGTGGTCGTTTACGATAAGCTGCCCAGTAATCCGTGGCACGGCATGCGCTACATCGCCTTCGGGCCCGATGGCCTGCTGTACGTGCCGGTGGGCGCGCCCTGCAACTCCTGCGAGCCGGCGCAACCCATCTTCGGCACCATCAACCGATTGAAGGCGGATGGCACGGGCTTTCAGAACGTGGCCACCGGTGTGCGCAATACGGTGGGCTTCGACTGGCACCCGATCACGAAAGAGCTGTGGTTCACCGATAACGGCCGCGACCTGCTGGGCGACGACGTGCCGGCCGACGAGCTGAACCGGCTGGCCAAACCCGGCCAGAACTTCGGCTTTCCCTATTTTTTCGCCGGCGATGTGCCCGATCCCGAGCTGAGCGCCGGCAAAACGGCCGCCATGTACACGCCGCCCGCCCGCAAGCTGGGCGCGCACGTGGCTTCGCTGGGGATGAAATTTTACACCGGCACCAAATTCCCGGCCCAGTACCGCAACCAGATTTTTATCCCCGAGCACGGCTCCTGGAATCGGAGTAAAAAGAGCGGGTACCGCATTTCGCTGGTGCGGCTGGATGCCGCCGGCAAGCAGGCCCGCAGCTACGAGCCCTTCGCCGAAGGCTGGTTGCAGGGCCAGCAGAGCTGGGGCCGCCCGGTGTGTCTGCTGGTGCTGCCCGACGGCTCGATGCTGGTGAGCGACGACCAGGGCGGCGCAGTATTCCGGATCTGGTATGCGGGATAAGCGCATCCCGGACCCGCGCCCCTCCCAACCCGCCGCTTATCTTTCCCCCATGAACCGCCCCCTCAAGCGCCTGCTCGGCCGTCGTGAGCTGATTGACTTTCCCACGTTCGCCCTCGGCGGTGTGGAAGCCAAAGTGGACACGGGCGCCTACACCAGTGCCATTCACTGCACGGCCATTCGGGTGGAAACCGACGCCCAGCAGCGGCCCGTGCTGGTGGTTCACCTGCTCGATCCCGGTCATGTCGATTCCGACGGCCGGCCGCTGGCTTTCACTGAGTTTGGACTACGGGATATCCGCTCATCCAACGGGGAAGTGCAGGAGCGGTACGTGATTCGGGCGGTGGTGCGGCTGTACGGCGAAAACTTTGAAGCCGATTTTTCGCTTTCCGACCGCTCCGACATGAAGTACCCCGTGCTGCTCGGGCGCAGCCTGTTGCGGCAGGGTCGCTTCGTGGTCGACGTGGCTAAACGTAACCTTTCCTACAAAGCCCTGGGGCGCGCCGCCGTCCGCCGCGCCCGCCGCTGACCGGCTTTGTGCCGTATTTTGCGCGGCGTTTCTGCCATTGCCCTTCTCCCATCCAATTGCTGCCTGCCCGTGAAACTGGCCATTCTATCGCGTGAGCCGAAATCATACTCCACCCAACGGCTGGTGGAGGCTGCCGCATTGCGGGGGCACGAAGTAGTGGTCGTCGACCATCTGCAGTGTAACCTGGTGCTGGAGAAAGGTCGGCCGGGCATCATCTACCAGGGCGAGCGGCTGGAGGGGATTGAGGCCATTATTCCGCGCATCGGGGCCTCCGTCACGTTCTACGGTACGGCCGTGGTGCGGCAGTTCGAGATGATGAAGGTGCGTACCGCCATCGACAGCCAAGCCATCGTGCGCTCGCGCGACAAGCTGCGCTCGATGCAGATTCTGAGCCGCGCCGGCGTAGGCATGCCCAAAACCGCCTTCACCAACAACTCGGAGGACGTGCCAGCCATGATAAGCCAGGTGGGCGGGGCCCCGGTCATCATCAAGCTGCTGGAGGGTACCCAGGGCCTGGGCGTAGTACTGGCCGAGTCAGCCAAGGCCGCGCAATCCGTTATCGAGGCCTTTCACAACCTCAAGGCCCGCATCATTGTGCAGGAATTTATTGCCGAAAGCAAGGGG
>JAYWCH010000034.1:0-2633 GCA_043780755.1 Hymenobacter sp.
ACCATCATGGCCGCGCCGTGGATGACGGCGGTGGTCCGCGAGGTATCGTGCTGGCCGGCGTCGGGTTCGAGGTAGCCGATGCCGTGGCTGCGGCCGGTCCAGGGACTGATACCCGAGCCGCCGGCGTACTGAATCAGGTCAGCAGTACCGTGGAAGATGATTTTGGGGGAGACGATGCCCACGGCGGCCTCGCGCCGGAACACGGCCACCAAGGGTTCGAGCAGGCCCGGGGGCACCTCCGTATCGTTGTTGAGAAAGAGGCAGTACTGGCCCCGGGCGGCGCGGATGCCAAGGTTATTGCCCCCGGCAAAACCCAGATTCCGGGGCGAAAGCAGGAGCTGAACTTCGGGGTAGAGCTCGGCAATCAGCGTCGGGGCTTCGGTGGGCGAGGCGTTATCGACCACGATGATCTCGTAGTGGGAATACGTCAGGTGCCGCAGCGAGGCCAGCAGCTCGCACGTGACGCGGGCCTGGTTGTAATTGATAGAGATAATGGAAACCAGCGGGTTATCCATGAGCGGGCGCGGCTAAGGGAGCGGGCGTATCGAGTTCAGGACCCAGAAAAACCAGCACCCAGGACATGTACACGATGATGGAGGAAGGCATCTGGTTGATGATCTCATTGCCGTAGCTGCCCACCAGAATGCCGCTGAAGCCGGCGGTGAGGGCCAGCAGCTTCTGGCGCAGCGCCGGGTCGCGGATGCGCCAGACGATGCCCCCGCACTTGCCCAGAATGTAGAGCATGGTGCCCAGCCAGAAAACGAGGCCCACGATGCCGTATTCGCCCCAGACCTTGACAAAAAAGCTATCGGGCGGAATGCGGGCCAGGTACTTATCGGGGTTGTAGCGCGTGCCCCAGTAGCCCATCACCCCCACGCCGCCACCGAAGGGCCGGGTGGCCAGGTAGGTGCGCAGGCGGGCCTGATTATCGAGACGCACGAGCAGGGAGGCGTCGTTGGGGTCCAGGGCCGTGCGCATGCGGTAGATGCTCGGGTTCGAATCGCCAATGGTGGTGAACTTGAGGATGAGCAGCAGGCCCACCGCCAGCACCCCGCCCAGCAGCAGCACCGGCACGCGCTTGCTGAGCACCAGGTACACCAGCCCGCCGGCCACCAGCACGAACAGTGCACTCCGGGTACCCGAAATCAGCATGCCGTACCCCAGCAGGCCGCCCGCGCCGGCCAGCAGCAGCCGCTTCCAGACGGCAAAAGGCCCGACGGCCAAAATCAGGCAGATGAGCGCCAGGTGGGCCTGCGAACAGCCGAATTGCGCGGCATCGCTGTAGGTGGAAAAAATGCGCAGCTCGCCCCAGATCACGTGGGTGAGGGCGCCGCCCTCGTCGAGCCAGCGCTGCTCCATGGCATCGACGCCGAGGTATTTCTGCTTGAGGCCGTAGAGCGTCCCGGCCAGCGAGAGGCCGATGATGAGGTACAGAAACAGGTTCAGATCCCGCTTTTGGTGGAAAACCAAGTAGGCCAGCGGCACGACCAGGAACCAGACCAGCGTGGTGCCGCGCATCTCGTAGAACCAGCCCTGCAAGCTGGCATCGGCCGGATTGATGATCTCCAACACGTTGATAGCGAACCAGCTCAGGCTGAGCAGGCACAGGTCGTTGCCGAGGCGGCGCCAGTCGGGCGGCTCGGTGCGGTAGAAAATGACCGCCAGCCAGGTGAGGACCAGCAGCCCTTCGGTACCCAGCCCCACCGGCACCTCCACCAGATGCCGGCCCAGCACGGAGATGAAAAAACAAAAAATCAGACAGCCAATGAGTCCCGCCCGGGGCCGGCCGAAAATCAGCGCCAGCAAAAAAACCAGTGCCGGCCCGGCCAGCAGCAGCCCGGGCACCAGCACCCCCGCCCGGCTGGCCAGCCAGCCGGCCCCGCCCGCGCCGGCCACCGCCACGGGCAGCAGCCAGCGCGAGCGCAGCAGGGTTTGGGCGAGCGGGGGAGAAAATCTCATGGATAGTGGAGTTAGCGCCCGGCCCGCGCCAGGTGGTGGGCGGCCACGCCGGAAAGAACGACCTCGACCGGAGCCGAAATGGCGGCCCGCAGGTCCGCCACTGACTGCCGGTCGGTGGGCCGCCAGGTGCGGGTGGCGGGCACGGTCAGAAACACCAGGTCCAGCTGCCGGAGCACGCCCACCGGCAGGGCGGCTTCGCGCAGGGCCGGAAACTCCACCAGCACCACCTGCGCCGGTGGGCTGCCGGCCGCCCCGCCGGCGGGCGTGGCGTGGGCAATGAGCTCGGCCAGGGGCCAGCCCTGCACGGCGGCAATCTCGGCGGGGTAAAACAGGGACGGCGCCGGCAGCGTCGGGGCCGGTTCGGCGCAGTCCGGGTACAGGCTCAGGGTGCGCACGCCCATGGCGTGGCAGCGCCCGGCCAGGGCCTGACAGAGGGTGGTTTTGCCCTCCTGCCGCTGCACGCTGAACACGCCCACCACGAAGGGCGAAGGCGCGGGCAAGGTATTGGCCCTAAGCAGAATATGCCGGATGAGCTGATCCAGACTGTGCTGCTGCGAAACCTGCAACGGCGGACTAAGGACGCCCTGAGCGTCGATCATGATGCCCGCAACCGGCAGGCCGGTGCGCCGGGCGGCCACCGTGGGGTTGGCCAGAGAATTATCGAGCAGCCCCAG
>JAYWCH010000035.1:0-10911 GCA_043780755.1 Hymenobacter sp.
GCTCATTGAGGGCATGATTACGGGCAGCTACGCTTTGGGCGCACGCACCAGCTACATCTACATCCGCGGCGAGCTGTTGTACGTGCTGCGCATTCTGGAGAAGGCCATTGCCGAGGCGTACGCGGCCGGTTTCCTGGGCGAGAACATCCTCGGCTCGGGCTACTCGCTCGATTTGCACGTGCACCCCGGTGCCGGCGCCTACATCTGCGGCGAAGAAACGGCGCTGCTCGAATCGTTGGAAGGCAAGCGCGGCAACCCGCGCAACAAGCCGCCGTTCCCAGCCGTGCAGGGGCTATATGCACGCCCCACGGTGGTGAATAACGTGGAAACTATCGCGGCCGTGCCGATTATCGTGAACGAGGGCGGCGACGAGTACGCCAAAATCGGCGTTGGCAAGAGCACCGGCACCAAGCTGATTTCGGCTTGTGGCCACGTCAACAAGCCGGGCATTTACGAAATCGAGTTGGGCGTGCCGGTTGAGGAATTTATTTACTCCGACGAGTACTGCGGTGGCATCTGGAAAGGCCGCGACCTGAAGGCGGTAGTGGCCGGCGGCTCGTCTGTGCCAATTCTGCCCAAGGAACTGATTCTGAAAACCGCGGCCGGTGAGCCCCGCCTGATGACCTACGAGTCGCTGAGCGACGGGGGCTTCATTACGGGCACCATGCTCGGTTCGGGCGGCTTCATTGCGATGGACGAAACCACGTGCATCGTGAAGAACACCTGGAACTACAGCCGCTTCTACCACCACGAGTCGTGCGGGCAGTGTTCGCCCTGCCGTGAGGGCACAGGCTGGCTCGAGAAAGTATTACACCGCCTCGAGCACGGCCACGGTTCCATGCACGACATCGACCTGATTGTGAGCGTGGCCAAGCAAATTGAAGGCAACACCATCTGCCCGCTGGGCGAAGCCGCCGCGTGGCCGGTAGCCGCCGCCGTGCGCCACTTCCGCCACGAATTTGAGTGGCACGTGAAGCATCCCAAAGAGGCAACCATGCCCGGCGCCGCTTACCGCGGCGCGGCGGTACTGGCCTAACTCAAGAACGACAGGGAAGAACGTCGTGCTGAGCATGACGTTCTTCCCTGTTCAGCAGGACAGATGTAATTTTGATTAATTATACCAATGGCTAAAATAACGTTCGATGGCATTGAGGTGGAAGTTCCCGACGGAACGACCATCATGAACGCGGCCCGCCAGATTGGCGGCGGCATTGTGCCGCCCGCCATGTGCTATTATACCCCGCTGAAGGGCTCGGGCGGCAAGTGCCGCGCCTGCCTGGTGCGCGTGGCGGCCGGCTCGGCCAAAGACCCGCGGCCGATGCCCAAACTGGTGGCCTCGTGCATCACCACGGTTCAGGATGGCATGGTGGTCGAGAACACGACTTCGCAGCAGGTGATGGACGTGCGCAAGGGCATTGTGGAAATGCTGCTCATCAACCACCCACTCGACTGCCCGGTGTGTGACCAGGCCGGCGAGTGCAGCCTCCAGGATTTCGCCTTTGAGCACGGTCTGAGCACCACCCGCTACGAGGAAGAGCGCCGCACGTTCGAGAAAATCGATATCGGCCCGCTCATTCAGCTGCACATGACGCGCTGCATCCTGTGCTACCGCTGTGTGTACGTGGCCGACCAGCTCACGCCCGACCGCGTGCACGGTGTGCTGGGCCGCGGCGATGCGTCGGAAATAGGCACGTATATCGAGAACATCATCGATAACGAGTTCAGCGGCAACGTTATCGACGTGTGCCCGGTGGGCGCACTCACCGATAAAACCTGGCGCTTCAAACAGCGCGTGTGGTTCACTAAGCCCATGAATGCGCACCGCGACTGCGCTACCGACAAGTGCAACGGCCACGTAACTCTTTGGTACAAAGGCAAGGATGTACTGCGCGTAACCGCCCGCAAGGACGAGTACGGCGAAGTAAAAGAGTGGATTTGCAATACCTGCCGCTTCGACAAAAAGGAAACTTCCGACTGGACGCTGGAAGGCCCGGCGCACATCAACCGCGCCTCGGTTATCGCCCAAAACCACTACGAGCTACCGGTGCTGAATCAGCAGGTAATTGCCGACTTGCCGGAAAGCACGGTGCGAGAACTGGAACAAAACCCGCCGCTCCGTTTGGGTGGCTTGAACGGCTAATCAACTACTAATAATCGCACGTCATCACAACAAAACGTCATGCTTCGACTACGCTCAGCATGACGAACAAACGAATGACCGCCGACTTGTAATACAAACATATGACTCTCCCCGCTCTGGGCTGGCAAGGCCTCGTCGTTCTAGTTGTCTTCGGCGTTTCGCTGCTGATTGCCACGTATTCTACTTACGCCGAACGCGTTATCGCCGCGTTCTTGCAGGACCGGGTGGGTCCGGACCGCGCCGGTCCTTTCGGCTTGCTGCAGCCGCTGGCCGATGCCGTGAAGCTCTTTACTAAAGAGGAGTTCTTTCCGGCTGGGGCCAACCGCGCGCTGTTCGTATTTGGGCCTTGCCTGGCCATGACCACGGCGCTGATGTCGTCGGCCGTGATTCCGTTTGGCAACGTACTGCAGTTTGGCGAAACCGCCATTCACCTGCAGGGCATTGAAATCAACGTCGGCATGCTCTACGTGTTCGGCATGGTGTCGCTGGGCGTGTACGGCATCATGATTGGCGGTTGGGCTTCGAACAACAAGTTTTCGCTGCTGGGCGCCATCCGCGCCGCTTCTCAAAACATCAGCTATGAGCTGGCCATGGGCCTGGCCCTGATTGCGGTACTCATGATTTCGGGCACGCTCTCGCTGCGCGAAATCACCTTGCAGCAATCGTCGACGGCTCCCTTCGTGTGGCAGGATATCTTCAACTGGAACGTGATGAAGCAGCCATTGGGGTTCATCATCTTCATCGTGTGCGCTTTTGCCGAGACTAACCGGACGCCGTTTGACTTGCCGGAGTGCGAAACCGAGCTCATCGGTGGCTACCACACCGAGTACAGCTCTATGAAAATGGGTTTGTACCTGTTTGCGGAATACATCAATGTTTTCGTGGCCTCAGCCGTGATGAGCGTGCTGTATTTCGGCGGCTTCAATTTCCCGTTTCAGTACGAGTTTCGGGACTGGCTGGTATCGGCCCACGGCCTGGAGCTGGTCACGGCGCAGAACATCATTACCGTGTTGGGTCTGCTGGGTCTGTTCGCCAAAATCTTCGGCTTCATCTTCTTCTTCATGTGGGTACGCTGGACCCTGCCCCGCTTCCGCTACGATCAGCTGATGCGTCTGGGCTGGACCATCCTCATTCCCCTGGCCATCTTCAACATCATGCTGACGGGCGGCCTGATTACGTTCGGCGTGATTAAATAACGACTTATGCAATCCCTTAGCAACCGCGCCAAAATCCTCGAAAAGAAGCCCATGACGCTGGCCGAGCGGGCTTACCTGCCGGCTATTTTCCAGGGCCTGTCGATCACAATGCAGCACTTTTTCCGGGCTGCCACCAAGAAGCAGATCACTATCCGCTACCCCGAAGAGACGCGGCCGTTCTCGCCCGTTTTCCGCGGCCTGCACGTGCTCAAGCGCGATGAAGCCGGGCGCGAGCGCTGCACGGCCTGTGGCCTCTGCGCCGTCGCCTGCCCCGCCGAAGCCATCACGATGGTGGCCGGCGAGCGCAAGAAGGGCGAAGAGAAGCTGTACCGCGAGGAGAAATACGCCGTCAGCTACGAAATCAACATGCTGCGCTGCATCTTCTGCGGCCTGTGCGAAGAAGCCTGCCCCAAAGCGGCCGTGTACCTGCAAGCCGACAAAATGGCGCCCCCCCGCTTCGAGCGCGACGAGTTCATCTACGGCAAAGACCGCCTGGTGGAGCCCGTCGCCCCGGATACCCGCTCCAAGCGCGGCATTCAGCTCACGCCCGAGCAGGCCGAAAAATTGCAGTCGCAGCTGGCGTAACTCCCGCTTTGAGCCGGCCGGATTCAGCGGCTAAAGTCCTTTCGTTCACCGATTCTCCAACTGAAAGTTGGTGCTCCCATTATGTCCCTCTTCCTATTTCTCTCCTTCGTGGCCTTGCTGAGTGCGCTGGGCGTGGTGCTGGCCAAGAACCCGGTCCACAGTGTCCTGTTCCTCATCCTCACGTTCTTCACGCTCTCCGGCCACTACTTGTTGCTGAACGCGCAGTTTCTGGCGGCCGTGAACATCATCGTCTACGCCGGGGCCATCATGGTGCTGTTTCTGTTCGTCATCATGTTCCTGAATCTGAACGAGGACACCGAGGCCCACAAACCGGCGCTGGCCAAATTTGCGGCGGCCATCGCGGGCGGCTCGCTACTGCTGATTCTGGTAGCGGCCATGCGCGACGTGAACCCCGCCGGCTACAATCCGGCCAGCTTCGACTCGCAAATTGGCATGGTGGATAAGCTGGGTCTGGTTTTATTCCAGCAGTATTCCCTGCCGTTTGAGCTGGCTTCAGTCCTGCTGCTGGCCGCCATGGTAGGTTCCGTCATGCTGGGCAAGCGCGAAACGGGCGAGCGAAATTTCTAATACCAGCCGCCAGTTTAACACAAAAGAGCCGCGCCCAATGGGTGCGGCTCTTTTGGTTGATCATAATGGATAAATCTATTAATTTATAAAATCAAATGGGTCAGTAATAATCAAATAAGCAGTCCAGCTATTGCTAGCCTGACCATAAAATAGCGATATTAGTTAGTAGTTAATTAGCTGGCTATTCTACTCGCCAGCGTTGGGATGAACGAGAATAGATCGGTAAGTAGGAATCCGCATCTTGTAAGCCGGGGAGGCAACCGATTGAATTTTCAGTAGCGAAGCAGCGCTCAGCGCACCCCAGAACAATAGCGTGGCGGCGAAGATGTAAATTCTGAACACGGATTATAAATGCTAAAGTGTTTATCTGAAATAAGCATACTGCTTTGGTCCGATATCGGATTTCCAACTTCGGCCAAGAGCCTCCGGAACCCGCCCAACGCCCGCTTTTACAGTGTCAATATCACCCCGCTGTTGACCCAAAGCGAGCGCTTTTGACGCACAAAAAAGCGGCAGCTGATAAATCAGTTGCCGCTTTTTTGTAAGCAGTTCGGGCCGCCCGACCTATTTCTTCACGACGGCCGTGGCGATGCTCAGCTCCTTGAGCTGCAAGTCCGAAATGGGCGAGGGCGAATCGATCATCACGTCGCGGCCGGAGTTGTTTTTGGGGAAGGCGATGAAATCGCGGATGCTGTCGGCGCCGCCGAAAAGGCTGCACAGACGGTCGAAACCGAAGGCGATGCCCCCGTGGGGCGGCGCGCCGTACTCGAAGGCTTCGAGTAGAAAGCCAAACTGCGCCTGGGCTTCTTCGGGCGAAAAGCCGAGCAGGCCGAACATGCGCGACTGCACCGCCCGGTCGTGAATCCGGATGGAGCCGCCGCCGACTTCCACGCCGTTAATCACGAGATCATACGCATTGGCCCGGACCTGACCGATGGTCGCGGGCGAATCGAGCAGGGCCAGGTCTTCGGGCTTGGGCGAAGTGAACGGGTGGTGCATGGCGAAGTAGCGGTTTTCCTCTTCGCTGAATTCGAGCAGCGGAAAATCAACCACCCACAGCGGGGAAAACGAGTCCTTGGCGCGCAGACCGAGCCGCTGGCCCATTTCCAGCCGCAGCTCGCTCAGGGCTTTGCGGGTCTTGGCGTCGGAGCCGGCCAGGATGAGGAGCAGGTCGCCGGGGTTGGCCCCGAGGGCGGCGCTCCACTTGCGCAGCTCGTCCTGCGAATAGAATTTATCGACCGAGGATTTCACCTGACCATCGGCTTCCACGCGGGCGTAGATGAGGCCAGTGGCGCCAATCTGCGGACGTTTCACGAAGTCCGTCAGCTCGTCGAGCTGCTTACGGGTATAGGCAGCGCAGGTGGCGGCATTAATACCCAGCACGGCTTCGGCCTGATCGAAAACCGGAAAGCCCTGGCCCTGCACGGTGGCGGTCAGATCCACAAATTTCATGGCGAAGCGGGTGTCGGGCTTGTCGTTGCCGTAATCGCGCATGGCGTCGGCGTACGTCATGCGGGGCACTTCGGGGAAATCGAGGTTTTTGATTTCCTTGAACAGGTAGCGGGTGAGCCCTTCGAAGGTATTGAGAATGTCCTCCTGGGTGACGAACGCCATCTCGCAGTCGATCTGCGTAAATTCGGGCTGGCGGTCGGCGCGCAGATCCTCATCGCGGAAACACTTGACAATCTGAAAGTACCGATCAAACCCCGACACCATGAGCAGCTGCTTAAAAGTCTGGGGCGACTGCGGCAGGGCGTAGAATTCGCCCGGGTTCATGCGGGAAGGCACCACGAAATCGCGGGCGCCTTCGGGCGTGGATTTGATGAGCACGGGAGTTTCGACTTCGATAAACTCCTGACCATCGAGGTAGCGGCGCACGGCCTGAGCCATTTTGTGGCGCAGCATCAGGTTGTTGCGCACCGGGGTACGGCGCAGGTCGAGGTAGCGGTACTTCATCCGCAGGTCGTCGCCGCCGTCGGTGTCGTCTTCGATGAGGAAGGGCGGCAGCTTGGCGGGGTTGAGAATTTCGAGTTTCGCGGGACGGATTTCGATGCCGCCGGTAAGCATTTTATCGTTCTTGGAGTAGCGTTCAGTCACTTTGCCCGTTACCGAAAGCACAAACTCGCGGCCCAGGTGGCGGGCGGCGGCGCGCACTTCTTCGGCCTCCACGCCTTCTTCGAGGGTGATTTGGGTGAGGCCGTACCGGTCGCGTAGGTCAATCCAAAGAATGGCCCCTTTGTCGCGGGTGCGCTGCACCCAGCCGCAAAGGGTGACGGTTTGGCCGATGTGTTCGGAGCGAAGTTCGCCGCAGGTGTGGGTACGTAGCATGGACCGCAGATTTAACGTATTCTAAGGGATTAAACGGATTATTGGGGTTCCGCTTTTTTTGTGCGAAGGTAGCCATTGAGCGGGCGGGGCGAAAACCCAAACTTTGGTACGGAGTATGCAATGGCAACTGACAACTGCGTTCCTTTGTCTTCTCAATCCCTTTTAGTATCCATGAAACTCCTCTCTTCTTTCGCGCTTGCGGCGGCTCTTTTAGTGGCTGGTGCCGCGCAGGCCCAAACCAAAATCAAGACTAAAACCAAGTCGAGCGAGTCGGGCACGGTTGTGAAATCTAAGGGCGCGGCTGGGGCCGTTACGCTCGATGGCCCCATTAAGCGGATCGAAACGCTGTCGGGCATCGACGTATTTCCTAAGCCGAATTCGACGAGCATTCTGCTTAGCTTCACGCAGCAGTTCACCAAGCCCGGCACGCTGGTGATGACCGATTATAAGAACAAAGTCATTTACCAAACCGACCTCGACCCGGTGAGCAATACCGGTGCCCCGGTCGATTTGGGCAAGATTCCGGCCGGCACCTACTTGGTCGAAGCCAAAACTGGTAACTACGTGTACTGGAAAAAGGTGCGGATTAAGTACCCCACCATGCGGCGATAACGGCCATCGCTGGTACCAGAACGTCGTGCGTCCTCTTGCATCCGCGCTGGCTGCGAGAGAACGCACGGCGTTTTGCTGTTTTACATCTTTGTGTCTATCACCCCCGCCACCGCGCCATGAAAACCTTTTCGTTTCTGCTGCTTTTTCTGGGCCTCACTGCCTTCGCCCCCAAGCCCAAACTGACTAATGTGAAGCTCGGTTCGGGCCTCACGGTGGGCGTACCAGCGGGTTTTACGCCACTGCCCGACGACGGCATTGCGGTGAAATACCCTTCACCGCGCAAGCCGCTGGCCGTATACACCAACCCCAGCGGGCGCGTAGATTACAGTGTGGCCGTGCGGCCTACCACCTTTGAGAGCATGGATTACGCCGTGCTACTCAAGATTTATAAGTCCAGCATTCAGCGGCTCTACACGAAGGTAGATTTTCTGAAAGAGGACATCCGCACCGTGAATGGCCGCGATTTTATGTACTTCGAGTTCGTATCGAGCGTGTCGGACACGCGCCGCAATAGCCAGTTGACTCCCATCAAGCGATACCAGGCAGTGCAATATGCTATTCAGGGACAGCAGCTTTACGTTTTCACGTTCGTAGCCCCGGCCGAGGAGCAGGCCCAGTGGCAGCCTACAGCCCAGGCCGTGATGGGGGCTATTATGCTGAAATAACTGCTCCTTCGGGTGCTTCGTCGCCGCACAGTGCGTAGAATGTTCGCCATGACAACAGACACCGCCCTCGACGACTTTTTTATGCTTCAGGCCATGGGCGAAGCCAAAAATGCGTTAGCGGCCACTGAAGTTCCCATCGGGGCCGTGGTGGTATTCGAGGGCCAGATAATCGGGCGGGGCTACAACCAGACCGAGCGTCTGCGCGACGTAACGGCCCATGCCGAAATGCTGGCCCTCACGGCGGCATCTAACTATTTGGGCAACAAATATCTGGCCGACTGTACGCTCTATGTCACCATCGAGCCGTGCGTGATGTGCGCCGGGGCCAGCTACTGGGCTCAGCTTAGGGCCGTAGTGTTTGGGGCCGCTGAGCCCAAAGCAGGCTTTCAGCGGCATGGGCCGCTATTGCACCCGCGCACGCAGTTGCGCGGCGGCGTGCAGGCCGAAGCCTGCGCGAACCTAATGCGCGGCTTTTTTAATTTGAAGCGGAAATAATCTACTTTTGATCCCGAAAGACGGCCTCCGTAACCCGGCCCTCGTATGGTTACTGTACAGCTACCCCTTCCTCACTAAAAACCCCTTTTTCTTATGGCTTTTGAACTGCCCAAACTCCCCTACGCTTACGATGCACTGGAGCCCACGATTGACGCGCAAACGATGGAAATTCATTACACGAAGCACCATCAGGCTTACGTCACGAACCTGAATGCCGCCATTGCCGGCACTGAGATGGAGAATCAGACCATCGAGGAAATCATGCACAACATTGCCAAGGCTCCCGTTGCCGTGCGCAACAATGGCGGCGGTCACTACAATCACTCTCTGTTCTGGACTATCCTTTCGCCCAGCGGCGGTGGGCAGCCTACCGGGGCCGTGGGCGAAGCCATCACCAAAACTTTTGGTAGCTACGACAAATTCAAAGAGGATTTTACCAAAGCTGCCACCACACGCTTCGGCTCGGGTTGGGCCTGGCTGTGCAAGCAGACTGATGGCTCGGTGCAAATCTGCTCAACCCCGAACCAAGACAATCCGCTGATGCCCGAGTCGGGCTGCAAGGGCTTGCCCGTGCTCGGCCTTGATGTGTGGGAACACGCCTACTATCTGAAATACCAGAATCGTCGCCCCGATTATATCGCTGCCTTCTTTAACCTTATCAACTGGGATGAGGTGAACAAACGCTTCGACGTGGCCTACACCAGCTAATTTTCATCGGCGCGGTTTTTTCTGACCTTTTCGATAAAACCAAAGAACCCACTCCACACCATGGGGCGGGTTCTTTTGGTTTTTAATAGGGATTATAGCTCTCTTCACATAAAGACAAGCCAAGCAACGAAAACAATTCGTGTACGTACCTCTTTTTCGTTCGCGTTTCAACAATCCGCCGCTGCGGCCCGCGCAACGCAGCCTTCTTTAGCCAATAATAATATGTCGAATAAAGCATTCGAGCCGGCCCATCTTGGTCCTCTCACCCTCAGCAACCACCTCGTGATGGCCCCCATGACGCGTTGCCGCGCCCTAGGCAACCTACCCAACGAGCTAATGGCCGAGTACTACCGCCAGCGGGCCACGGCCGGCCTTATCATCACGGAAGGAACTTCGCCCTCGGCCGATGGCCTGGGCTACGCCCGCATCCCCGGCTTGTTCAACCAGGAGCAGGCCACTAACTGGCAGCGCATCACCGAAACCGTGCATCATCATGGCGGTCATATATTCATTCAGCTCATGCACGCCGGCCGGGTGTTTCACCCCCTCAATCTGCCCGAAGGTGCCGAGGGCGTGGCACCATCGGCCGTGGCCGCCAAAGGTCAGATGTGGACCGACCAGCAACAGATGCAGGACCAACCCGCTCCCCGCGCCCTACGCTTGGAGGAAATCGCCAAAGTCCGCGACGAGTACGTGAACAGCGCCAAGCTGGCCCTAGAAGCTGGCTTTGACGGCGTGGAACTGCACGGGGCCAACGGCTACCTGCTGGAAACCTTCCTGAACCCCGCCTCCAACCAGCGCACCGACGAGTACGGCGGCAGCGTGCAGAACCGCGCCCGCTTCGTGCTCGAAGTGACCCGCGCCGTGGCCGAGGCCATCGGGGCCGAGCGCACCGGCATCCGCCTTTCGCCCTGGGGCGTGTTCAACGACATGGCGAACTACCCCGAAATAGACGAAACCTACGCCTACCTGGCCGAGGAGCTGCAAAAAATCGGCGTGGTATACCTGCACCTCGTCGACCACGAGAGCATGGGCGCGCCAGCCGTGTCGGCCGCCACGGTACCCCTCATCCGTGAGAAATATACCAACACGCTCATCCTCAGCGGCGGCTACACCACCGTCGAGCTCATTGAAGAGGCCCTTAGTGACTAGGCTGACCTCGTGGCTATTGGCCGCCCCTTCATCTCAAACCCCGACCTAGTGGAGCGCCTGCAGAAAGGCCTGCCCCTGGCCGAAAGCGACCCGGCCACGTACTACGCCCCCGGTCCCCACGGCTTTGCAGACGGCTACACCGACTACCCCACCGCCGATGGCCAGCCGGCTGGCACGTTCTCACCGAGCTACGAGGCGTAAGCCCCTTCCAGCAACCAATACAAGCCCCTGCGAAGCGTGCCCTGACCGGGCGCTTCACAGGGGCTTTTTTATTTATCTTTGACAGTGGTGGCCCGTGCCCCGCCATTGTTTTTGTCTTATCCCACCCGTCTTGCCCCGTTCTCCGCATGAATACGAAGCTGCGTCTCACCATCCTGAGTTTTCTCCAGTTTTTTATCTGGGGATCTTGGCTGATAACGATTGGCGCTTATTGGTTTCAGAC
>JAYWCH010000036.1:0-3933 GCA_043780755.1 Hymenobacter sp.
CTGCTGCGCACCAAACAGATTTCTTCCGAAGAGCTGACCCGCTTCTTCCTGGCGCGCCTGCGCAAATACGATCCCCGGCTGCACTGCGTCATCACCCTCACCGAAGACCTCGCCCTGCAACAAGCCCGACAGGCCGATCAGGAAATCAAGGCCGGCAAATACCGGGGGCCGCTGCACGGCATTCCCTACGGCGCAAAGGATTTATACAGCGCCAAAGGCTATAAAACCACCTGGGGGTCAGTACCCTACAAAAATCAAACCCTGGATCAGGATGCCGCCGTGGTGGAGCGCCTGCGCGCCGCCGGGGCCGTGCTCCTGGCCAAGCTCACGCTGGGCGAGTTGGCGCAGGGCGACGTCTGGTTTGGCGAGAAAACCCGCACGCCCTGGGACGTGACCAAGGGTTCGAGCGGCTCGTCGGCGGGGTCGGCTTCGGCGGTGGCAGCGGGCTTGCTGCCCTTCGCCATGGGCACCGAAACGCTGGGCTCCATCATCAGCCCCAGCACGGCCTGTGGCGTCACCGGATTGCGCCCCACCTACGGACGCGTGAGCCGCGCCGGCGCCATGACCCTGAGCTGGAGCATGGATAAAGCCGGCCCGCTGGCCCGCAGCGTGGAGGACTGTGCCATTGTGCTGGCCGCCCTCACCGCCGCCGGCCCTGACGCCCGCGATCCGGCTACCATGCTGGCTACCAACAGCTTCCGCTACGCCTTCGGTACCAACCTCAAAAAACTGCGCGTGGGCTACGTGAAAGCCAGCTTCGACCAGGAGTATGCCACCAAAGCCAATGACCAGGCCACGCTCGACGTGCTGCGGAAGCTCGGCGTGGAGCTGGTCCCGATTGAGCTGCCGGCCATCGCGCCCGGCGCGCTGCGCTTCGTGCTCACGGCCGAGGGTGCGGCGGCGTTCGACGACCTCACCCGCTCGGGCCGCGACGGCCAGATGGTGCTGCAAAACCGCTCGGCCTGGCCCAATACGTTCCGCTCCTCACGCTTTATTCCGGCCGTCGAATATCTGCAGGCCCAGCGCGTGCGGAGCCTGCTCATCGAGCAGCTGGATACCAAGCTTCAGGGGCTGGATGCCTACCTCGCCCCATCCTTCAGCCCCAATCTGGTTCTGACCAATCTCACCGGGCAGCCGGCCATCGCCGTGCCTAATGGTTTCACCGCCGCCGGCCTACCCACCACCATCACCTTCATGGGACAGCTCTACGAAGAGGGCAAATTGCTGGCCCTGGCCAAAGCCTATCAGGACGCGACTGACTTCCACAAAAAACACCCGGTTCTCTAATCAAACGACGTGCTTCCTGCTTCTATCCTGGCCCAGCTGGCCCCCACCCCGAGCGACCCGCGCCCGGTGCTGCTCACCATTGCCGGCCCCACGGCCGTGGGTAAAACGGCGCTCTGCGTGCAGCTGGCCCACTATTTTCAGACTGAAATCGTATCGGCGGATTCCCGGCAGTTTTTCCGCGAGCTGAGCATTGGCACCGCCAAGCCCACGCCGGCCGAGATGGACGGTATCCCGCACCATTTTATCGACAGCCACGGCATCGGCGAAGACTACAGCGCCGGGCGCTTTGCTACTGACTGTCAGGCGGTTTTGATGGACTTATTTCAGCGGCACCGGCTGGTTATTCTCACGGGCGGCTCGGGGCTGTACGTGCAGGCCGTCACCGATGGCCTCGACGAGCTGCCCAGTGTGGCGCCCGAAATCCGCGCTCAGCTCCACA
Source organism: Hymenobacter sp. (assembly GCA_043780755.1). Taxonomy (GTDB): domain Bacteria; phylum Bacteroidota; class Bacteroidia; order Cytophagales; family Hymenobacteraceae; genus Hymenobacter. The sequence continues at coordinate 1,727 of JAYWCH010000036.1, forward strand.
CCGAGCTGGCCGCCCACGGCCTCCCCCAGCTCGTGGCTGAGCTGGCCGCCACCGACCCGGTGGCCCACGCCCGCATCGACCGCCAGAACCCGCAGCGCGTGGTGCGGGCCCTGGAAATTACCCGGGCTACCGGCCGGCCCTTTTCCAGCTTCCACACCCAGGCCCCGCCCGCCGAAAACCCGCTTTATCGCAGTGTAAAAGTGGCCCTCAGCCGCGAGCGGGAGCAATTATACCAGCGCATCAACCTGCGGGTCGAGCACATGCTCGCCGCCGGCCTGCTCGCCGAAGTCCACACCCTGCTGCCCTACCGCCACCACCACGCCCTGCAAACCGTGGGCTACCAGGAAATATTCGGCTTCCTCGACGGCGCCTACGACTGGCCCGAAGCCGTCCGGCTGCTCCAGCGCAATACCCGCCGCTACGCCAAGCGCCAACTCACCTGGCTTCGCCGCGACGCCGCTTACCAGTGGGTTGAGCTATAAAATCCCGCCGGCATCTGGCGCCTCTCAGCACCAAACCCCGACGGGATACACCCGGCCGCACCGCCAAACAGGCGGATCAGGTACTCAGAATCTCCACCATCCGCATAAAGCTCTGGTTAATAAGCTTTTTCTTGTTGATTGTGTCCACGAAGGGCGTGTAAACCAGCTTTTTATCCACAATGCCGGCCATTACGTTGCGCATACCGTTCATGAGTCCTTCCACGGCCGCGATGCCGATCTGGGAGCCCAGCAACCGGTCGGCCGCCGTGGGCGAGCCGCCGCGCTGAATGTGCCCGATAACCGTGACGCGGGTATCGAGCTGCGGAATGGCAACTTTAACGCGGGCGGCTACCTGCGTGGCGTTGCCTTCCTCTTCGCCCTCGGCTACGATGACGATAAAAGAGGTCTTGGAGCGCTTCCAGCCGGTTTGCAGCGTATCGATCACGACATCGACGCTCATTTTGGTTTCGGGAATCATCACGATTTCGGCCCCGCCGCCAATGGCGCAGGGAATGGCGATGTAGCCCGAATCGCGGCCCATCACTTCCACAAAAAAGCACCGGTCGTGCGAGTCGGCCGTATCGCGGATTTTGTCGATGCAGTCCAGGGCCGTATTCACGGCCGTGTCGTAGCCGATGGTGTAATCGGTGCCGTAGAGGTCGTTGTCAATCGTGCCGGGGGCGCCCACGGTGGGAATGCCGAACTCATCCTCAAAAATCATGGCGCCGGTGAACGTGCCGTTGCCGCCAATGGCCACTAAACCTTCAATTCCATTGTTGACCAGCTGATCGAAAGCCTGTTGCCGACCTTCCTTGGTCATGAATTTCTGGCTGCGGGCCGATTTCAAAATGGTCCCGCCCTTCTGCACCGTGTTGGATACCGACGCCGAATCAAGCCGCACAAATTCGCCCTTGATCATGCCACTGTAGCCCCGCATAATGCCGTAGACCTCAATGCCATGATACGTAGCGCTCCGCACCACCGCCCGGATAGCGGCATTCATGCCCGGCGAATCGCCCCCACTGGTAAAAACCCCTATTCTCTTCATCTGACCTTTTAAAACAAATGGACCTGCAAATGGGGCCCAAACTCCACAAAGTTGGCGAAATGAATGCAAACCCCCAACCTCCCGACTTGGGTAGTCGTTAAACCGCGACTGTCTTTTTGGATTTCACGGGGTTAAAAGGTAACAACTAGCCAATTTTACGTGTACCTTACCTTAACAATCGGTCCGATAATCCTTTTATTCTTCCCTCTCACCACTTAATTCCTACTTTTTATGTTCGGTTTTTTCGAAAATGAGCAGGCCAAAAAAATTAAGAGTCACCTGCTGAATCTGGCGGCGCTGGCTAAAGCAGATGGCCACATCGATGCGCGGGAAATGAACTTCATCGTGGCCGTGGGCAAGAAAAACGGCATTAATTCCAGCGAAGTGCAGGCGCTGGTATCGGGCTCGAAGGGTGCCAGCAACGACCTTCCCACAAACGATTCCGAGCGGTTCGACCAGATCTTTGACCTCGTCGATATGATGCTGGCCGATGGCGTGGTGGACGACACGGAGATGGATTTCTGCATCATGATGGCCGAGAAGCTGGGCTTCCGCAAAGCCATTGTAGGCGTGCTGGTCCGGAAAATATCACAGGGCGTGAAAGACGGGTTACCCCGCGAACGCATCAAAGAAGAAAGCACTTCCTTTCTGAATTACAACGAGTTGCCCACCCGCTA
>JAYWCH010000037.1:0-11738 GCA_043780755.1 Hymenobacter sp.
GCCAGCTCTTTGGTGATGAGGCGGTCGTCGGCATCCACCGCCAGCTGGCAGATGCAGGGGTTCAGGCCGTGGGCGGCCAGCACTTTCTGCACCTCCGCAATCACAATGGCAATGGGCAAAACCGCCTGCGGGTGGGGCTTGATAATGGTCGGGTTGCCGGTCACGAGCGAGGCAAACATGCCCGGCACCGTGTTCCAGGTCGGGAAAGTGGCGCAGCCGATGACCAGGGCCAGGCCCTTGGGCACGGCGCGCCAGGTTTTTTGCAGGGCAATGCTGTACTTGCCCATGGGCTTTTCCCAACGGGTTTCTTCGGGGAAACGGGTTTGTTCCTCGTAGCCGGCGGCAATGGCTTCCAGGGCGCGGTCAGCGGCGTGGGGGCCGCTGGCCTGAAACGACATCAGGTAAGCCTGCCCCGTGGTGTGCATGGTGGCGTAGGCGATTTCAAAAAACCGGCTTTTCATGCCTTCCAGTGCCTCGGTGAGCAGGGCGGCACGCAGGGCGGGCCGCAGCTTGCGCCACTCGTCAAATGCGCCCTGGGCGTTGGCAATCAGGGTTTCGGGCGAATAATACGGGTATTGAATACCGAGCGACTGCTGCTCGTAGGGCGATTCTTCCCGACCAGCCCAGCCTTCGGGCGCGCCCTGCTGCAGCTCGTTGAAGTGGTGGCCGCGCAGGGCGGCAAATTTCTCCCGGCCGAGGGCGTCGGCATCGGCCCCGTAGATCTTGGGCGAAGGGTTTTCGGGGAAAGCTGCAAAAAAAGTTCGCCCGTGCAGCGCCTGCACGGCGGCATCGAGCGTAGCCTGGTGTTTCTTAACCATCGTGGGTGGGACAGGTTGATTGGGAACAGCTAAAGGCGACTGGCAGGCCGCTGCGCAAGTTACGGCGGGCCGGCAACCTGCCACCGCCGGCCCGGCCCGGCCAGCATAGTTGACCAGAACCCTGTTAGGGCCAATCGGGCCGCCGCCCATTCGGAATAACCGACTAAATAAATAACTGAACTATAATGCTAAAAGCTATCTTTACCTCAGCAGTATAATTTATCATTTTTCTTGATTTAAAATATGTTACAATTATTCTCCGCCCTGTTAATATTGAATTTTTCCTGGCTGACGGCAATTCTACCCAACCCGCCCACCGTCCCCGGCCGCCTGGTGCTGAAGCTCCGGCCCGGCCAGCAGCCGCCGGCGCTCGACGAGGCGTTTCGCACCCTGAGCGCCACCGGCATGCAACAAAAATTCCCGCACACCCTCGCCTTCGACCCGGAAAAAGCCGGCAGCGTGGACCTGCGCACCATCTATCAGATTGAGGTTCCCACCAGCACTACCCTCGCCCGCGCCCGCGCCGTGCTGCTGGCCACGGGCGCGGTCGAATACGTGGAGCCGCTCTACATCCGCCAGCCCGAGTACCAGCCCAACGACCCGCTGGCCGACTCGACGCTGACCAGCCTCACCGCCAGCCAGTACTACCTGAAGCAGATTCACGCCTACCGCGCCTGGGACATTAGCCGGGGCGACAGCTCCATTGTCATCGGCATCACCGACGGCGGGGTGCGCCTCACCCACCAGGAATTGAGTCCGCAGATCAAGCACAACTATGCCGATCCTATCAACGGCATCGACGACGACGGCGACGGCTACATCGACAATTTTACCGGCTGGGATCTGGCTAATAATGATAATAATTCGGGCTATGATGTAACCATCGTGCACGGCACGCTGGTGGCGGGCGTGGCCGCCGCCCGCGTCGACAACGGCCTGGGCCTGGCTGGCGTGGGCAATAAGTGCCGGTTTATGCCGCTCAATATTTACCCCAACACCCCCGGCGGCTCCTTTGCCGGCGTGGAAGCCGTAGTTTACGCCGCCGACCACGGCTGTAAAGTCATCAATATGAGCTGGGGAGCGCCGGGCGGGTACTCGCGCTACGAGCAGGACGCCATGACCTACGCCGCCGTGAACCGCGACGCCGTGCTGGTGGCCGCCGCCGGCAATACCAATGCCAACCTGCTGTTCTACCCCGCCTCTTACGAGCACGTGCTGTCCGTGTCGGGCGTCAGCAATACCGATCAGAAAAGTCCTTCGGCCACTTTCAGCCGGCGGGTCGATCTGGTGGCGCCGGGGTTGAGCATCCTCACCACCTACGGCTACCACCTGGCCAATAGCGGCGGGCCGGCCGATAACGATTATACGGCCGTGGGCGGGACATCATTTGCCGCGCCCATGGTGGCGGGAGCGGCGGCGCTGGTGCGCTGGCATTTCCCGCAGTTCACGGCCGCGCAGGTGGCCGCGCAGCTCCGCCAGACCACCGATAACATCGACGCTATCCCGGCCAATGCCGCCTGGGCGGGCTACCTGGGCACCGGCCGGCTCAACATGTTTAAAGCCCTGAGCCAGACGAACACCCAGGAAGCCCGCGTGATCAGCAGCACCTTTACCCCAATGCGCGCCGCCTACCCGCCCGGCGACTCGCTGCGCCTGGGAGTGGACGTGCTCAACCTGCTCCAGCCCGTGGCCGGCCTCACAGTTACCCTCACCTCGCTCTCGCCCTACGTGACGGTGTTGCAGGGCAGTTTTGCGGTGGGCAACCTGGCTATGCTGGGGAAGGCGACGAACAACGCCCAACCGTTTCGCCTGGTGGTGGCCGACGGCGGAATTCCCCTCAATGCGCCGGCTACGCTGCGCTACCGCATCACGACCCCCAGCGGCTACCAGCTGGATCAGTTTGTCGATATTCTCCTTAATCCTGATTTCGTGGTGGTTAACGTCAACAACCTCGCCGTCACGCTGACCAGTCGGGGTAACGTAGGCTATGATGATCAGGCCGGGCTCATTGGCGAAGGCGTGCGCTACCAGGATGGGGTCACAATCCTGAGCGAAGGCGGACTGCTGGTGGCCACCACGGCCAGCCGCGTGGCCGACCGTCTGCGCACCATCAACGGGCAGGCCCAGAAGGCGTTTTTCCGGCTCAGCCAGGTTACGCAGCATCGACCCGGGCCCCGGGCCGATCAGGAAGCCCGCGCCGCGTTTCAGGATACGATTCCGGCCGCCGGTCGCCCGGCCCGGACCGTGGGCGTAGGCGTGCATCAGCGTGCCTACGCCTGGGCAACCGCTGACCGCCGCGACTTTATCGTGCTGGAATATTCCCTCAAAAACCTCACGACCGATACGCTCAAGCCCTTTTTCGCAGGCTTATTTATGGACTGGGACCTACCCTCGCCGGACGGGGCTGCCCGCAACGTGGCCGCCTGGGACAGTAGCCGCACCCTGGGCTACTGTTACGCCCTGGGGCCAATACGGCCGCTCTCGGGCCCCACGCGCTACGCGGGAATCCGGTTGTTGCGGGGCGGCGCGCCGGCCGTTTATTCCATCGATAACAACGCGCCCGCCGGTACACCCGTCCGCCTGGCCGACGGCTTTTCCCCCGCCGAAAAATTCCTGACCCTGAGCAGCGGCACCGGCCGGTCACACCAGAGCGCCGGCCTGCCCAACGGCGCCGACGTGTCGCAGGTCGTGGGCACCCGGCTGGGCAACCTGGCGCCCGGCGATTCCACCACCATCACGTTTGCGCTGCTGGCCGCCCCCACCCTGGTGCAACTGCAAGCCGCCGCCGATGCCGCCGTGCTCACCTACACCACCGTGCTGCCCACCCGACCTACAGCCGCCGTGCGGGGGTTCAATGTCTATCCCAACCCAACCACCGGCCCGCTCCGGGTGGAGCTACCGCCGAAATTCGGCTTGTTCAATCTGCTGGTCAGCAATGCCCTGGGCCAGATTGTGCGGCGCCAGACCGGCAGCGGCAGCCTGATCAATCTCGATCTGACGGGCCTCGCGCCGGGCGTGTACACCCTGCGGGCCCAAGGCGCCGGCGGTATTCTGACGCAGGCCGTCCTGATCCACTAAACGCGGCGGACTAACGCGGCGAACCGGGCGCCGACCGGCCCCATGCTACCCACTAATCACTTTAGTACACGGTCTGCGGATTTCAACCAATCCGCAGACCAGCGGCCGACGTACGTGGGCGCGCCGGACCGATCAGCCAGGATTATCCGGAAATTAATCCGATCTGACCGGAATCTGAATTCGATTATTTAGCAGAATAATCGCCCGTATTTTCTTACTATATTTTTTAGTCTTTCAACGAGTTTGTATCTTTGGATATGTCAAACGTCAAGCTTCCTTCGCCGCTGCCCATGCAGCAATTTGCCCGTTGTGTGAACGATGCGCAGCGTCCGGCCAACTATGTCGGGGACTGGCCCAGCACCGGCCGGGTGTACGCCGTGCGCGTGCTGCCGCACGCGCACACGGGTCAGCCCCAGGTCCACGTGCTCGGGTTCTACGCCGAGCGGCCCTACGGGGCCTTCGCCGCCCACCGCTTCGAACAAGTAGCCGAGATCTGGCTGAATTAAGCCGGGCGGCTGGTTTCATTCGAGAGCTATTCAGGCAGTCATTTTTAACGGAGTTGTAAATTCCTGAACGGCTTATTTCTTCAACCTCAGCCAACCAAAACGGCCGCCCCAGAAACTGAGGCGGCCGTTTTGGTTGGCTGCTTAAGTAAAAACCGGACGGCTACGCAACCGCGCTGCCGCTTTCCTTCAGGCGAATCAGGTTCAGCGCCGAGCCGGCTTTAAACCACTCAATCTGACCCTGATTGTAGGTGTGGTTGAGGGTGATCAGGTCAGTATCGCCATCGACGTGGTGCAGGCGGGCCTGCAGGGGCTGGCCGGGCGCGAAGGTTGTCAGGCCGAGGATGTCGATGAGGTCGCCTTCCTCGATGAGGTCATAATCCGCTTTGTTGGCGAAGGTCAGGCCGAGCATGCCCTGCTTCTTGAGGTTAGTTTCGTGGATGCGGGCGAAGCTTTTCACGATCACGGCGCGCACGCCGAGGTGACGGGGCTCCATGGCGGCGTGCTCGCGGGACGAGCCTTCGCCGTAGTTTTCATCGCCTACTACCACCGTGCCGATGCCCAGGCTCTTGTAGCCCCGGGCCGCCTGCGGTACGGTGCTGTAGCCGTCGCCCTGCGTGGCCGAGTCGCGCACCTCGTTGGCCTTTCCATTGAAAGCGTTGGTGGCCCCAATGAGCATGTTGTTCGAGATGTTGTCGAGGTGACCACGGTATTTCAACCACGGACCGGCCATACTGATGTGGTCGGTCGTGCACTTGCCCTGCGCTTTGATGAGCAGGCGCAGGCCCAACAGGTCGGTTCCTTCCCAGGCCTTGAACGGCTCGAGGAGCTGCAGGCGGTCGGAGCTGGTGCTGACCAGCACCAGCACACCGCTGCCATCGGCGGCGGGCGCCTGGAAACCGGCGTCTTCTACGGCAAAGCCCCGGGGTGGCATTTCCACGCCCACCGGCTCGTCGAATTTCACGGGGCCGTTGGTGCCCTGCAAGGTGTCGGTGAGGGGATTGAAAGTCAGGTCGCCGGCGATGGCGAAGGCCGTCACGATTTCGGGCGAAGCCACGAACGCGTGGGTATTCGGATTGCCGTCGTTGCGCTTGGCAAAGTTGCGGTTGAAGCTCGTGATGATGGAGTTTTTGCGCTTGGGATCGTCCGTATGACGGGCCCACTGGCCGATGCACGGTCCGCAGGCGTTGGCCAGCACCACGCCGCCCATTTCGGCAAACGTATCGAGCAGGCCATCGCGGGCCACGGTGTAGCGCACCAGCTCCGAGCCGGGCGTGATGGTGAATTCGGCATTCACGGTGAGGCCCTTGGAGACGGCCTGCGCGGCAATGGAGGCGGCGCGGGTGATGTCTTCGTAGCTCGAATTGGTGCAGGAGCCAATGAGGCCGACCTCCAGCTTCTCGGGCCAGCCGTGCTCTTTAACGGCGGCGGCAAACTGCGAGATGGGCCAGGCCGCATCCGGCGTGAACGGGCCGTTCACGTAGGGCTCCAGCTCGGTGAGGTTGATTTCGATAAGCTGATCGTAGAATCTTTCGGGCTGGGTGTACACCTCGTCGTCGGCGCGCAGGTGCGCGGCCACGGCGGCGGCGGCGGCGGCGATGTCGGCCCGGCCGGTGCCGCGCAGGTAGTCGCCCATTTTCTCATCGTAGGCAAAAACCGAAGTCGTCGCCCCGATTTCAGCGCCCATGTTGCAGATCGTGCCCTTGCCAGTAGCCGAGAGGCTTTCCGCGCCTTCGCCGAAATACTCCACAATGGCGCCGGTGCCGCCCTTCACAGTCAGGATTCCGGCCACTTTCAGGATCACGTCTTTGGCCGAAGCCCAGCCGCTGAGCTTGCCGGTCAGCTTCACGCCGATGACTTTCGGGAATTTCAATTCCCAGGCCATGCCGGCCATCACGTCCACGGCATCGGCGCCGCCCACTCCGATGGCCACCATGCCCAGTCCGCCCGCGTTGGGCGTGTGGGAGTCGGTGCCGATCATCATGCCGCCGGGAAAGGCGTAGTTCTCGAGCACCACCTGGTGGATAATCCCGGCGCCGGGCTTCCAGAAACCAATGCCGTACTTATTGGAAACCGAGGCCAGGAAGTCGTACACTTCTTTGTTTTCGGTGTTGGCTTCGGCCAGGTCGGTGGTGGCGCCGTCCTTGGCCTGAATGAGGTGATCGCAATGGACCGTGCTGGGCACGGCGGCCGTGGGCTTACCGGCCTGCATAAACTGGAGCAGGGCCATCTGGGCCGTGGCATCCTGCATGGCCACCCGGTCAGGGGCGAAATCGACGTAGGAAACGCCGCGCTCGTAGGCTTGCTTTACTTCACCCCCGTACAGGTGGGCGTAGAGAATTTTTTCGGTGAGGGTGAGCGGGCGCGCCACGGCGGTGCGGGCCGCTTCGATGCGGGACCCCATACCGGCATACACCGCGCGAATCATTTCCAGGTCGAAAGCCATAGGATACGTAATAAAAAGAGTGGTTCTGCAAATGTAGCACTTGCGCTAAGTTGTACCTAGCCGGAATGCCGAAATGCCGTTTTTACCCAAAAAAACGGAGGATTCCGCCCCCGCGTTGCGCCCGCCGCCGCCGGCGCGGCCGGGCACTGCCCGCCGCACCCGCCAACCCAGCCGGACCGGGCGCGGTTGTCGGGCTTACGGGTTGCATTTTTGCGCTTACTTATGAATCCATTCTTCCTCCGTCTGCTCGCCACCGCCACGCTGGGTCTGAGCCTGGCCGCCTGCCAGTCGTCTTCGTCGTCCCAAACCGAAACGGCGGGCGCGCAGCAAGTGCGCGCGGCCGCGCTGCTGTCGGCCGGCCCGTGGCGGGGAGTACTCACGGCCCAGGGCCAGGAAATCCCCTTTGCTTTCGAAGTGAAATCGGAAGAAGCCGAGCCCGTCGTGTACCTCATCAACCCGGGCCTGAATGGCGAGGAGCGCCTGCGCTGCGCCGGGATCACGGCGGCCGGCGATTCGGTCACCATTCGGCTCCACGCCTTCGACGCCGCCCTGGTGGTGCGGGCCGATGGCCCCGGCAAGCTCCGGGGCAATTGGGTAAAATACGATACCAAGACGCCGTACCGCGTGCCCTTCACCGCCACCAAGGGCGCACAGGCCTTGTTTCCAGCTTCGCCTAATGCCGCACGGGCCACGGTGGCCGAAGGAACGTTCCGGACGGAATTCCGAGATGAAACCGGCAAGACGTATCCGGCCGTGGGCATTTTTAAGAAAACCACGGAAACCGGCGAATTCACCGGCACCTTCCTCACCAGCACCGGCGATTACCGCTACCTGGCCGGGCAGGCCGACGGTAATCGCCTGCGCCTGTCCACTTTCGATGGCAGCCACGGCTTTCTTTTCACGGCCCAGCAGCAGCCGGACGGCACGCTTAAAGGCGATTTCTACGCTGGCAAAACCGGACATGAAACCTGGATTGCCTCCCCCGACCCCACCGCCAAACTCCCCGACGCCAACACCCTCACCGGCATGAAGCCCGGCCAGACGCGCCTCGACTTCAAGTTCCCCAGCATTTTTGAGGGCGGCTCCATCTCCCCCACCGACCCCAAATACCGGGGTAAAGTCGTCGTGATTCAGCTCCTCGGCTCATGGTGCCCCAACTGCATGGACGAAACCAACTTCCTGGCGCCCTGGTACCTTAAAAACAAGGCCCGGGGGGTGGAAGTGATCGGTCTGGGCTACGAGCGCAGCGCTGATTATAAAGTGGCCGCCGCCCGGCTGCGCAACATGCGCGAGCGCTTCAAAATCGGCTACGACCTGGCCGTAGCCGGCGTATCCAACAAGGATTCGGCCGCCCGGTCGCTGCCGCAGCTGGCGCAGTTTGTGGCCTTTCCCACAACTATTTTCCTCGATAAAAAAGGCGTGGTGCGGAAGATTCACACCGGCTTTGCCGGCCCCGGCACCGGTAAGTACTACCAGCAGGAAACGGCCGGCTTCGAGCAGGAAGTCAACATGCTGCTGCAGGAATAGCACGGAATGGCGATGATTAACTTAATTGCCACCAGATTCCGGACTTAAGTCGCTTAAAATCCAAAATTAAGCCCCTTCAGTGCCGAGCTTAACCCGTACCGGCGCTTTCCACGTAGGAACCTTACGCCGAACCGGATGCTTACTCGGGTCCAGTTACTTCCGTCATCCTTAAATTCCGTTTACCATGAAAAACATTCTGGTTCCTACCGACTTTTCGACCGAGTCGTACGCCGCCTACCGGGTGGCGCTGCAGCTGGCCCGGCAAACGGGCGGCCACATCACGCTGCTGCACGTGCTGGAAGGCGCCGAGGTCGCAACGGGGAATTTCAGCACCTCGGGCGGGCCGTCCGGCGTGACCAACAGCGACAGCGGAATCGACCAGATTTTCACCATTAAACTACTGGAGGTGATCAAGCGCCGGATGCACCGGCTGATGGACGAAGCCGGCACGCTGGCCCCCGGCGTGAAGGTGCAGGACACGGTAGAGATGGGCCGCATCGGCGATGGCATTCTGACCGCCATCGAGCGGCACAGCATCGATCTGGTGGTGATGGGCGCCCAGGGCCACGGGGCAATGGAGAATTTTTTCGTCAGCTCAACCACCGAACGACTGATTCGGCTGGCGCCCTGCCCGGTGCTAACGGTGAAGCACTCGCAGGCCAATTTTGAGGTGCGCAACATTGTTTTTCCGTCCGATTTTTCGGCCGAAACCGCCGGGGCAATCGACGGCCTGCGCCAGGTGCAGGCCACCTTCCCGCAGGCTACGCTGCACCTGCTGCACGTCGTATCGAGCAGCCGGGCCCCAACGGCCGAGCAGCAAATGCAAGCTTTCGGTGAGCAGTATCAGCTGCCCAACTTCAAGACGGCAGTGGTCGATGCCGAGCGCACCAGCCTCGGCATTGAACAGTACGCCCAGCAGGTGCAGGCCGATCTGGTGGTGATTCCCACCCATGCCCGCTCCGGACTCAGCGCCTTTCTGCAAACCAGCATTGCCGAAACCGTGGCGACCCACGCCTACCCGCCGGTGCTCACTTACCACTTCCGCTAACGTACCCGCCTTCCGTTAATCCTTCGCCCGCAGCCGAAGGCGAACCTCAAAGTCCGCCTTTGGCCGCAGGGTGATGAGCGGCTGCATGATCGCGGGCGCCTGCCCGGTCACCCATTCCAGTTCAAACTGACGCAACAGCTCCAGCGTAACCAGCTGCATCTCGGTGAGGGCAAACTGCATTCCAATGCACAGGCGCGGCCCGCCCCCAAACGGCACGTAGGCGCCCGGCGTGAGCGGCGGAACTGCGCCCGGCGCAAAACGGGCGGGCCGGAACTCTTCCGGATCGGGCCAGTGGCTGGCATCGTGGTGCAGGCCGTAGAAATAGAGCGAAAACAGCGTTCCCTTTGGGATAATCAGCCCGTTGTACTGATCGTCGGCTAGAGCCACGCGATCCACCATCCAGGCGGGCGGATAGCGCCGCAGGGTTTCCTGCACGGCGCGCAGGGCCGTACCCAGACGCGGCAGATCGTCGAAAACCGGCGGGCGGCCGGCGAGTACGGCCGCCATCTCGGTGCGAATTACGGCTGCCTCAGCGGGTTGCCGGGCCAACAGATAGGTGAGCCAGGACAGGGCGTTGGCACTGGTTTCGTGGCCGGCCACGAGCAGGATGAGGGCTTCATCGAGCACCCGGTCGGGGCTCATGGGTTCGCCGGTATCCTCGTAGCGCACGTCGAGCAGCATTTGCAGTAAGTCGTCGGGCGGCGGCGTGGATGTTTGGTTGGCCCGCTGGCGCTGCGCGATGTAGCGCCCGAGCAGCGTGCGCAGCTCCGCCGCGAGCGCATCGTGGTAGCGAAACCGGCCCGCGATCCGAAACCAGGGCTTCAGATACGGCTGCCGGATGGTGCGCACGAAAAACGCCTGCATTTCGGTCAGCAACCCCGCCAGCCGGTCGAGCTCAGCCTCGGGAAAACTGGTGCTGAACACCGAACGGGCGATAATGCGAAAGGTGAGCCGGGTCATGAGCTCGTGCACCGGCACGACCACCGCGCCCCCCGCCCCGGCCGCCTGCGCCACCAACGGAGCCAGGGTTTCGGCCGTAATTCCCTGCATCAGGCTCGTCAGGCCGGCCACCCGCTGCCGGTGGAAACCGGGCTGAATGAGCCGGCGCTGCCGCAGCCAGTCGGGTCCTTCGTTAGTGAGCAGGCCGTGGCCCACGTAGCGCGAAAATCCCTGCGTAAACTTCGATTTGGCGTAGTTGCGGTGGTTTTTCTGCAAAACATGCTGCATCAACCCGGGGTCGCGGGTAAGGATACTTTTCTCCACTCCGCCAATGAACAGCTCCACCGTGTTGCCGTGGCGGGCCAGCATGCTGTTCAGCACCGGCAGCGGGTTGCGGGCCAGGGCAAACGAGCGCAGCAACGACCGCCAGCGCGGCACCCGGGGCAGATCCGCAAACCCTTTTTCAGCTGATTCCAATTCCTCCATAGTGCTTACCCGCAACCAGATGCGGCGACCAAAAATAACTCCCGGCTAATAAACGGCAGTTACGCAATGCGGTGGCCAGGGTCCTGCATGGAAGCTGGAGCGGCTAAAGAAAGTGCCGTTTGCGAGACATCAGTAAGAGGGTGTTAGGGAATTACATAGGCGCTAAGCGATTGAGACACATGGTCATGTTAGCAATGAGCAACCAGGTTTCATGGGATCGGGGGGTAAATTCGTAGTCGATGGCCAGCCGGCGGAAGCCGGTGAGCCAAGCAAAGGTGCGCTCCACGACCCAGCGCTTGGCCACCGGCACAAAGCCCCGGGTACTGGGCGGCCGACTCCCTATTTGGTGCACCAAGCCGAGTTTGGCCACGTGCCGGGCAAAGCGCCCACGGTAGCCCTTGTCGGTGACGACGGTCACTAAGCGCCCCCCCCAGGCTGGGCGGGTGGGCAGCAATTGGAGGGCTTCGACCCCGTCATGCCCATTGGCCGCGTGGACCCGACAAGCCAGAATACGGCCCTGCACATCGGTTAAAATCTGGCGTTTACGCCCATTGACGTGCTTGCCCCCGTCCAAGCCCCGGTGTTCAAAGATGCGTGGCGCGAGCCGCACACTTTGGCTATCCAGGCAGACGAGCGAAGGGGTGGCCGCCCGACCAGCCATTAGCCGGTCGGCTTGGTTAACGGTATCGGTCAGTGTCTGCCACAGCCCGTTGAGTTGCCAGCGGCGAAAGTAATAATACACGGCCGACCACGGCGCAAAGTTCGTAGGTAGCGCGCGCCACTGACAGCCAGTCCGGCAGATATAACGCATCGCGTCAACGATCAAGCGGAGGCAGTGGCGGCGTTTACGTTGGATAGGCAGCAGCGAGGCGATAACTTGCCACTGCGAGTCA
>JAYWCH010000038.1:0-15867 GCA_043780755.1 Hymenobacter sp.
ACATTCATGCGGTTGCAGCCCCCGGAGCTACAGCCCCCTTTCGAGCCGCAGCCCCCTACTTTGGTGGTGCCGCAGCCCCCACCCGTTGAACAACTTGAACAAGCCATGAGGCTGAGATTATATATGAAAGAACGGCGCTCTAACCGGGCCGCGAAAAGTCGGTAGTGAGCAAAGATAGCCGTTTTGTCAGGGTGAGGGAAAGCACATGAAAATGCCCCGGCGCGGGGGCGCCGGGGCACGTGCACAAGCTGCGCCAGCCGACGGGTCTACTTCACCACCCGGATGCGGTTGTTGTTCTGGTCGGCCACGTACAGATTCCCATATAGATCCATGACCAGGCTACTGGGATTATTAAACTGGGCACCTGGACCCGTGCCATCCGCACCGCCCTGCGAGCTACCGGCCAATGTGCTCACCACGCCGGTCGCCACTACAATTTTGCGGATGCGGTGGGTGCCAGTATCGGCCACGTATACATTGCCGGTGCCGTCCACGGCGATGCCGCCAGGAGCGTTGAACTGGGCGGCCACGCCCGTGCCATCATTGGAGCCTACGGCGCCGTTGCCGGCCAGGGTAGTCACCACCCTCGTGTTCACCACAATTTTGCGGATGCGGTTGTTGCCGGTATCGGTCACGTATACATTGCCGCGGTAAAAGGCTACGCCACCAGGGCTGTTGAACTGGGCGGCCACGCCCGTGCCGTCGATAAAGCCTGCCGGGCTGCTGCCGGCCAGCGTGCTCGTGCCCACTGAACTCGCCCCCATGTCAATTATGCGGATGCGGTTGTTATAAGTGTCAGCCACGTACAGGGTGGTGCCGTCCACGGCTATGCCGCTAGGACCGTTGAACTGGGCATAATAACGCGGACCATCGGTATAGCCCGCTGAGTTTCCGGTTAGCGTGCTCACTACCCCCGTAGACAACTCGATTTTGCGGATGCTGCTGTTATAAGTATCAGCCACGTACAGGTTGGTGCCGTCGCCGTCCAGGGCGATGCCGCTAGGACCGTTGAACTGGGCAGCCACGCCCGTGCCATCATTGGAGCCTGGCGCGCCGTTGCCGGCCAGGGTAGTCACTACCCCCGTGTTCACCACAATTTTGCGGATGCGGTTGTTGCCGGTATCGGCCACGTACACGTCGTACGCGGTACCCACGTTATTTATGGCCACACCGTTAGGGACACTGAACTGGGCGGCCGTTCTCGTGCCATCGACAAAGCCTGGGGCACCGCTGCCAGCCAGGGTACTCACCCGAGTGACTAAACTGGCACCAGCGTTACCGTTTACATCCGGCACAAGGCCACTGACCAAGTTCACCCACGACTTGCCGACGTAGCAATACAGGCCGGGAGTGCCATCGGTCTGGAACACAAACAGGCCCGCAGCCGGACTGGCAATCTCGGCGCGCTGAGCGGCCGTCATGCGCGGCAACAGCAGGCCCTGGGTCGTGGAAGTAACATCGAGCGCAGCGGAGGCGGCAGGAGTAGTAGTGCCCACACCCACGCCCTGCGCCGCAGCAGCAAAAGATAACGAGAGAAAAGACAGCAACAGGAAGCAGTAGCGGTGTTTCATTCAAAAATAAATAAGAATTAATATCTCAAATATAGAATATTATGATCTCTTTAGGGCCGGGGTCCTTGCCGGCGCGGCAGCGCAGTGCCGTGGGCGCCGTCAATAAAAATGCCCCGACCAATTGCCAAAACTGCGCTTCAATTTGCCAAAAACAAGCTCCCCAAGGCCAGACCCGAACACGGAGCTGACATTGGGGAGCTTGTTTTTGGCAAACCTGATTTAGGTCAGGTTCCCGGCGCTTAAAGTCTAGCCAAGTAGGCATGATGCAGAGCGCAGCGGATTCCCTGTTTGGGTAGGCGCTTACGAGCCAGGGGTGAGCACCACTTTGGTGCAGTTGTCTTTCTTGTGCCGGAAAATATCGTAGCCGTGGGCGGCCTGACTCAGCGGCAAGCGGTGCGAGATGATGTCGTCGAGGCGCACATCGCCGTCGGAAACGTGCTTGAGCAGGCGGTCGATGTACTTGTGGGCGGGCGCCTGCCCGCCCCGCATGATGATGCCTTTGTCGAAAAACTGCCCCACGGGGAAGTTGTCGAACGGCGTGGCGTACACGCCCAGCACCGACACGAAGCCGCCGCGCCGCACGGCGCTCATGCAGGCCATGAGCACTTTAGCGGAGCCTTTTTCGACGTTCACCACGGCTTTGGCGCGGTCGAGCAGGTCGCGGTCGGGCTCGAAGCCCACGGCATCGACGCAGACATCGGCCCCGTAGCCCTTGCTCTTGCTGCGGATCTCGTCCACCACCTGCTTGTGGTTGTCCCAGAGAATGGTTTCGACGTTGGCCGTCTGCCGGGCTTTGTCGAGACGGTACTGCTGGGTGTCGATGATAATCACGCGGCTGGCGCCGCGCAGCCAGGCCGATTTGGCGGCCATCACGCCCACCGGACCGGCGCCGAAAATGGCGACAATCTCGCCCCCTTTCACCCCCGCCCAATCGATGCCGGAGTAGCCGGTGGGGAAGATGTCGGTGAGAAAGAGCACCTGCTCATCGGTCAGATTATCCGGCACTTTGCGGGGGCCGAAGTCGGCGTAGGGCACGCGTACGAACTCGGCCTGCCCGCCGTCGTAGCCGCCGTAGAGGTCGGTGTAGCCGAAGAGGGCGCCGCCTTTCTCGGTCATTAGTCCACCTTCGGGACCGTAATTCTCGGGGTTGGAATTTTCGCAGTGGCCGGGCAGCTCGTGGTTGCAAAACAGGCAGTGGCCGCAGGCAATGGGGAAGGGCACCACCACGCGGTCGCCGCGCTTGAGGTTGCCCACGCCCTTGCCCACTTCCTCCACAATGCCCATGAACTCGTGGCCCAGCACCATGGGCCGGGGCTGCGGCAGGCTGCCATTGTAAATGTGCAGATCGGACCCGCAAATGGCCGTGCTGGTGACGCGGATAATCGCATCGCGCGCGTCCTGGATTTCGGGATCATCGACGTTATCAACGCGAACGTCATTCGCGCCGTGAATTCGGAGAGCTTTCATGGAAATGAGTTAGGGAAGGGAGGACTGATTTCTTCCGCTAACGGTCCGGTTTTCGCCCGGGTTACCCCGGCGCCACCCCGGCCGCCCCAAGCTCAGCCACCCACTACCCCCTCACAACTGATAGACTGCCACTCCCGCCGCCGTGAAAATATAGGCGAACGCCTCCCCCACCAGCACCTGCCGCACCGCATCCGGCGCCACGCCGGCCGGCAGCACCACCCGCCGTTCCGACAAATTGTAAAGGTGGAAAAAGTGAATGACTCCGGAGTCGAAATAATACAGCTCATCGCCCCGGAAGCCCACCATATTCAGGCCCACGAAGGGCAGCTTTTTGCGGTAAGTGCCCAGGTTGTCGAACACGTAAACCCCCGTTGTGCGGTCTACGAGGTAGGTATTATTCTGGTATTGGCGCAGGAAGCGGAAGTCGGGCCGGGAGCGGCCGATGAGCAGATCGAGCGGCGTATTCTGAATCAGGCGCTGGGTGCTGGGGTCAAATTCGCGCAGGACGAGGCTGCTTTCATCGAGCAGCCAGATGCGGTTGTCGGGGGCCAGGGTCGCCACGCGCACGGTGCCGTCGAGGTAGTCGGCCAGCCGTACTTCGGCAATGAGGGCCAGGAAGCGGTCGAGCAGCACAAGCTGCTGGCGATCATCGTTGAAGAGCAGCGTGCTGGTCACATTCCAGGCTTCCACCTGCGCCACGTGGCCGGGCTGGGTGGGCGCGTAGGTGTTCAGCGGCAAGCCTTCCGGACCGTACTGGTGGAGGTTGTTATCGGCGTCGGCCACGTAGAGCGCCCCGCGCCGGTCGAGGGAAGCCGCGCCGGGGTTGGGCATTTTAATCAGGCGTAGCAGCTTCCAGGGCGCCGCCGGGGAGGCGGTCAGCGTCGCGCCGGGCAGCGAGGGCGCCGGCGCGCTCACCTGCGCCCGAACGGCGCCCGCGGCCAGGATCCCGAGCACGGCGAGCACGGCGCCCCACCGCGCGCCCCACCGGACCTTATTGCTCAAAATGCCGCAGCTCCATTTTATCCCCATCATACATGCCATAGGAACAATAATTGACCCACTCGCCCAGATTGAGGTAGCGGCTGCCCGGCCCCACGGCTACATCGAGCGGCAGGTGGCGATGACCAAACACGTAGTAATCGTGGTGCGTGCGGACCTCCAGCGCCCGGCAGTATTGCAACAGCCATTCGTCTTCGCCGAAGTAAGTGGCGTCGGCCGCACCGTTTTGCAGACGGCTGTGGCGGCTCCATTTATTGGCCAGGCCGATGCCGAAGTTGGGGTGCAACCGGGCAAAAAGCCACTGCGCGGCAGCGGAAGTAAAGACCCGCTTGAGCAGTTTGTAGCTGTGGTCTTTTGGCCCCAGTCCATCGCCGTGCCCGATGTGGAATACGTGGTTGCCAATGCGCTGCGATACTTCCCGCCGCAGCACCGGAATCCCCATTTCCTGGGTAAAGTAGCCAAACATCCACATGTCGTGGTTGCCGGTGAAGATAATGATGGGCAGGCCGGCGTCGCTGAGCTCGGCCAGCTTGCCCTGCAAGCGGCTGAACCCGCGGGGAATGGCGTGCTTGTATTCAAACCAGAAATCGAAGATGTCACCCAGCAGGTAGATGGCCGCCGCATCGGGCGCCACGGCATCGAGCCAGCGCACAATACGCCGCTCCCGCACCAGCGATGTCGCCGCATCGGGCGCACCCAAGTGGAAGTCAGAAGCAAAATAAACCCGGCGGCCGGGCGGCAGCGCCAGGTCCGGCAGGGTAAAAACAGGCGTCATAGGGGGAAATTTTCAGCATCATCTTCCAGCAGAAACAGCGCGAGGCGGCGCGGCCCGTGCGCGCCCAGCACGAGGGTTTTTTCAATGTCGGCCGTGCGGCTGGGGCCGGAGGTAAGGGAGATCATCGACGGCAGCCGGGCGCCGTAGCGGTCCTGCACGCCCCGCAGCGCCGCCCCGATTTCCGCCACCACCTGACTAGGCCGGGCCAGCACCAGGTGCTGATCCGGATAAATGCTCAGCCGCCGCCCGCTGGCCGTGGCGGCCGATACCAGCACGCTGCCCGTGCGCGCCACCAGCGCCTCGCACGAAGTCAGCCCCAGATCGGCCTGCCCGATAAAATCGGCTTCATCGGCCCGAAACGGGATGCCCGCCGCCCGCAGCAGGGCCTGCATGGCGGGTTCCCACACGTAGGGCGCGCCCATTTGCTGGCGCTGCTGATAGTCCGCCACTTGCCGGGCCAGCTCGGCGAGCGATTCGCAGTAGTAAAATTCGCCCCCCACCCGCCGGAAGCTCTCGGCGAAGGCCACCACGCTATCGTCAGCGGCCAGCGGGGGGTGGACGGGGACGGTGAAGTCAGGCCGGGGCGGCAGCGGCGCGGGCTGCGTCAGCCCCTGCCGGATGCGGGCCAGAATGGCAGTGCGGGAAGTATCGGCCATAAAGCGGGGAGAATGGCGGTGGAGTTCGTCAAAGGTAGCCGGGGAAGCCGACGCCGGGAGCGGAACCGGCGCCAATTAAATCCACAAAAAAAGCCAGCCCTTTCAGGCTGGCTTTTTTTAATCAATCGACGAGCGTACTTAAACCGGCGTGACGGCGCTGCCGGCTTCGGCTTCGGTGCCGGGACGGGCGGTGCGGTCGTCGTCCACGCCGGGCAGGTGCAGGCTGGGCAGATCGTTGGTGAGGTTGCCACTCGCGGCGTGCTCGCCTTTTACCTCGCTGGCAGTTTCGCTGCGGTCGGTGCCGGCCATGTGGGCCTGGTAGTTGGTCTGGTTATCGAAGGGGCGCTTACCCACAAGGCGGGTCAGGTCTTCCTGTTGCAGCACTTCCTTTTCCAGCAGCTCGCGGGCCACCACTTCCAGCTCGTGGCGCCGCTCGGTGAGCAGCTCCTTGGTGCGGATGTAAGCGTTTTCGATGATGTTGCGCACTTCCTCGTCAATCATCTGCGACGTGGCTTCCGAGTACGGCTTGGAGAACCCGTACTCATTCTGGCCTTTCGAATCGTAGTAAGAGACGTTTCCCAGCTTAGCGTTCATGCCGTACATCGTCACGATGGAATAGGCCATCTTGGTGATACGCTCCAGATCGCTCAGGGCGCCGGTCGAGATTTTACCGAACACCAGCTCCTCGGCGGCGCGGCCACCCAGGGCCATGCACATCTCGTCGGTCAACTGCTCGGTGTTGTAGAGAAACTGCTCTTTGGGCAGGTACTGGGCGTAGCCGAGCGCCGCCACCCCACGGGGCACAATGCTCACTTTCACCAAGGGATCAACGTGTTCCAGGAACCAGCCCGCAATGGCGTGACCCGCTTCATGGTAGGCCACGATGCGCTTTTCGCCGGGGGAGATAATCTTGTTCTTCTTCTCCAAGCCGCCGATCACGCGGTCGATGGCATCGGTGAAGTCCTGGTCGGTGACCATTTTCTTGTCGCGCCGGGCGGCAATCAGCGCGGCTTCGTTGCAGACGTTGGCAATTTCAGCGCCGGCAAAACCAGGGGTCTGGGCCGAGAGGCGCCGGGCATCCACATCGGGGCCGAGGGTCAGCGGCTTGAGGTGAACCTGGAAAATCTCGGTCCGGCCGTTGATGTCCGGCTTGTCGATGCTGATCTGGCGGTCGAAACGACCGGGACGCAGCAGGGCCGAATCAAGCGTATCGGGCCGGTTGGTAGCGGCCAGAATGATTACTCCGGAATCAGTACCAAAGCCGTCCATCTCCACCAGCAGGGAGTTGAGGGTGTTTTCGCGCTCGTCGTTGCCGCCGGGCATATTGCCTTTACTGCGGCTACGGCCCACGGCGTCGATCTCATCAATGAAGATGATGCACGGCGCCTTGGCTTTGGCCTGCTTGAACAGGTCCCGCACCCGGGCCGCGCCCACGCCCACGAACATTTCCACAAAGTCAGAGCCCGAAAGCGAAAAGAACGGCACATCGGCTTCGCCGGCAACGGCCTTGGCCAGCAGCGTTTTACCGGTGCCGGGAGGGCCGACCAGCAGGGCACCTTTCGGGATTTTACCACCGAGGATGGTGAATTTGCTCGGGTTTTTGAGGAACTCGACAATCTCCTGCACTTCCTCTTTGGCTTCTTCCAGCCCGGCCACGTCTTTGAACGTGATCTGCACTTTATCGCCGCCCTCAAACAAGGCCGCGCGGCTCTTGCCGATGCTGAAAATCTGACCGCCGGGACCACCGCCGCTGCCCATGCGCCGCATCAGGAACCAGAAGCCGACCACCATGAGAATGATGAAGCCGTAGGTGCCGATGTAGTCGCCGGGGCTCTGGCGGGAATCAATGTTGAGGGGCAGCTTCTGGGCGGCGGGCAGAGTTTTCTGCACGCGATCCAGATCTTCCTGGAACAACTTGGCGTCCACCACCGGGAAATAGAACTGGGCGCCCGCGCCGGTTGCGCCGAACGGCGTGCGGCGGGTGAGCTCCTGCCGGTACTCGGGTTTGGCCAGGGCTTCGGGCTTGAGGGCAATCTCCACCATCTTTTCATTGATGATGGTGATGTCGCGCACGTCGCCCGCAGTCAGAATCTGCTCAAAACGCTGCTGATTAATTTTGGCCGGCGAGTTCAGGTTATTCACCCACATGACGCCGAACAAGAACACCAGCAAACCCGCCAGCACCCACAGCTGCACGCCGGGCCGGGGACCGGGAGTGGGAAGCAGGGGTTTCTTCTTTTTAGTGTTATTAGGAATTTTATCCGACATGAAAATAGCAAGTTAAATCAGGTATAACTATGGTCAGAACACCGGGCCGAAAACAAATGTTCGGCTGGCGGTAGACAGAGCCGGCAGTCATTCCGGGCACAACGAGTAAATGAACAAACCCAGCGGGCGCAAAAAAACTAAACCCCGGTCCGGCGCCGGGCGCTGAACAAGGGGTATGACGTTTGAACCGGCTAAATATTTTATCCGGCTTACGCTTCTTCAGCTTCGATGTAGCTGATGTCAGCATCGCCCCACAGCTCCTCGAGGGCGTAAAACTTGCGCCGATCGCGCAAAAAGACGTGCACGACCACATCCACGTAGTCGAGCAGCACCCACTCGCGGTTGGTGCGGCCTTCGGTTTGCCAGGGGCTTTCGCCGGTTACTTTTTCGATTTCTTCCTCTACCGAGCGGGCGACGGCGTCGAGCTGAGTATCGGAATTAGCCGAGCAGATGATAAAATAATCTGCCACGGCGTTTTTGAGTTCTTTCAGATTCAGCACCACGATGTCGGATGCTTTCTTATCCTGCATGCCGCGGACTACTAAATCTGCCAATGTGTCTGAATCCTGCCGGACCAACGTGCTTTTCATATTGTCGTGTTAGGTGTGAGCTTTGCAGCGGAAAGTCAAAGAAGTTAAAGGTACGCGAAAGAAAGCCGTGATTCTCAACCCTCAAACCCTGTTCACAGGCCAGCAGCTGATTTGGCTGCCCGCCTGCCCTTCCACTAATTCCGAAGCGCAGGCGCTTATCGTCCAAAACCGGGCCAGCGACGGCTGCACAATTGTGGCCGACTTTCAGACCGCCGGCCGGGGCCAGCGCGGCAACCAATGGGAAGCGGCCCCGGCCGAAAACCTCACGCTCTCGGTGGTCTGGCAGCCCACTTTTCTGGCCGCGGCGCAGCAGTTTCAGCTCAGTCAAGCCGTGGCCCTGGGGGTGCACGACTGGGCCGCCACCCTGCTCGGCCCCGACCCCCGCCTGAAGCTCAAATGGCCCAACGACCTCTATTACGGCGACCAGAAATTCGGTGGTATCCTGATCGAAAACACCTTGAATGGGCCAACTATGCAATATAGCGTCATTGGTATCGGCTTGAATATCAATCAACAACGGTTTTCCCTGCCCACGGCCACGTCCATTGGCCAGCTCACCGGGCGGGCGTACGACCGGGCCGCCCTGGCCACCCGCCTGCTGGAGTGCCTGGAGCGTCGCTACCTGCAGCTGCGGGCGGGTCAGGTGGGAAAGCTGCGGCAGGCCTACCTGCAGGCGCTGTACCGGTACCAGGAAACGCATTTGTTTGCCATTGAGGGGCGGCAGGTGAGCGGGCAGATTGTTGGGGTGGAAGAAGATGGCCGGCTGGCGGTGGCTATCGGCGGGGAGCTGCGGCGGTTTAGTTTGCAGGAAATCCGGCACGTGTAGCAACCCGGCCGACCGTTTGGGCATCGGGGTAGAAGCGACAGAATTATTAGTTAAAAAAGTCGCGGCTTTTTCTCTCCAATCTTCGCCCGTCCGGATGAAACCGAATTCCGCGCCGCCTTTTCCTCGTTTCGAAGGGAATGGCAAAACCGCCGGGGCTGATCCGGCGTTAATGACAGGCGCGAATCGTGACAGCCCGGCACGGTGCTTGAACGCCGGAATCCAGTCCTCCGCTTTTGCGCTGCTTTTTACGACTCACTTCATTTCCCGCTTTTGTATGAAACTTTTTACTCGCTGCTTTTTACTCCTCACGACCGTCCTGGGGCCGCTGACTTCGGTCCTGGCCACGACGGTGACGGTCACGATCAACAATAATTTTTACGCCCCGATGACCGTTGCCATTAACACCGGCGACGTGGTGAATTTTGTGTGGGTGGCCGGCGTCCACCCCACTACTTCGGACAGCGCTACGCCAGCCTGGGCCACGTTTACACTGGGCGCCTCGTCACCCTCGAAAGCCATTACGTTCGCCACGGCAGGCACTTTTCCCTACCATTGCGAGGCCCACGGCTACGTGGGCGGGGGCCAGAATGGCACAATCACGGTGACGCAGGGCACGGCCTCGGCCGCGCTCGATGCGCACCTTACCGGTCCGGGGCTGAGCATTTTTCCCAATCCCAGCCGCGGCCTGGTAACCGTGCAGCTGAACCAGAAGGCTGGCTCCGATTACAAGCTGCGCCTGAGCAACATCATCGGCCAGGAAGTGCGCACTGTGGCCCTGAAGCCCGAGCTGAGCAGCGCCGGCCTGCCGCTGGACCTGAGCGATTTGCACGCGGGCTTGTACTTCTACAGCCTCGTGGTGGACGGCAAAGTGGTGACCACGAAGCGAATTGTGTTGCAGAACTGAGCCGCTAACTTTCTGATTGAATGACAAAAAGCAGCCGATGGCTGCTTTTTGCGTTTCCGGCCGGCGGGCCGGAATTCCGGCTTCGGCAGCAGTAGGAGCCCTTTCTCAACGGGAGCACGCGGGACGGCGACGATCAGCCGACCGCTCAAACTTCATCCGACTGCAACCTTGCATTGCCTACTTTTGACCTTTGCCTGATTCTTACCTTTTGTTTCCCGATCTCTGGTCGGCCGCGTCGGTCTGCCGGCCCGCGTTTTTTTTGACTCTATGCGTTCCTACAAAAGCCTGAATAATCTCGTTGGCTGGCTCATTTTTGCCATTGCCGCCGTCACTTACCTGCTCACGCTGGAGCCCACGGCTTCGTTCTGGGATTGCGGCGAGTTCATTGCCTGCTCCTACCGGCTGCTGGTGCCGCACCCGCCCGGGGCGCCCACGTTCCTGCTGCTGGGGCGGTTGTTCTCCCTCTTTTCGTTTGGCGACGTCACCAAAGTTTCGGTGCTGGTCAATGCCATGTCGGGGCTGAGCAGCGCGTTTACCGTGCTGTTTCTGTTCTGGAGCATCACCCACATGGCCCGCAAGCTGGTACTGCGCCGGGGCACGACTGACACCTCCCTGCCCCCCGCCAGCGTAGAGCCCACCGGCTACCAGACCTTTCTGATCCTGAGTGCGGGTGCGGTAGGTGCGCTGGCCTTCGGCTTTTCCGATTCGTTCTGGTTTAATGCCGTGGAGGGCGAGGTGTATGCCATGTCGTCGCTCTGCACCGCCGCCGCCGTGTGGCTGATGCTGAAGTGGGAAAGCCACTCCACCGAAGATGATTCGGACCGCTGGCTCATTCTCATTGCCTACGTCATCGGCCTGAGCATCGGGGTTCACCTGCTGAATCTGCTTACGCTGCCGGCGCTGGGCTTCATCTACTACTATCGCCGCACTGCCAACCCGACCGTGAAGGGCGGCATCGTGGTGCTGATGGTGAGCATGATCATCGTGGGCTCGATTCTGGTGGGCATCATTCCCGGCCTGCCCACGCTGGCCGGCAACTTTGAGGTGTTCTTTATCAACACCTTCGGGCTGCCTTTCAACTCGGGCCTGGTTATTTTCCTGATCCTGTTTATCGGACTGATTGTGCTGGGCTTCCGCCTCTCCTTCAAGTACCGCAGCCAGCTGCTGAATACGGCCATGCTCTGCTTCGTCTTTATCCTGATCGGATATTCGAGCTACCTCATCGTGCCGATTCGCAGCTCCTTCCACCCCACCATCAACGAAAACAACCCGGAGGATGTGCTCAGCTTCGTGAGCTACCTCAAGCGGGAGCAGTACGGCTCGCGGCCCCTGCTCTACGGCCCGCAGTTCAACGCCCAGCCCGACCACTACGAGGAAGGCGCCCCGCGCTACGCCCGCGACCCCAAAGCCGGCACGTACAAGGAGATTCTGCCCCGTCAGCAGGAGCCCGGCTACCGCGACGAGGATAAGATGCTGCTGCCCCGCATCTACAGCTTCGAGCCCGATCAGATTGCCAACTACAAGAAGTGGGTGGACATTCAGGATGGTGTGAAGCCCACGATGGGCCAGAACCTGGGCTTTCTGTTTCGCTACCAGATCGGGCACATGTTCTGGCGCTACTTCATGTGGAACTACGTGGGCCGCGATTCGGACACCCAACAGGCCGGCGTGGTCACGCCCTTCAGCCCCAGCGCGAAGAGCCTGCCGCCGAGTGTGGGTGAAAACAAAGCCCACAATAACTTCCTTGCTCTGCCCCTGATTCTGGGCCTGATCGGCTTGTTTTTCCAGAGCCGCCGCAACAGCAAGGACGCCTGGGTGACGGGCCTGCTCTTTCTCATGACCGGCATTGCCATTGTGGTTTACCTTAACCAGCCCCCGCGCGAACCGCGCGAACGGGACTACACATTCGCCGGCGCCACTTTTGCCTTTGCCATCTGGATTGGAATCGGGGTGCTCGGGCTGGCGGAGCTGCTGGAGAAAGTAGTGAAGAACGACGGCCTGCGAGCCGGCCTCACGCTGCTGCTGGCCCTGCTGGTACCGGGCATTATGGTAGCCCAGGGCTGGAATGACCACGACCGCTCCGGCCGCTACAACTCGGTGGACTCGGCGGCTAACCTGCTGAATTCCTGCGCTCCGAACGCCATTCTGTTCACCAACGGCGACAACGACACCTTCCCGCTCTGGTACGCCCAGGAGGTGGAAGGCATCCGCACCGACGTGCGCGTGGCCGTGCTCAGCTACCTCAATACCGACTGGTACATTCAGCAGATGAAGCGCCGCTCCTACAAATCGGAGGGCTTTCCCATCAGCATGGGCGACAAGGCGTATGCCCAGGGCACCAATGATATGCTGCCCTTCGCCGCCAATCCGGCCGTGCCCAGCGTCAACCTCAAGGAGTTTATCCAGCTGGTGAAGGATAACAACCCGCTGCTGCAGGTGCAGTATCAGGAAAACGGGCCGGGCATGATGTCCTTCCCGACGCCTAATTTTTACCTGCCCATCGATACGGCGGCAGTCAAAAAACTGGGCATCATCCCCAAAGGCCGGGAAAAACAGCTCGTGACCCGCATGGACTGGAGCATGGGCAAGCGCGCCATCGAGAAGAAAAACCTGGTGATTCTCGACATGATTGCCACCAATAACTGGAAGCGGCCCATCTACTTCAGCAGCACCGTGGCCCAAAGCGACTACATGAACCTGCAGCCCTACTTCCAGCTCGAAGGCATGGCCTACCGCCTGCTGCCGCTGAAAGACCCCAACTACAACCCCCGAAGCGGCGACGATGGCTTCGTTGAAAAAGACCTCACCTATCAGCACTTGCTAAAGGATTTCCGCTACCGCGGCCTGCAAAACCCGAAGATTTTCTACGATGAGAATAACCTGCGCTTCCCCGCCAACTACCGCGATAAGTTTGCCCGCCTGGCCTCCGCCTACCTCGCGGCCGGCAACGTGGCCAAAGCCCGGGAAGTGGCCGACAAATGCCTGGAGCTGATGCCCGACAACACCATTCCCTACGACTACTACTCGCCCCAGCTGGTGCCCGCGCTGGTGGCCGGCGGTGAGAAGAAAAAAGCCGACGACCTGCTCGACACCATGACCCGCCGCTCGGAACAAATGCTCGCCTACTACGCCAATAAGCCCGACGCCAGCCTGTTTGAAGACGACCAGCGCGGCTACCTGCTCGGCCTGCAAAGCGTGTACCGCGCCGCCGAAATCAGCGGCGACAAAGTCCGCAGCGAGAAAGTCGTGGGCCTGATGAACCTGTATTATCCCCGGCAATAACCGGCGGGCAAAAAGCACCGAAGGCCGGCCCGCACTGCGCGGGCCGGCCTTTTTTATTTATGGGTCATGAACCCGATCGGGCGGACCAAACCGGGGCAGCAAGCTGTTTACGACAAATAGCGCCTAATTTGAGGTGTTCTCCCCAAACGCACAGCTGATGACGATGGCAACGAAACGCATGGGCCGCTACGGCGCAATCGCCGTGCTGATTTTACTGACGGCGGCCGCGCCGCTGGTCCGCCCGCCCCGCGTGCCGCGCCCCGACTTCGCCGGCCTCTACCGCGACGGCCCGCACCTGGAAGTAGACACCCGCCGCGAGGGCGACAGCCTGCGCCTGTACCTGCGCCTGCCCGCCCCCGCCCGCCTCGGGCCGGGCCACCCGCTGCGGCTGGTGGTGTGGCCCGGCTACGAGGCCCGGCAGCCGCTGTGGCAGGACAGCGTGCCACGCCGCCGCCAGCACCTGCGAGCCGAGGCGGGTGCCGTCCGGCTCAGCTTCTGCGTGGCGACGGCCCGCGTACCGGCCGGCGCCGTGCTCTCGCTGCAAACCGGCCCACCCGATACCCGGGACGATTATCAGGATCCAAGCACCACGGCCTGGCTGCGCCTGACCGAAGCGCAGCTGGCCCGGCCGTTCGTGCTCACCGATTCGAGTGGGCAGCCGCTGCTGCGCCGGTTTGTGCGGGCGGGCGAAGTGTTTGGGGTGGATAGCTACGGCCTCTACCAGCCCGTGCGCTGGAAGCGCTACGTCGTGAACCCCAGTCCGGCCCTGCCGCCCATGGCCAACGCGGCCAGCCAGCCCGCCGGGCCGCGCCTGCTGCCGGTGCGCGACTCGGCCGAAACCCGCCCCGGCAAATTGCTGCGCCTGGCTGAACCGGGCCTGTATTCCCTGCGCGTGGGCGGGGCCGGCGGCACCGCGCCCCGGGTTTTGGCCGTGCTCGTGGCCGCCAATAATTACCCCGCCCTCGTCACGGCCGCCGAGCTCATTGAGCCCCTGCGCTACCTCACCACCAGCCAGGAACGCCAGCGCCTGACCGACGCCCCCGACCCCAAACGGGCGGTGGATAAGTTCTGGCTCGATATCGCCCAGGGCCGGCAAAACCTGGGTAAAGACCTGATCCGACGCTACTACGGCCGGGTCACGGCGGCCAACCGCCTTTTTGCCGCCCACAAGGCCGGCTGGCTCACCGACCGGGGCCTGCTGTACGTGGTGCTGGGGCCGCCGCCCAGCGTCCGGCGCCTGCCCAATGGGGAGGAACAGTGGTTTTATCCCGAGGGCAGCCGGAGCGGCGGAGCCATTACCTACACCTTCCGACCCCGGCCGAGTACCTTTGCGCCTGATTACTACGAATTGGTGCGCCGACCCGAGTACGAATTGCTCTGGTATGCCGCCGTTGAAAAATGGAGAACCCCACCGACCGCCCTGACCGGCCCGAACGTCCCAACCGACCCGCCCGCCCGGTAGCCGGCCGCCGCTTCTACGACGGCGCCAACCGGCCCGTCACCCCCAAGCAGTTTCGCCCCGACCGCCCCGGCAGCGAGTTCGACGAGCGCCCTGCCCGCCCCAAAGGCCGCGGCGGTAGCGACAACCGCGACGACAGCCCCGGCGAGCGCCCGCCCTTCCGCGAGCGGAGTAACGACGAGCGCCCGCCCTTCCGCGAGCGAGGTAACGACGAGCGCCCCGCCCCCCGCGAGCGCGCCGGCGACGACCGCCCCCGCTACGAAAACCGCCCCGCTGCCGACCGCAGCATTGACATGCTCTTCGGCCTGCGCCCTATTCTGGAGGCCCTGAGCGCGGGCCGCACGCTGGAAAAAATCTTCCTGCTGCGCGGCACCAAAAACAGCCTGGTGGCCGATATCTCGACCGCCGCCCGGGCCGCCGGTATTCCCGTGCAGCTGGTGCCCGGCGAGAAGCTCGATGGCCTCACCCGCAAAAACCACCAGGGGGCCGTGGCCTTCGTGTCGCCCATTGACTACGCGCCGCTTGATACCATCGTCACCGGCTTGTTTGAGGAGGGAAAGGTACCTTTCCTGCTGCTGCTCGACCGAATTACGGACGTGCGCAACTTCGGCGCCATTGCCCGGACGGCCGAGTGTCTGGGCGTGCAGGCCATCGTGGTGCCCGGCCGGGGCGCGGCCCAGATCAACGGCGATGCGCTGAAAACGTCGGCGGGCGCGCTGAATATTCTACCTGTCTGCCGGGAGAATAATCTGCAGGAAACCATCCGGTTTCTTCAGCAGTCGGGCGTGACGATCGTCGCCTGTACGGAGAAGGCTGATGAGGTCGTCGGGGCCAGCATCATCGATTTTTCCGGACCGGTGGCCGTGCTCATGGGCTCGGAGGAAGACGGCATCTCGCCCGAGCTGCTGCGCCTGGCCGATGTGAAGCTGCGCGTGCCCATGGCCGGTCAGATTCAATCGCTTAACGTGAGCGTCGCAGCCGGCATCATGCTGTTTGAAGTGGCTCGGCAGCGCCAAGCCTAGAATTCTGGCCGTTTAGCGCAAAGCAAAAAAGGCGGTGGCAAATTTGAG
>JAYWCH010000039.1:0-7868 GCA_043780755.1 Hymenobacter sp.
GGTCACGGCCACGTCGGCATTGGTCGGGTCGAGGTCGGCCACGGCGTCGATCTGCCGCTCGGCTTCGGTGTAGTCGCCGCGCATGGCCGTGACCTGGGCACGGTCAATGAGCAGCTCGGTGGAAAAGGGGTACTGCCCCAGGGCCGCCTCGCAGGCCTGGAGCGCTTTATCAAACTCCGCGTTGGTGACGTAGTGGTCAATGATGTTCTCAAAGTCCTCCAGATCAAAAAAAACGGACTCCTGCCGGGCCACCATCCGCTCAAAGCGACGCACTGTATCCAACACGGCCCGATGGTTTTCAAAATGTTCGTTCATGCGCATAGATCACGGATTATTTGGATTTTTAACGGATTGGTTGGAATTGGGCCAGGACCCTTTCGAGCCTTCGCGATCGCTTCCTCCCCAGCCTTCCAGCGTAAACGTAGCGGGCTTTTTCCCGGCGGTTTAGACGGATTTATTCTCATTAACAATTAGCAGCGAAAACCGTGCAATCTGCGAAATAATCCGGCAAACTTCGTACGCTGCTAAGGTACGATAGTCGTTGCGGAAGCGTTCGGTTTCGGGGCCAGTCCGGCCGCGCACCACGTCAGTGTTTCGGCCAAAGGACGGAAGGCAAGGCCGGTAGCACTTTGCACTTTAGCGTGGCTGTACTCCACCAGCTGCCGCCCGGCGCGGGCCGTGTCTTTGGTGATCAGGGGCCGCGCTCCGGTGAGCACGGCCCGGCCGTGCTCCAGCCGCCAGATGAGCTCGGCGGCCCAGTCGGGCAGGGCCACGGTGGGCGGCCGGCGCTGCATGGCCACGGCCGCCTGCCGGAAAAAATCAGCCAGCGGCAACGCTTCCGCACTCAGAATATAGCGCTCCCCGCGCAGCGCCGGCTGGTCGAGCGCCAGGGCCAGGAGCTGCGCCACAACGTCGCGCACATCCACAAAATTGAGCAGTCCCCGGGTGTAGAAGCGGTGTTGCTGGTAGGCGTAGCGCAGCAGGCGCGTGCTGCTGCGGTGCCAGTCGCCGGGCCCCAGCACTACCGAGGGATTCACGATCACGGCCGATAAGCCTTCGGCAATTCCCCGCCAGACTTCCAGCTCGCCCAGGTATTTCGACGTGGCGTAGGCCGGATGCGCGGCGCCCAGGTCCCAGGTTGCGGTTTCGGTCAGCGGGCGGATCTGGCCGGGCGTGGCGGGCCGGCCCGCCGCCGGGCCACCCAGCGCCGCCACCGACGAAACGTGCGCCAGCCGGATCCCCGGTATTTCCAGGCAGGCATCGACCACGGCAGCGGTGCCGGCCACGTTCACCGTTTGCAGCAGTTCCTCATCCTGCGGGGCGTACGACACCAGCCCGGCGCAGTGAAAGACGTGGGTGACGTCGGGCGTGAGGGCGGCGCGCAGCAGGTTGGTATCGAGCAGGTCGCCCGCCAGCCACTCCACGCCCGGGGCGGTGTGCGCCGGCACGGGGCCGCGGTGCAGCGCCCGCACGGCCAGCCCCCGCGCCCGCAGCGCCCGCAACAGAAAAGAGCCGATGAGGCCGGTGCCGCCGGTAACAAAAATCATGGATTGGGAACGGAAGATTGGGAAGCACGCGGGCCGGAACCGCAACGGCCGGTCCGCTCAGTAGCGGGGCCCGGCGCCCGGCGGCGGTACCGGCGCGGGCTACGGGGTTGCCCTCAAAGGGTATTATTGAGCAAAGGTAGCCGGAGCAGTTTGGCCAGGTAAGGTTGGGGCAGGGTGCGGCGCAAGAGGGTTTCGGTGTGGCGCAGGTGGTGGGTGTCGGTCCCGACGAAATCAATCAGGCCGCCGTCAATGAGCTGTTCGGCGACTTTTTTGGCGGCCGGGGAGTAGTAGCCGGCCAGGGAGTTGAGGTTGAGCTGCAGCAGCACGCCGTGGTCACCCCGCAGCTTTTCCAGCTCCGCAAAACGGCCGTAGAGGTAGGTGTAGCGTTCGGGGTGGGCCAGCACGGGGCAGTAGCCCTGGGCTTTCAGCTCGAAGATGGTGTCGAACAGGTTGAGCGGCTCATTCATGTAAGACGTCTCGAACAGCAGATACCGCCTGGGGCCGCCGAAGGTGAGCATTTCGGTGCCGTTACTCAGCTTGTGGCCCAGGAATTCGTCGAGGTAGTATTCCGCCGCGCAGTTGAGCTCCACATCATCGAGCCCGGCAGTGGCGGCGGCTTCGCGCAGCCGCTCCAGCGCCGCCCGGATCCCCTCGGGCGTATTTTTATAAAAGTCGCCCATGATGTGGGGCGTCATGATCAGCTTGTGGTAGCCCAGCTCGCGCAGGGCCCGGAGCAGGGCCAGTGAATGCTCCACGGTTTCGGCTCCGTCGTCGAGTCCCGGCAGCAGGTGCGAGTGCATATCGGTGCCCAGACCCGCCAGCGTGGGCGTCACTACCGCAGCAGCGGTGCTCTCCCCAAAAAACCGTTGCCAGAGTGAAGCCATTCAGAAGCCGCTGATTAGGTAAATAATTTCTTCGCTTTCTCGATCAGCGTCAGGGGCCGGGTGGCTTGTTCCTCGTAGTAGCCCTGGCCGTACACGCCGTATCCGTAGCCATACCCGTAGCCATACCCATAGCCGTAGCCGTAGCTGCTACCACCTGAGGTGGCGTCGTTGAGGATGGTACACATGCGCGTGAAGTTATTGCTGCGCATGAGCCGGTTCATGTTCTTAATGAAGGCTTTGCGCGAGTAGTCGGCCCGCACGATGTAGATGGGGATATCCGCCTTGCGCATAATCAGGATGCCGTCCGTGACCAGACCCACCGGCGGCGTATCGATCAGGATGACATCATAAGTGAGGAACAGCTCCTGAATCATGAGGTCGAACCGGTCGCTCAGAATCAGCTCCGACGGGTTGGGCGGGGTGGGGCCGGCCGAGATAAATTGCAGCGAGTCAATCGTCGTGGGCTGAATGCACTCCTGCACATTGTGCCGCTCGATGAGGATGGTGCTCAGGCCCCGGGCATTTTCCGCCCCGAAGGCCAGGTGAACCTTGGGCTTGCGCATGTCCAGATCGAGGATGATGACCTGCTGGCCCGAGAGGGCAATGATGCCGGCCAGGTTTACCGTCACGAAGGTTTTGCCCTCACCCGAAATGGTGGACGTGACCGAAATCAAGCGCTTCTTCTTCGACGAGCTGATAAAGTCCAGGTTGGTCCGGATCGAGCGGATGGACTCGGAGATGGCCGATTTGGGGTTTTTATCCACCACCAGCCGTGAGACTTCCATTTTTTCCTTGTCGTAGGTGGGGATAATGCCCAGCACCGACGCTTTGGTATTGCGTTCGAGCTCCCGCACGTTAGTCACCGTGTTGTGCATGAAGTAGCGCACGGCAATCAGCCCCAGGCCCAGGAGCAGGCCGCCGGCCAAGCCCACGGCGTAGACAATGAGCTTATTCGGGGAGATGGGGCCGCCGGGCGGCGAGGCCGGCGAGAGAATCTGGAAATCGGCCGTCGTGCCGGCCTGCTGAATGTTGAATTCCACCTTCTTATCCATGAGCTGGAGGAAGGATTTTTCGTAGAGATCGAGCGGGCGCTGCAGGCGTGCCAGCTCCGTTCCTTTTGCCGGCAGGCTCTGCAGCTGGGCGGAAAGCCGGGCTTGTTGCTGATTGAGCTGGGCCAGAACGGAGCGCAGCAGCTTCTGATTTTGCAGCAGCAGCCGGCCGATGGTATTGCGGGAGTAGTCAATTTTAGCCTGCTCGGCCTGCACAACTTCCGTCCGGTCGGTGTACGAGCGCGAGATCCGGCGCAGGTTCCACTGCAGGCCGTTGAGCTCCGTGAGCTGGCTATTCAGCATGGGATCTTCGATGGAAGCCAGGGCCGGAATACTTTGCTCGATGGTCTGGTTTTCGTCGCGGGTCAGGCGGCCTTCGCTCACCATCTGGGCGACCTGGGCCAGCAGGCCGAGCTTTTCGGCCACTTTCAGCCGGTCCTGCTCCAGCTTTTCCAGCTTCCCGGTGATGGTGCCCACCTCGCCCTTCACGTCATACGTACCCGATTCCTGCACGAAGCCCTGGAGCCGGTCCTCGGCCTGTTCCAGGCTCTTGCCGTTCTGGTCCAGAATCTGATCCAGAAAATGCAGCTGCTTGCGTGTCACCTCGGACTTGCGGGTCAGCTTTTCTTCCAGGTACACGGTATCGATCTTATTGACAATATCCTGCGCCTTGGACGCATTGAAATCGGTAAATGAAATCTGAATGGTATTGGCGTCCGGATTAACGACTTCCACCATGAGGTTCTTGCTCAGGTAGTTATTGATGGTATTGTCATCGTGTACCAGGAAGTGGTAGTTGGCATCGACCACATTGGCCGCCATGTGTGAGGTCGGGAAAAATTGCAGCGTGATGCCGGGCAAGACAATGGGCTGGCCCAGATCATATTCGCCAGTCAGCGGCCGGCCCTGAGCGACGAAGTCAAGCCTGAAGCGCTGGGGAGTCAGAAAGGTCACCCCGAACTTCTGGTTATAGAGGTTACGATCGGTGATTTTGTAGGTGATGCGAAAAGGAGAGATGCCGTACAGCTCCGACTCGAGCACGGTGCCCTGCACGTAGTAATTGACGTCCAGATCCAGCGAATCCTTGAGCCGGCGGTAGATGATGTTGGATTTAATCAGCTCGACTTCGCCGGCCAGCTTGGAGCCCCGTGATTTATCGGCCACCGAGGGCGTGAGGCCGGCCAGGCCCAGCGCGCTGCCTTCGTTGCGCTCGTCGATTTTGAGCAGCGAGGCCGATTTGTAAACCGGCTTGGTGTAGCGCAGATAAAGCCAGGCGCCCGTCGTGCCCAGGGTGATGAGCAACAGCAGCCAGAGCAGGCTCCGGCGGGCTACCAGCACCAGCGTAGCCGTATCCAGGCTCGTGGATTCATCGTCCTCCTCATTGCCGCCCGCCGCGGGTAGCGCCGCCGGCGCCGCCCCGCCGCCGTTGGCGTTGCGGATGAGTTCTTCCAACTCCGAGTTTTCGTTTGCGGCCATTAGGATAGTATTACCAGCCGGAAGCTGGGTAAAATAAGAAAAATACTAGTAATCAGCAATTTAACGGCAATAAGCTAGCGTCTTATGTAGCTAATAATGAAGAAGGTTGTCGTCGTGATCAGGGAGATGAAGCTGATGGCCGGGGCCGCATCGGTCAGGGCCTCCAGCACCGGACGGCGCACGGGTTCGATGTAGATCACATCGTTGGGTTCCATCTGCAGGTTGGCCCGGCGCATGCCGTCGAGGGTTGTGAGGTCAATTTGCTGAATTCGGGGATTTTTCAGATCTCCCCGGATGATACGAATGTTGCTGGCCTTGCCCCCGAAGCGGTAAAAGCCGCCGCCCCCGCTGCCGCCCCCGCTGCCGCCATCAATGCCGCCGGCCAGGGCCAGGATTTCGAGCAGGTTCATGTTGTCGTTGGTCAGGCTGATGACCTGTCCGCCCGGCGCCCCGAGTACGAACACGCGGTTGTTGGTCACCCGCGTGGTCACGAAGGACTCTTTATAGTACTCATCGTACCGGATTTTCAGCACGCTGTCGGCCTGCAGCAGCGAGAGGCCGCTGACTTTCACCCGGTTCACCAGTGGGAGCATCACCGTGCCATTGGCCTGCACCAGAAACCCCGTGCCGAGCGACGGGCTGCCGGCATTTTGCCCGGTGCTGCGCTGCCCGCTGCGACCGGCGCCGCTGCTCCCGCTGCTCCCGCTGCTCTGGCCGGTGCTGGCCGGGCTGGTGACGCCGCCGCTGGGCTGGCCAAACTGCAGCTCGCCGTTGGGGTCAAGAATGCGTTCGCCCTTGTTGGTGTTCACCCGGACCTCCAGCATGTCGTTGGCCTGGATCAGGTAGTTGCGCTCCGTGCGGTTCACGGCGATGCGGAGCTTGGTGCTGTCGAGCTGCCGGCCCTGGCTGTCGGTGAGCCGGAACATGGCGCGCTGGTTGTAGTATTTGGTCGTGGCGCACGACGAGAAGAGCAGCATTGCGGGCAACGCCAGGAGGCACAGCCGCCGGAGAGTACAAAGGAAAAATGTCGGCATGAGGGCCAGTTAAAACGGAATCAACTAAAAAAAACGACCCGGGAACGGTAGGTCCGGCCGTCGGGTTCTCCCCAAAAAGGCCTAAAAGTAACGATTTTGCCGTGCCCGATCAATAAGTAGGCTTTCGGATACCTTTGGTCAGTACTATTTTCAACTACCCTAATCGTACTTTTACCAACCCAAAGCCGACGCTTGTTGGTTGAGGTGATAATCAATCTTTTTCTTCTCTCTAATCCCACCCTTAGTTCCCCTTCCATGGAAGCCGTAGCCACCGAAAACCAAACCATGATTGCGCAGATGGTGCGCGATTTCGGCGCCCAGCACATCAAGCCAAATATGATGCAATGGGATGAAAGTCAGGAATTTCCTATTGAAGTGTTTCACAAGCTGGGCGAGCTGGGGCTGATGGGCGTGCTCGTTCCGCAGCAGTACGGTGGAGCCGGCTTTGGGTACGTGGAGTACGTCACGGCCATTGCCGAGCTGGCGAAGATCGACGGCAGCATTGGCCTGAGCATGGCGGCGCACAACTCGCTCTGCACCGGCCACATCCTGCAACACGGCTCCGAAGAACAGAAGCAGCATTACCTGCCGAAATTAGCCTCCGGCGAGTGGATCGGGGCCTGGGGCCTCACGGAGCCGAACACGGGCTCCGACGCCGGCAACATGCGCACGACCGCCGTGCTCGACGAGAGCGGAGATTACTACATCATCAACGGCGCCAAGAATTTTATCACCCACGGCAAGTCCGGCCACGTGGCGGTGGTCATCGTCCGGACCGGAGAAGTGGGCGATTCGCACGGCATGACGGCGTTCATCATCGAGCGGGGCACGCCCGGTTTCGCCGCCGGGCGCAAGGAGAACAAGCTCGGGATGCGGGCTTCGGAAACGACGGAGCTGATTTTTACGGATTGCAAAGTGCCGAAGGAAAACATCATCGGCAAGGTGGGCGATGGCTTTGTGCAGTCGCTGAAAGTGCTCGACGGCGGGCGGATCAGCATTGCGGCGCTCAGTCTGGGCATTGCGCAGGGCGCCATGGAGGCGGCCACGCAGTACAGCAAGGAGCGGCACCAGTTCAACCAGCCCATCAGCAGCTTCCAGGGCATTGCCTTCAAGCTGGCCGATATGGCGACCGAAATTGAAGCCGCCAGCCTGCTCACCTACCGCGCCGCCGACATGAAGGACCACGGCCTGAACGTGAACCTGGAATCGGCCATGGCCAAGCTTTACGCCTCGGAAGTGTGCGTGCGCGTGGCCAACGAAGGCGTGCAGATCTTCGGCGGCTACGGCTACACCAAGGATTATCCGGCCGAGAAGTACTACCGCGACTCCAAACTCTGCACCATTGGCGAAGGTACCAGCGAAATTCAGAAGCTGGTCATTGCCCGGGTGTTGCTGAAGTAAAGGCGGCGATTTAGCGGATTAAAGGCCCGCTGAGCTGATTCCGGGCCGGTTCTTCGGCTCTCCGGTAGCGCTCTGGTGGTGAATCGACTACAAAAACCGTCGAATCCGTTTTTAATCCGACAAATCCGTGGTTATCTTTGCGACCCGATTTACCCGGCTCCGTCGGGTTACTCGGCTCCCTTCTGAAAATCTCCCTCATTCCCTGATATGATTATCATTCAAATCAAAGACAACGAATCGGTTGACCGCGCGCTGAAACGGTTCAAAAAGAAGTTTGAGCGCACCGGCGTTTTGAAAGAGCTGCGTCGTCGCACCTTCTTCCAAAAGCCCAGCATCACCGGCCGCAAGATGAAGCAGAAAGCCGTTTACAAGCTTGCCACCTACGGCCAGCCAAACGAATAGCCCAACTCTTCGCGTTGCCTTAGTCTTGTTAAAACCGGCTGATTTGCCCCTGAGGGCGGGTCAGCCGGTTTTTTC
>JAYWCH010000040.1:0-2471 GCA_043780755.1 Hymenobacter sp.
AAGAGGCTGATTGAAGCGCCCAATGGAGCGCTTTAATCAGCCTCTTTTTTATTTCCGCCCGCCGCTACAACGCCAACGCCGAATTCAGCGAGCAGTGCATCTCGCCGAACCCGACGCCCACGATGACGCCGGGGAGCGTGAGCCCGGTTTCCAGGGTGACTTCGGTGGCGGCCGTAGCGGCGCCATCGACGGAAATAGCAAAGGCCGGCGTGGGCAGGCCGTGCAGCACCACGCGGTAGGTGGAGTAGCTGGGTTGGTACTGGCCCGCCGTTTTTTGAGTCAATACCAACTCACTTTCGGAGCCGGTGACGGTGAAGCGGCGCTGCGTTTGCTGGCCTTCCTCGTAGGCGTAGCCTTCGCCGCCGTCGTCGTAGTGGACGCTTTCGACGGTGCCGTTTTTGTAGTAAACGTGCAGGGTGAGCTCTTCCACCACTTTTTCGCCCACGTACTGCATGACGGGCTGCATGGGCAGCACCGCCCCGGCGCGCACGAACAGCGGAATCCGGGTGAGATCGGCGGCGGCCCAGACCTCTGCTCCCCCGGCCGTGGGCGCATCGGTCCAGTAGTAGAACCAGTCGCCCCGGGGCAGGTACATCCAGCGACCATCGGCGCCGGGCTGGGTGATGGGGCAGATGAGCAGGTTGTCGCCGAGGCCGAATTCGGCCATCCGCAGATACGTTTCGGTGTCGTTCTGGTCGAGGAAAGTGAGCGGGCGCAGCATGGGTGTGCCCGCCGTGGTGTACTGCCAGAACGTGGTGTACATGTAGGGCAGCAGCCGGTAGCGCAGCTCAATAAAGTGCCGGGCCAGGCTGGTGTACGGCTCGCCGAAGCTCCAGGGCTCCTGATCGCCGTGATCGCCGGAGCTGTGGGTGCGGAAGAACGGATGGAAAACCC
The DNA here is from genome assembly GCA_043780755.1 of Hymenobacter sp. Classification (GTDB taxonomy): domain Bacteria; phylum Bacteroidota; class Bacteroidia; order Cytophagales; family Hymenobacteraceae; genus Hymenobacter. Next base: position 895 of record JAYWCH010000040.1, read on the forward strand.
CCAGCGCAATCCACCGGGCGTAGAGCTCGCCGGTGGGCGTATCCACAAAACCGCCGATATCGGACCCAATAAAGCTGAAGCCCGAAATACTCAGCCGCTGACACTGGATATTAGCCAGCCACAAGTGCTCCCAGGAAGCGATGTTGTCGCCCGTCCAGCCCGAGGAAAAGCGCTGGCCGCCCGCGTAAGTGCTACGCGTGATGGTGAACGGCCGGTTGGGGAAGCAAAACTGCTTCACGCCGTCGTTGGTGGCGCGGGCCATCTGCATACCGTAGATGTTGTGGGCCTTCTGGTGCGAGGCCGACTGGCCGTCGTAATCGAAGCGCACATCGGGCGGGAAGGTGCCTTTTTCAAACACCGCCGGCTCGTTCATATCGTTCCACACGCCCTTCACGCCGATGTCCTGCACCAGCTCTTTGAACAGGCCGGACCACCAGCCGCGCACCGTGGGGTTGGTAAAATCAGGAAAGTTGCAGAGTCCGGGCCAAACCGAGCCTTTCATCAGGGGACCGTCGGCGCGGCGGCAGAAGTAGTTGTTGGCCAGCCCTTCCTGGTACACGGCGTAGTCGGGGTCAATCTTAATGCCGGGATCGATGATCACGACTACTTTGAAACCGTCGGCGGCCAGCTCCTGCACCATGCGCTTGGGCTCGGGGAAGTGCTGCTTGCTCCAGGTGAAGCAGCGGTAGCCTTCCATGTAGTCGATGTCGAGGTAGAGTGCATCACAGGGAATCTGCCGCTCGCGCAGGCCGGCGGCGATTTCCTTCACGTTCGATTCCGGGTAGTAGCTCCACTTGCACTGGTGGTAGCCCAGCGTCCAGAGCGGGGGCAATTCGGGCGGGCAGGTGAGCAGGGTGTATTCCTGGGTCACCTCCATCAACGTGGGGCCGTAAATAAAATAGTAGTTCAGCTCGCCGCCCTGCGCCCAGAAACTGGTTACGTCGGCCCGCTCGGCGGCAAAGTCGAAGCTGGCCTTGAAGGTATTGTCGAAGAAAATGCCGTGGGCAATTTTCTGGTGTAGCACGTGGTAGAAGGGGATATTTTTATACAGCGGGTCGCTGCCTTTGGTATAGCCGTAGGTATCGGAACCCCAGTTGGTGAAGCGCTTGCCGCGCAGGTTCATGTTGTCGGGCTTGTCGCCGAGGCCGTAGTAGTGCACACCGGCGGGCACCTGCTTGCTCATCTTCACGATGTCGTTGCCGCTATCGTAGTCGTACTCCCAATGGAAGCCTTTTTCGTCGTCGCTAAGAATGGTACCGGAGCGGTCGAGCACGCGGGCCTTCAGGTTTTCCTTCTGAATAATGCAGATAAGACGCTCGGTGGTGATGCGGTAGTGGTCGGGCTTCTCGCGGAACTCAACCTGACCGACAGCCGGCAGCGGGCGGGCATCGGCGGGCACGGCGTAGGAGAAATCGGGCGAGAGCGGCCCATCATCAGGTAGCGAAAGCGCAGAATTTTGTCGCTGAGCACGTGCAGTAGCAGGCGCACGCCGTTCTGGCAATTGAAGAGAAAACGGTGGCCGTCGAGCTCGTCGGCCCGGATAATTTCGCCGGGATAATGTTCCTGGTGGCTTTGGG
>JAYWCH010000041.1:0-2858 GCA_043780755.1 Hymenobacter sp.
CCGGCCCCGCTTTCGCCCGCGCCGCCGTGCTCGATGCCCTCGGCCGCAGCGTGTGGGAGCAGCCCACCGCGCAGACCGGCCGGGCCACGCTCACCCTGCCGCCCCTGCCGCCCGGCGTCTACACCGTACGCCTGACCCTGCCTGATGGCCGCACCATCGGGCGGCGGCTGCTGCTGGAATAAGGCAATCAACGACAAACCAAAAAAGGCCCGCCAGAATATTCTGACGGGCCTTCTCTTTTGGCAAAACCGAAAAAACTACGGCGGCTGGAGCAGCGGTGACGCTCCGCACCGCGCTCATTTTAGCCCTAAAAACCTTACTTGGCCGGCATCAGCACCGTATCGACCACGTGGGTAATGCCGTTGCTGGACACCACATCGGCCGTGGTGACGGTCGCCATGCCGCCTTTGGCATCCTTCAGCATCACGCTGTTGCCGCTCCGCATCACCGTCAATTGCTCGCCTTCGACGGTTGTGAGCACTTGCCCGGATTTCAGGTCGGCGGCCATCAGGCGACCGGGAACGACGTGGTAAGTCAGGATTTTGGTGAGAGTCGGCTTCATTTCCGGCGTCACCAGCGCGTTGACGGTGCCGGCGGGCAGCTTGTCGAAAGCAGCATTAGTAGGAGCAAATACCGTGAAGGGCCCGGCGCTTTTGAGGGTTTCGACCAGCCCGGCGGCTTTCACCCCGGCCACCAGCGTAGTGTGATCGGCGCTGCCTACGGCATTGTCGACGATGTCTTTATCCGGCGTCATCATGGCGCCGCCCACCATTACGCCGGCGGCGCCCCCGCCGTTCATGGAGTTGGCATTCGACGTCTCACCCTTGCGGGGCGTGGTTTTAGATTTCATCTTATCGCCGGCATTCGACTTGCCTTTGACTTTCATCTTGCCGTCGTCCGACATTTTGGTCTTGGTCATCATGCCGTCGGCCGTGGTTTTGGTCTTTTCGGCGTCGCTTTTGGTGGTCATTCCATCCTGGGCAAAAGCAGGAGCTACGAGGGCCACCGTCAGGGCTAAAGTGGCGAAGAGTGGTTTCGTGTTCATGGTTATTGGGAATTAGGGTAAATGATGATGTAGCTTCCTATACGACCGAACCGGTGCCACGGGTTTTCCCCGCCCGCATCTTATCCCGGCCTTTACGGCCGCAACGGCGGCCGTAAAGGCTAATACCCCGGATTCTGGGTAATGAGCGGATTGGCATCTACCTGGGTCTTCGGAATGGGGAAGATCAGGTAGGTATCGGCACTCTGGGGCTTGTCTTTGCGAGGCAGCAGGAATTTGCCAAACCGGATCAGATCCTGCCGCCGCCATTCTTCGTTGTAGAGCTCGCGCCCCCGCTCATCCAGCAGCATATCGAGCGTGAGAGCGGGCAGTGCGCTGGCCCCCCGCGAAGAATGCGTCCGGATAGCATTGACCAGCGCCAGGGGCGTCCCGCCGTAGGTGCCCGCGCTGGTGGCCGTGCCGCCGCGCAGAATGGCTTCCGCCTTCATCAACAGCACGTCGGCCAGGCGGAAACTCACGTGGTCGTTTTCGGCGCCGTTGCCGCCTTTTTCTTCGCTCACGTAGTCCACCGGGTACTTCAGAGGCCGGATACCCTTCACTTCCAGGTCAGTGCCGGTTTCGAAGAGGTTGATGTTTTGGGTGAATATGAGCGGGGCGCCCGAGCGGTCCTTGAGGGGCGAATCATCCTTAAGACTATACTGCTGACCAATTAAAAATCCCACGTTGACACGCTTACCTGGGTTGGCTGAATTGGTCGTCGCCCCCGGATAAGCTTCGCCCCGCCGTTTATCGGTCGCCTCGAATTTATCGTAGAATTCGGCCGTCGTCGCCGGTCCGTTGTAGCCGTTGACCGGAAAGAGATTGTAGTGGGAGACGAACTTCCAGTACGAGCGCACGTCGCCACCACTGGTGTAGGTATTTTCCTGAGTGAAGATATTCTCCGTCCCAATGGCCGTATTATTGGGCGCGAAGCTGTCGAAATAATCCGCCGTAAACGTGTAGTTACGGCCGCTGGTGATGATTTCATCGGCCAGCTTAATGACCGAATTCATATCTGCAACATCGAACGTGGGCGTTTTGCGGTTAGCGTACGCGCCCCGGTTGAGGTAGCATTTCATGAGCAGGGCGCGGGCGGCATCCTGGTTGGCTTTGCCCGCCGGGCCCAGGGGCAGATCCTTCTGCACCGCCAGCACTTCGCTGATGATGTAGGCCAGCGCATCCGTACCCGTACGCACCCGCGCGGGTTCGACCACACTTTCGCCGGGATCGCGGTAGGGCACCTGGTTGTACAGATCCAGCTCCCAGAACATAGCCCAGGCGCGCAGAAACCGGGCTTCGGCCGCCTGCTGCACGCTGGGGTTGTACTGGAGAATATCGGTGGAGGCAAATACTGCACTATTCAGCCCGTTGAAGGTGTCGCGCACCCGCTCATTATTGGCGTCCCAGTTGTGCAGGTACAGCGCGCGCCATTTACCGTTATCGTCCCAGTCCGGCCCACGCGTGGGCATAATCCGCTCATCAGTCGATACTTCCTCCAGGGCAAATACGTTTACACTGCCCTGAATGGGATCGCGCAGGGAGTTGTATACCCCAATCAGCAGGGCGTCGGGCTTGCCGGCGGCCACCTGATCTTTGGTCAGGTTTCCATCAAATTTTTCGGTCAGCTGGCAGCCGTTCAGGCCCTGCAGCAGGGTCAGAATGGCGGCGGCCCCGATCAGCTTATTTTTCGTCATGATCAATGATTACTAAAAGTTTACAGGGAGAAATTGACGCCAAATGTGAAGGTGCGGGCACTCGGATAACCGATGTAGTCGATGCCGGCCGAAGGGACACTGTTGACGACTTTGTTGGTATT
>JAYWCH010000042.1:0-6246 GCA_043780755.1 Hymenobacter sp.
TCCCCAAAAATAGCAAGGCCGCTGCGGGGACAACGGCCTTGCTATTTTCAGGCGAATGGAGCGGCGCGACGATTAGTTGGTGCCTTGCGGCGGCGGCCCGCCCGGACCAGCCACCCGCTTAATAACTTCTTTCGTGAAGTCACGCTCAGCCAGGAAAAGCTGCGCCACCTGCCGCAGGGAAATCACTTTCTGGAATCGCTCGAAATAGTCTTTTTCCAGGTTCAGCTCCTGATGGCGCACGGCAAAGGACTGGTTGAAATTATCGCGGATTTGCTGGTCGTTCATCGTGTCGGCCATATCGCGGCGCAGCAGGCGACCGCTGCGATTCAGCTCGCGGCGCCGACCGGCAAACTCGTTATAAAGCGGCCAAAAGCGTTGGGCCTCATCCTGGGTGAGGGCAATTCGATTAGTAATGAAGGCGATTTTCGCGTTTTCAATCTGCGCCAGCCGCTGGCCATTGCGGCCGCCCTGCGCCTGCGCGGCGGGCGCCACGGCCAGCAGCAGCGCGGCCACCATGAGTAAACGAAACGAGACAATTAAATGAGACATATTAAAAAACAAAGATTATTGATACGAATGTTCTTCCGACGGCAACGCATCCAGCGCTTCGATCAGCTCCGCCGAGGACGCCTGCAAAAAGCTCTTGGTCAGGCCCGGATCAGCAGCGGAGAGGACGGATAAATCGGTACTTTCCAGCCGCGCCTCGTTCGTGAGCAGGTAGCCCACCAGCTCGGTACGCGGCACGGCGTCGAGCGAAAGCGCGCGGTCCCCTGAGCCGGACTGCCCCGGCGCACTCAGGAAAAAAGCGGTCGCAAAGCCGCTCAGCACCGCCACGGAGGCCAGGCTGGTGCGCATCCGGGGCGAGAGCCAGGCCAACCAACCGGGGCCGGCCGCCATTGACCGGGCGTCGGCCTGGGGCAGCCGGGCCATCACCCGCATGGGGAGCTGGTCAAAATAACCAGCCGGCGGCTCGCTCAGCAGCGGGCGGGGCCGCCGGGGATGCGCATCCAGTTTGAAAGTAGGTTTCATGGCGGTTGGATGAAGAATCGGGGGTGACGTTTAATTCCGACGCTAAAAATTATCCCGAAAATTTAATCAAGCGTGCGGGTTACGAACTCCTCCACCTTTTTCACGGCGTGGTGGTAGCTCGCTTTCAGCGCCCCCACGCTGGTCCCCGTCACCTCCGACATCTGCTCGTAGGGCATCTCGTCGTAGTAGCGCAGGTTGAAAACGAGGCGCTGCTTGTCGGGCAGCCGAAGAATGGCCTGCTGGAGCTTGAGCTCAATCTCATCGCCGGCCAGGACCGGGTCGGCTTCGATCTTGGCGGCCAGCTCGGCGCCCACGTCCGTGAGCGGCAGCAGAAACTTGCGCCGCTTGCTACCCAGAAAATTCAGGCATTCATTGGTCGCAATCCGGTAAATCCAGGTGAACAAGGCCGCATCCTGCCGGAAGTTTTCCAGATTTTTCCACACTTTCACGAAAACGTCCTGCGTAAGATCGTCGGCGTCATCATGATCGACCACCATCTTGCGCACGTGCCAGTAGACCTTGCTCTGGTACTTACGCACGAGCTGGTTGAACGCCAGGTTGCGACTGGCGGGATCCTGGAATTTTAGGAGTATTTCGTGGTCTTCCAAACGCAAAAAGGAATTCGCCGGAGCGAAGATTGGATGGCAAAGTAACCGCCGCGTTTAATAGAACCATCAAAATATTTGGCGCGAACCTGAACGGCACCCCGGCAGGAGTCCGAACCCGCGGGCTACTGCATTAAGAATCAAGTCGCTAATTCTGCGGCTCACGCCCTGGGTTGAATTTGTTATAATTCACTAATAGCAAGCCTCCTATTTAACTTATGCTACCCCTTATCAGTTAGCTACCGAGCGATTGTCGGCGGCTAAACCAAGCGGTAGCACTACCTTTTGAGTACCCGGCCCGAAATTCAGCGGCGGGAACGATAATCAAAACGCAAATTATCCGAAAACTTAACGGTAGAATGACATGGAAACTTACGCTCACCTCGCCCAAATCGTCGTTGCGGTGGCAGTCGGCTACGTCTGGATTTTCCGCTTCGATAACATCGTTCTGGAATTCCAACAATACGGTCTGAGCAATTTAACCCGCACAATGGTTGGGGCCAGCAAAATAATTCTGGCGACTTTATTGGTGGCCGGAATCTGGTATCCCGCCCTGGTTCTGATCCCGGCCATCATTATGGGCCTGCTGATGGTGGGCGCGCAATTTTATCACTTCCGGGCGCACAATCCGTGGCGTAAACACGGCCCGTCGCTGGTGCTGTTACTGCTGTGCGTTTTTATTGTTTTCGCCTCTCTGAAAAATATGAACTAATGATTTTACTTCAGCTGCTTATTTTATTTTCGAGCCTGTCTTTTCTGGGCTACGGAGTTGCATATTTTAAATCTCCTCACATGAAAAGCGAGTTCAAACGCTTTGGCTTGGAGAAGGTGGGGACGCTGACTGTTATTTTTGAGATAATTGGCGGACTGGGCTTATTAGTCGGCCTGGTGAATAACCCTATTTTATTAATTGCATCAGGCGGCCTGGCAACGCTGATGTTTCTGGGCGTCATGGTGCGAATAAAGATGAAAGACAGCCTGTGGATTTCGCTCCCGGCACTGGGTTACATGCTGCTGAATTCTTATATTTTTTACCGGTCAATTCAACTGGCCTGAGTGCGCTTTAGTTGAAACAGGTAGCGCTTCCCGGTTTCAGCCGGCACCAAATCCGGAGCTTACTCCGACCTAACTTGCCCGGCGAAATAACCAAATCATGATCGCCATCCTTCCGGCATTCATATTAAGTTGACTGCAACCGTCACTACGCTAAAATCTGCCTGACTAAACGCATGAAAGCTATTATTAAACGGATTCCAATTATCGGTAATGTCGCCCGCTTGATAAAGAAAAAGCTATTTCCGACGAAAGAATTTACTACTTCCGAACAATATTGGATAAAACGATACGAACAGGGTGGCAATTCGGGCGCCGGCTCCTACAATAATCTCGCAGTGTTCAAAGGTGAAATTCTGAATAATTTCGTCACCCGCCAGCACATTAAAAGTGTTATGGAGCTGGGCTGCGGAGATGGCAATCAATTAACTTATTTCGAATTCCCCTCCTACATTGGGTTCGATGTGAGCGAGATAGCCATTGGGCAATGTCAGGCTTTATTCGATAACGACCATAGCAAGCAGTTTTTCCACATCAGCCAGGCCGCCAATTATCAGGCGGAGCTTTCGTTAAGCCTTGATGTTATTTACCATTTAATTGAGGACGAAATCTATCAGACCTACATGGCGCAGCTGTTTGCAGCAAGCACGCATTACGTCATAATTTACGCTTGCGACAACGATCAGCAGCTCGACTACGCCCCGCATGTAAAGACGCGAAAATTTACCGATTGGATTACGAAATACCGTCCCGATTTTCAACTTACCGAACATATTCCTAATCGATTTCCCCTGGAAGCTGATAAGAATTCCTCTACTTCCTTTTCTGATTTTTTTATCTATCAGAAGTTTTCCAATAACGCATAAATCGCTACTTCGAAGCTGTTTAGAGAGCCGAAAAATCTGTCATCCTGAGCGGAGCGAAGGACCTTATCACGGCTGAGGGATCGTTAACCAGACGTGATAAGGTCCTTCGCTCCGCTTAGGATGACAAACGTGCTAAAAAACGATCTTCTGAACAGCCATTTCTATTGCGTTAGTGATCGCTAAAAAGCCCCCGCAGCAATTCAGCTACGGGGGCTTTTTAGCGATTTGTAAGCAAATTATTTCCGGCGCTTAATCACCGCCAGCACGGCGGCCACGATGGCGCCTTCATTGAGCTTATATTTCTCCATCAGCTGATCGGGCGTGGCGCTCTCGCCGAAGCTGTCATTGACGGCCACCATTTCCAAGGGCAGGGGCTCTTCGCGGGCCAGCAGCTGGGCGATGCTGTCGCCGAGGCCGCCGTTCATCTGGTGCTCCTCGGCCGTGACCACGCAGCCCGTTTTGCGGACGGAAGCCAGGATCGCCTGGGCGTCCAGCGGCTTGATGGTGTGGATATTAATGATTTCAGCGTTGATGCCCTGCTCGGCCAGGAGCTTGCCGGCCAGCACGGCTTTCCACACCAAATGGCCGGTGGCGAAGATGCTCACGTCGGTGCCTTCGTTCATCAGCCAGGCTTTACCGATTTCAAACTTCTGGTCGACGGGCGTGAAATTGGGCACCACGGGGCGGCCGAAACGCAGGTAAACCGGGCCTTCATAGTCGGCAATGGCCAGGGTCGCGGCCTTGGTCTGGTTGTAGTCGCAGGGGTTAATGACGGTCATGCCGGGCAGCATTTTCATCATGCCGAGGTCTTCCAGAATCTGGTGGGTGGCGCCGTCTTCGCCCAGCGTGAGGCCGGCGTGGGAGGCGCAGATCTTCACGTTTTTACCGGAATAGGCAATGCTCTGGCGAATCTGATCGTAGACGCGGCCGGTGCTGAAGTTAGCAAACGTGCCCGTGAAGGGGATTTTACCACCAATGGTCATGCCGGCGGCAACACCCATCATATTGGCTTCGGCGATGCCGACCTGGAAAAAACGCTCGGGGAAATCCTTTTTGAAGGCATCCATCTTGAGCGAGCCGGTGAGGTCGGCGCAGAGGGCGACCACGTTGGGGTTGGTTTTACCCAACTCGTGCAGGCCGGCGCCGAAGCCGCTACGGGTGTCTTTGGATTCGGTGAAGGGAAAATCTTTCATGGGAATAAAGAGTGCGGGCCAGATCAGCCCAATGTTGTAAAAGAATTAGTGGGTAGCCCGTTTTTGCTGTAAATACTGGTGAACATCTGCCGCCGCCGCCCGGTCAAGCGGGTGGTTAAGTTGGTAAATCATTTTCGTCACCAGCACCGGATCGTCGTGGTGAAACTGGCGCACCAGGGTTTCGGCCGGCACGTAGAGCAGCAGGCCGCCGAGGGCCAACGCCGCCAGCGCCCGAATGGCAAATAACTGATTAATGGCCATAAGCAGCACAACCGCGGCTGTGGTAATGGTCCCGACCAACAACAGGGCGGTGCCGTTATTCCAGGTCATCAATTTAAATAAGACGCCAACAAATACCACCGCGCCGCCGATTCCCAAGTATTTGGGCAGGAGATTATCCCGCAGAAAAGAAGGGTTTTCAACCGGCGCCGCCGGCTGATACGCCCGCAGCAGGTAAACAGAGCTCAGCGCGCCCAAGCCTAAAATCAGCATGATATTCCCCGCCGCCAACAGATTCCATTTGGCCGCGAAACCCAGAATGGCCAGCAGCCACGCTATTTTTTCCACCGCCGCCAACGTCTTTTCGGAGAATGTCATAAGCGGCGGCTATTTACCAAAAATACTGACTGAGCTGGTCTGCCCGGAGCGGATGGTGAAGTTCCGGACGTCCGTAAACTTACTGCCCGTACTCGTTTTCGTGCGGAATACCAGGCGGTAAGCACCCGGCTGCATGGCCAGGTTTACTTTGCTGCTGCCACCTTCGGGCAGGGTATAAATCCAGGTTTGGGATTCGTCGTCGTTAAGCCGGTAGAGGCTGCCGTAGCCTTTCAGATCGGTGGTGATGTTGAGGTTGCCGGGCGCTGGGTAGGTGACGGTTACCTCCTGACCCTGGCGCAGGGTGAGGCGGCGGATGAGGCGCGGCAGCGTGAGAACTTCCACTTCGTAGTTGCCGGCGAGTAGCTTTTGCCGGGTGCCGAAGGGGAAAGCGGCCACGGTGGCCCCGGCCGGCGTGCGCACCACGGCTTGCATCGTACCGTAGGGATTGGGCGTGAGCCCCGGACTTTGCAGCCCGAGGGTGCCCTGGGGCGTTTTGAACGTGAGCACATTGGCCCGGCCGGGCTTGATAACCAAGTTGGTCTGGCGGACGGGCGGGACGGTATTTATCACCAGGTCGTAGCTCTGGAGGGCGTCGATGGCGAGCACGTCGGCCTGGCCCTGGGCGTCGCGGTAATGCACGTAATTATACTCGGGCTGCTCGGTCACGTTGTTGACGAAGGTCATGTTCACGTTGCTTTCCACGGGGCGGCCTTCGGCGTCGGTGAGGTTGACGGCGACGGTGGTTTTGGAGAGCGTCTGGGCGATGACATCGTTCATAACCGTACGGAAGGTCTTGATCTCCGCAGCGTTGTAGTAGTGTCCCAGGCATTCGAGCTGCTTGCCAAACTCCCGCTCGGCCCCGATGCCGATGATGAAGGGCTTGAGAAAAACGTGCTTGCGCTG
>JAYWCH010000043.1:0-2016 GCA_043780755.1 Hymenobacter sp.
CCGGCCCCTGCGCATCGGCATCGAAGCCCAACGGCTGTTCCGCCCCCACAAACACGGCATGGACATCGTGGTGCTGGAACTGATCAGGCATTTGCAGCAGCTCGATCAGGAGAACGAGTACTTTATTTTCGTGAAGCCCGACACCGACCGCGCCGCGCTGCGGCTCACGCCCAATTTCCACCTCGTGGAAGTGGCCGGTGGCCCCTATCCGTTCTGGGAGCAGGTGCTGCTGCCCCGGGCGGCGCGGCGGGCGGGCGTGCAGCTGCTGCATTGCACCAGCAACACGGCGCCGCTGCGGCCCGGCTGCCCGCTGGTGCTCACGCTGCACGATATCATCTACCTCGAACCGCTGAATCTGCGTCAGGGGAGCTGGTACCAGCGGTTGGGCAACCTCTACCGCCGCTGGAATGTGCCCCGCGTGGTGCCGCACTGCCAGCGCGTGATCACGGTGTCAGCCTTTGAGAGTGAGCGCATTGCGCAAAGGCTGCCCGGGCTGGCGGCGCGGGTGCAGGTGGTGTACAACAGCGCCGGCGCGCAGTTCCGGCCCGTCGCGGACGCGGCGGTCCGGGCGGCCGCCCGGGCGCGCTACAACCTGCCGGAGCGGTTCATCTTCTTCCTGGCCAACACCGATCCCAAGAAAAATCTGCGCGGCGTGCTGCTCGCCCTCGCCCTGCTCCGGCAGCAGAACGAGCTGATCAGCAAGCTGGTCCTGCTCGATTACCCGGAAAGTGCGCTGCTGGCCGTGCTGCGCGAGCTGGGAATTCCGGAGCTGCGATCCGATATCCGGCTCTGCGGCTACGTGCCGAATTGGGAGCTGCCGCTGATCTATAATCTGGCCGAGATTTTCCTTTATCCTTCACTGCGCGAGAGCTTTGGCATTCCCATTCTGGAAGCCATGGCCTGCGGCACGCCGGTGATTACGAGCAATACCTCGGCCATGCCCGAAGTAGCGGGCGGCGCGGCCCTGCTGGTCGATCCTAACCGGCCCGCCACCATCGCCACCGCCATTCTGCGCCTGCAAAACGACCCCGGCGAGCGCGCCGTCTTGATCGCGCGCGGGCACCTGCGCGTCGGGCAATTCTCCTGGCTCGACACCGCCCGGCAAGTGCGCGCCGTGTACGAACAGGTGATTGAAGCCGCTGAAAGTAAGCATGTTGTTGAATTGAATTCCCCGCGATCCGCCCCCGCGCCGGCCGCTTTCGCCTCGTTCCATCGTTAATCACCAGTCCCACTCATGTCTTTGGTCAGTAAAATCAAGCGTAGTCCCCGGCTCAAGCGCCTGACGTTATGGCTGTTGCTCGTGCCCCGGGAGGCCCGGCCGCGCCGCTGGGTGCGCTGGGTGGTCAACCCGTTTTTGCACCAGTCGGGGCGGCGGGCGCGGGTGCGCTGGCGCACCCGGCTCGACGTGGTGCCTTTCCACGCCTTTCGCCTGGGGGCCGATTCGCTGATTGAAGACTTCTCCGTCGTCAACAACGGCATGGGCGATGTGGTCATTGGCGCCCGCTCGCTGGTGGGTCTGAGCAACGTCCTGATTGGCCCTTTAAGTATTGGTAATGATGTTATTATCGCGCAAAATGTTGTGCTATCCGGCCTCAATCACGGGTACAGCGACGTGGGCCGGCCCATCAAAGATCAGCCCTGCACCACGGCCGAAATCGTGATCGGGGACGAGGTTTGGATTGGGGCCAACGCCGTCATCACGGCCGGCGTGCGCATTGGCCGGCACGCCGTGGTGGCCGGCGGCAGCGTGGTCACCCGCGACGTCCCCGCCTACACTGTAGTCGGCGGCAACCCCGCCCGCCCGCTAAAGCAGTACTGCGCCGTAACCGATCAGTGGATTCGGGTTTAATGGACAAACAATCAAATCGCTGAATAACAAGCTAATAGTTGTGCCGCTTCGCTAAAATACAATACTCAATACATGCAGTTTCTATTCTGGCTCGCCCTGGCAATCGTGGGTTACACCTACCTGGGCTACGCCCTGGTGGTGGGCATCTGGGCCAAAGTCGCCCGGGG
>JAYWCH010000044.1:0-12145 GCA_043780755.1 Hymenobacter sp.
AAGGCAAACGGTTTGGTAGTTCAGTTGGTTAGAATGCCGCCCTGTCACGGCGGAGGTCGCGGGTTCGAGTCCCGTCCAGACCGCCAGTTTGCAAGAAAAGGCCCTGTAAGTATTTCACTTACAGGGCCTTTTGCTTTTAGTCCGATTCGAGGGACACATCAGGGGACAGCATTGTACCCTCATATATAAAAAGGGCGTCAGCATCTTACTTGAATCCAGAATTCCAACAACCCGGGAGCCTATTTCGTAGCAGGATAATTCATACTAACTAATTGCCCCGATGCGCTATCCTAACCTACTACCGTTGGCCCTACTGCTGGGCTGCGCCAGCACCGACCGCCCCGTCACCGAAACTCCCACCGTGACCCCGGCCCTGACGGTGAGCCGGGCCTTTGATGTGCCTGCGCTGCTGGGAATGAATGCCGACCAGATTGCCCGGCCCCTGACGGGCCGCTTGATCCGGCCGGATCACGACCGTACTCCCCGGGAGCTGGCCTCAGGCGCCACGGAGGCGCTCTACACCTACTGGCGCGATACGACGGCGCTGGTGGTCAGCTACAACCCGGCCACGCTGCACGTCAACAGCTTCTTCATCAAGACTAAATACGGCATCACCCCCGACTACTTAGCCCTGCTCCGACTGGCCAATGTCAGCCGGTTTGATAAGCGGCTCAGCATCGAACCCATTACGCTGGTCGGTAATCCACGGCTATTTACCGGCGTGAAGCTGGTGCCGCAGCAGTAGCCTGGGCGCCGCTGCCCGCCTGGGCTGGTGGCCCAGGCGGGCAGCGGCGCCCAGGCTATTCGTGACTGGCGGGGCCGGACGCCTGCACGGCCCCGCCAGTCAAAAAGGCCCGGTACCACTGGCCGGAATCCTTGACGGTACGCTCCTGGGTTTCGTAATCTACATGGATCAGGCCGAAGCGAGGACCGTAGCCTTCGGCCCACTCAAAGTTATCAGTCAGGCTCCAGGCGAAGTAACCGCCGACGTTGACCCCCGCGTGCCGGGCCCGCAGCACCTGCCCGATGACCGCCTGCAAATAAGCCCGCCGGGCCGGATCAGCCACCCGATTGCCCTTGCGCTCGTCCAAAAACGCGGAACCGCTTTCGGTTACGATCAGCTCGGGGGCGTTGGGATAGGCGGAGTACTGTTTTAACATTTGGAATAAAGATTCCGGGTACACCTCCCAGCCCATGTCGGTGTAGGGCACGCCGCGCTGACGGGCGGGCACGAGTTTGGCCCACTGCAAGGGTAGCCAGGGCGAAAAACGCACCACTTCGCGGGTGTAGTTCTGGATACCCCAAAAGTCAAAATCGAACTTCATGCGCTGGTCGTCACCCGGCTTCTGGTAGCGGTCGAGCAGCCAGCCCAGGGCCGGCAGCTCGGCCACGGGGTAGCCCAGGCCGAGGGTGGGTTCCACGAAAAGGCGGTTGAGTAGGGCATCGGCGCGGCGGGTGGCGGCTTCGTCGAGGGCATTGCCGGGGCGGTGCGGCGTGAGGTGCGAGCAGGAAAACGTAGTGCCGATGCGGGCCGTGGCGGGCAGCAAAGCACGCAGGGCCCGGCCGCCTTCGGCCTGGGCCAGCGTGGCGTGGTGGGCCGCCGCGAGGAAGGCCCCGAGGTGCCGCCGCCCCGGCGCGTGCACCCCCAACAAATGACCGGCGCCCACAAAAACCATGGGCTCATTGAGCACCAGCCAGTTCGATACCCGGTCGCCGAGCCGGCGGGCCATGATTTGGGCGTACTCGGCAAACCAGCCGACGATGTTGCGATTGGCCCAGCCGCCCCGGGCCTGCAGGGCACTGGGCAAGTCCCAGTGGTAGAGCGTGAGCCAGGGGCGCAGGTCACGCTCGAGACAGGCATCCACGAGCCGGTCGTAGAAGTCCAGGCCGCGGCGGTTGACGGCGCCGGTCCCGTCGGGCAGCACCCGGGGCCAGGCGGCCGAAAAGCGGAAGTCGCTCAGGCCCAAACCCCGGGCCAGGTCCAGATCCGATTCGTAGCGGTTATAAAAGTCGGCCGCGACGCGCCCGTGCTCGTTGCGCCGGATGAGCCCTTTGCGCCGGGTAAAATCGTCCCAGATGCTCGGGCCCTTACCCTGATGCTGCCAGGCGCCCTCCGTCTGGTAAGCGGCGGCCGAGGCCCCCCAGCGAAAATCAGCCCCAAAATCGGCGCGGGAGAAGGGTAACGGGGCCGAAGCCGGGAAGAAAGCCGCCGGGAGCGGCTCGTCGTAGCGAGAGGGTAGCTGGTGCATGCGCGGGGCGCGAACGATTCAGGAAAATGGAGGGAAATGGGCGGGCCGCTTCACAAAGCCAGGGCCGGGCGCGACTCCCGGGCGCGGGTGCGGCCCAGCTGCTCGCGCAGCAGCTGGGCAATGACGGCGGCCGTCTCGTCGGGGTAATCCACGGGTATTACCTGGTCCTGATGCAGCCACTGATCGACTTTATCCAGGTTTTTATCTTTGAAGTTTTTGATGACGGGCACGCCCATTTTTTCAAGCGCCGCCGCGTTGCATTGCTGCTCGTACTGTTGCTTCATAGGCATGACGAGCAGCTTTTTACCCAGATACAGGGCTTCGGCAGGGGTTTCGAAACCGGCGCCGCAGAGCACGCCCGCCGACCGGGCCAGGCTGTCGGTAAAGGCCGCGCCGCTCACCGGCCACACCCGCACGTTGCCGTATTCGGCGGGCGCGGTACTGTGCTTGCTGAACACTTCCCAACGTGTGGAACGGCTCAGGTACTGCAGGCGCTCGACTAGAATCTGCTCTTCGTACGCCGGCAGGTACACCGTGTAATGGCCCTCATTAGCCGGGCGCAGCTCGCGGACCTGGCGGCGGACGACGGGCGTGAAGATTCCCGGCGCGTAGCGCTCGAAGTGGAACCCGTACTGCGCCGTGCTCGGAGCGTAATGCCGCAGCACGGCCCGGCCGGCCGGGTTTTCATCTTTAGGCCGGGGAGCGGCGGCATTGAGCACGGCGCTCTGGTGGCTGAGGGCCACGCAGGGCACGTTGCGCAGCCTGCAGGCCCAGCTCGATACGGGCTCAAAATCACTGATTACCAAGTCGTAATCCGTCACCGGCAGGTGCCGGACCTCGTGCAGAAACTTGGCGGAGTTGAACTGCACAAAGGTCTTGACGAAGCTGATACCGCCTTTCTTACCAAAGACAAAGCCCATGCCGTGGGCCCGGTACCTGATCTCGAAGGGCAGTGGCAAGTCGGCCGGCGGGCCGCTCACCAGCACGTCGAGGTGGCTGCACTGCGCCCGCAGCAGCGGTACGACATCGAGCGCCCGGCTGAGGTGACCGTTGCCGGTGCCTTGAATAGCGTAGAGAATGCGGGGCATGGGGGATTAAAAACGAATTGTAAGGGAAATAATAACTGATCTTACGCGCTGCGTGGCGCCAGATGCTGCCAGGTAGCTTTGGCCGCAGCCGCAACGGCCGGTTCTGGGCTACCGGATAGTTTGGCGCGAAGCATCAGTAATTAAGGTAGTACGTTAACGACGGTCCGTCCAAAAACGATAACGCTCAGCTTTTGAGCTTGAATTCGGCCAGCAGATCTTCCAGTAGCTGGGCGGGATTGGCGTCGGCCCGGGTGTCGGCGGCGGTGTCGGCGGCATCGGCATAGCCGGGGTGCAGCATTTGGGGGTCGTCGTTGTAGAAATAAAGCTGCCAGCCAGCGTCGGCCGAGTATTCAAGGGCGCTCAGGTTTTCGACCCAATCGCCGGAATTCAGGTAGGTGACCTCGCCCTTGGCGGTGGGCAGGGTTTTGATTTCGGGCTGGTGAATGTGGCCGCACGCCACGTAGCGGTAGCCTTCATCGGCGGCAATGGCGGCGGCCGTGGCCTCGAAGTTGCTGACCGCCGCCACGGCCGATTTCACCCGCTCCTTCACCAGCCTGGAGAGTGCCACCCGGGGCCGGCCCATTTTCTCCAACAGGTAGTTAACGAAGGAGTTAATCAGAATCAGCAGGTCGTAGCCGTGCCCGCCGAGCCGGGCCAGCCAGCGCGAATGCCGCATGGTGACATCGAACACATCGCCGTGAAAGAGCCAGGTGCGGCCATGAGGCAGGTCGAGCACCAGCTTATTATCCAGGTGAAACTGCCCCAGCCGCAGGCCGGCAAACTTGCGCAGCAGCTCGTCGTGATTGCCGGTCAGGTAGTGGATTGTGGTGCCTTTGGCGGCCAGTCCGATCAGGTAGCGCACGACCCGCATGTGAGCCGGCGGCCAGTAGTTTTTGCTGAACTGCCAGATATCCACAATGTCGCCGTTGAGGACCAGCACCTGCGGGCGAATGCTTTTGAGATAGCGTAGCAGCTCTTTGGCGTGGCAGCCATACGTGCCCAGGTGCACGTCGCTGATCACAACCACCGGCACCCGGCGCTTACGACTGGTTTTGGGCGGCGACGACACGGCCGGATCCGGATTTAATGATTTAGACAAGAGCAGAAAATTATAAGGCTGCGGCCGAGGCCGCGAAACGACCGTCGCGCGCCGTCCCGCCCGAGCGACGCGGGCGGATGGCCGGCCCGCCCCGGGAGCCGGTCCCCAGCTCGCCCCCGCCTCCGAAGGCCGAACGCAGACTGGCCAGTGTGTGCAGCCCCCCGGCCACCCACAACGCCAGCTGGAACAGCTCGCACACGAGCCAGCGCCCCAGCCGGCGTAGCCCCACCATCAACGCCGGGAAATACATAGCAGCCGGAAGAAAAAGGGATAGCGTAATCCCTCTTTCAAAGTTCGCCGGGGGCTGTGATGCCTTGATTACGCCAGTATTACACTTGCGTCATGCCCGGGAACAGGCGCGGTTTCGCCCGGCGGGCAGTTTCTTTGTTAACCTGTTTTACTGGCGGGCCACTATTTTACCACGCTTTATTTCCTCTATTATGCTGATTTCCGCTATGCCGGCGCTGCCGCGTCTGGTTCGTCACTTGCTTCTGATGGTTCTGCTGAGCCTGGGGGCCGCCGGGGTTCTCCGGGCCCAACCCACGGGCAAGGCCGCCAAAGGCCGTAAGCGCTACGTCTTCGCCCAGAAGGATTCACAGTCGCCCTACGTACAGAACGTGACCAAGAATACCGAGGAGGATCAGGATATTGACGGCTCCTTTACCCGCCTCGGCTACCGCTCCCAGGCCGATATGCTGACCGAGATCAAAGCCCTGAAGAAGCTGCACGACTGGGCCGATACCACGTACCAGCGCCGCGTGGCCGCCGTGCCGCCCGGCGGAGTGCTGGTTGTCACCATTCACCGCCAGGGAGCCAAAAACGCAGACCTGGCCAACCTCACCCTCACTGCCACCGGCAAAGACGGCAAAGAGGTTTTCACCCAGACCCTGGCGCCCGGCACCGGGCGCTTCTTCGGCCGCGACCTCTACCAGGCCCAGCGCCCGATTCCGTTTCCCAAAATGGACCCCCAGGAACTGACCGTGAGCATCCGCGACGCGAAGCTCTACCAGACGTTCGACTATATCCTGACGCTGCCCCCCACGCCGTAAACCGGCGGGTGGCAAAAAACCTTCGGCCCCGACCTGCGGTACTGTATTTTAATCGGTGATATTTCTATATTTAGCCCAGGCACGGCCGCCCTGGGTACTGTCACCTGGGCCATTCCGCGGACCAACGGCCGGCTGATCCGAGAAATTGGTGTGCCCGACCGCAAGGCCGACGGGTTTCGGCTCGGGGCGCTGGACTACGCCGAGGGTTTCGCCCAGGATATGTTTGCGACCACCTTTGCCAACCCCATCGAGTAGGGACGTGGCCGCCAAAAACTGGGCGACGGCCCTGAGCTACGCGCATTCGCCCTACCCCACCTCGGCCACCACCCAGGTGCCCTGGAAGTGGCGGCTGAACTTCACCCTGCCGGCCCCCATGCCCACTAGCGGCAACGTGACGCTCGCCAGTGCCGACCACGCAAATGAATTCGTGTACGTCAACAACGAAAACACGCCCTTCACCACGTTTTACCCCGATAGTAGCGGCGGCAATGGCTTCATCCGGCAAACCAACTACGCCAAGTATGCGGTGAAAGAGATTACCATTCCCGTGGCGCGCCTGCGGGCCGGCGCCAACACCATTTACCCTGGCCATGAACTCGGCCTAGGCCATGGCCAACCACGTCATGTACGACTACATCAGCCTCTAAGGTAACATTGCCGCCCCGCTGGCCGTGCAATCGGGGCGCCTCGCCGGGCAGCTTCCGCTCAGCGCTTTTCCCGTGCCCGCCCGAGGTAGCGTGCAGGTGCGCGGGGCCACCCCCGCCGCCGCGCTCCTGCTATTTGGTGCGCTGGGCCGGCGCATTAACCTGACCCCGGCGCCCGTCGCGGCCGACGGCTCGGCCACCATCGTACTGCCCGCAGCTCTGGCCGCCGGTGTTTATCAGCTGCGGAGCGGGCGGCAAACCCTGCACCTGACCGTGGAGTAAGAAATTGCCCGGCGGGTGTCAAGACGCAACCCTTCGCGTCTGGCGTGCAACGAGGACCCGGACGGTGCGGACGCCGAGACGCGAAGGGTCGCATCTTGACACCCGCCGGGCGAACCACGGCGGAACGTTGATTCCGGGTCAGACCTCGATTTGGTAAACCCTCAGCGGTGCAAGCGGAGCCACTGCACGGCGATGAGCGTCTTGGCGTCGCGCAACGGCTCGGCGAGCAGCTGTTCCCGGCTCATTGCCACCATTTCAATCCGTTCGTTTTCCTCGGCCAGGCCGCCGCCCGCGCCGGTCTGGCGGCTCACCTCGGCGTAGTAAACAGTGATTTCTTCGGCACTCATGCCGGGCGAAGGCCACATGACCACAATCTCGGTGAGCGTATCGACCTCGTAGCCCAGCTCCTCGTGAATCTCGCGGCGCACGGCCGTGGCGGGGGTTTCGTCGCCGTCGATCATGCCGGCGGCGATCTCCAGGATTTCCGCCTCCGGCCCCACCCGGAACTGCCGGGTGAGCACGTACAGCTGCCGGGCCGTGTCGTACACCAGCGCGGCCACGGCCGTGCCGGGGGCAAACTGTTCGCGTTTAAGCTGCGCGTCGCCGTCCTGAATGATAAGCTGGTTGATTTTATAGTGGCCGTCGAAAACGCGGCGGCGGATGATAATCTGCATGGTGGGCGGTCAGGAAACTGTTTTTTTATCGGGAAACGGGCCCGGGCAAAGGCCGCTTGAAACGGTGGACCAGGGCCGTCGGGTTGGTTTTTGAATCCGCGAATGTATTGTTGAAAGACGGCTCTGAGCTAGCCGCCGACCGGCAAGCCCCGGATTAGTGCCAGCACCGCACCCAACGGCTCCAAGCTGGTGATTTCCGCCACATGCGCCAACGGCCGGACGGCCCCGAAACGATTCAGCCAGAGCGGCCGGATGCCCACGGCCAGCGCCCCGAGGACGTCGGCGGGCCAGCTGTCGCCCACCAGCACGGTTGCTTCGGGCCGACCGCCGAGGCGTTGCAGAGCCACTTCAAAAATAGCCGCAGCCGGCTTGGCCACGCCCACTTCTTCCGACGTGATGAGGGCATCCACGAACGGAGTCATTCCCAGAAAAGCCAGCTTTCCCACCTGCTCAATCGTGCGGTTATTGGTCACTACTCCAATGCGGTAATGTGGTTTCAGCGCCCGCAACAACGGCAGGGCGCCCGCCACCGGCTCGCGCAGCAACGGGTAATGGGCCTGGTTGGCGCGGGCGAAATCGTCGATTTCGGCGGCCGTGGCCGTGGGCCAGTGCGCGGCGAGCAGCCCCTCGTAGCGCCGGCGCCGGGATTCCTCCAGGGTGCATTGGCCCGTCAGCAGCTGCTGGTGATATTCTTCCAGCAAGTCGCTGTAGCACTGGTAGAATACTTCAAAATCGAGATCCGGTAGGGTCGGATAGCCGGCCGCCGTAGCCCGCAGGGCCGCCCGCGCCGTGGCCGTATGATCGAACAGGGTATCGTCTAAATCGAATAGAACGGTGGTTACCGGGGCTGGGAGCGGCATTTTCTGGTAAGTTGATCGGGTGGAATCACGGCCCGCGTCGGCTGCGGCGGGCCAATGACCAACAATCGCCGGGCAAGGTTCACCCGGCATTCGCCGGTTGGGGCGCGGCTTTGGGAGGGGCTCCAGTCGGCCGGAGCGGGTGGGACGGGCGGGCACCGGCTTTGTCGTACCTTTGCAGCATCTAGGGCCGCCGTCGGAGCAGCCCGTTGCCCGGCCGCGTCGGGCAAAGCCCCGCGCCTCGGCTGCCTCCGCGAAGTAAGCGCACCTCACCCTAATTTCTCTTTTTTCAGGGAAAACGATGGCCTCCGACGAGCCGTCACCCCCGCCCATGCCTGGCACCGTCCGGCGTGGCCATGATCGCCTATGCTACCACAGTAGGCTCAACCAATTATCTCCCGGACTGCTGTCCGTCAATTCAATACCAAAGTACCCAGTACCCAATACCCCCTATGACGTTTGACGATTTAAATCTGATTGACCCCATCCTCAAAGCCCTGAAAGAGGAAGGTTACACCACCCCCACCCCCATTCAGGCCCAGGCCATTCCCCACATCCTCGAAGGCAAAGACCTGCTCGGCGTGGCCCAGACCGGCACCGGCAAAACGGCCGCCTTCACCGTGCCCATCCTGCAAGTGCTGCACCGCACGACCCAACTCGAAAAGCAGGCCCCGCGGCGCATCCGCTGCCTCGTACTGACTCCCACCCGCGAGCTGGCCATCCAGATCAACGAAAGCTTCGGCGCCTACGGCCGCCATCTGTCCCAGATCCGCCACACTGTATTGTTCGGCGGCGTGGGGCAGAATCCCCAGGTTCAGGCCCTGCAACGCGGCGTGGAAGTGCTCATCGCCACCCCCGGCCGGCTGCTCGACCTTATGAACCAGGGTTTTGTGGACCTGCGGCAGGTGGAAGTTTTTGTCCTTGACGAAGCCGACCGCATGCTCGACATGGGCTTTATCAACGACATCAAGCGCATTCTGCCCAAGCTGCCCACCAACCGGCAGACCCTGTTTTTCTCGGCCACCATGCCCGGCCAGATTCAGGAGCTGGCCAGCACCATCCTGCGCCCCAACCCGGTGCGCGTGGCCGTGACGCCCGTCAGCAGCACCGCCGATACAGTGACGCAATCGGTGTACCTGGTGGAAAATAACGACAAGCCGGCCCTGCTCCGCCACATTCTGGAGGACAAGACCATCAAGCGCGTCCTCGTTTTCACCCGCACTAAGCACGGGGCCGATAAAGTAGTGAAAGCCCTGGCGGCCAACCAGATCCCGGCCGAAGCCATCCACGGCAACAAGTCGCAGAATCACCGGCAGCGGGCCCTGTCCAACTTCAAGGCCGGCACCACCCGCGTACTGGTGGCCACCGACATTGCCGCCCGCGGCATCGACGTGGACGAGTTGACTCACGTCATCAACTACGAAATCCCGAACGAGCCCGAAACCTACGTGCACCGCATTGGCCGCACCGGCCGGGCCGGGGCGTTCGGCACCGCGTTTTCCTTCGTGGAAGACGAGGAGCGCGCTTACCTGCAGGATATTCAAAAGCTCATCAACCGCCAGATTGACCTCAACGACGACCACCCGTACACCACTTCACGGGTGCGGCCGGTGATGCTCAGCGGCAACGAGCGCATCATCCGGCCCAAAGGCCCGGCCGGTCGCCCGGCCCGGCCCAGCCGCGACGGTGGCGGCAGCAATGGCGGGGGCGGCCGTTCCGGCGGCGGCCAGAGCAGCGGCCGCTCCGGCGGCGGCCAGAGCAGCGGCCGCTCCGGCGGCAGCAATGGCAGCACCAGCCGCCCAGCGGCACCCGCCGGCGGCAGCGCGGCCGACACCAACCGGCGCTTCGGCAGCGGGGGTGCCCGCGTGAGTGCTGGCACCGGTAGCGGCGGCACCCGCGACGGCGCCCGACGCCCTTCCCGGGGCGACTCGGCCGCTCCGCGCCGCAGCTCGTTCTAACCAACAGCTTTTCTGCTAAAATTGCCCAACGGCCCGGAAAACTTTTCCGGGCCGTTTTGCTTTTCAGGAAGAATTGCTTGCCTTCCTGCGAATAACTTACTCCCGCTTCTTGCTTATGGCTCAGCCCACGCTCCCCGTCATCCAGGCCCTGCGCACCACGGCCCACCGTCTCGCCACCCAGGCGCCCTACCAGTGGGGCCACATGGGCAGCTGCAACTGCGGCCACCTCGCCCAGACCGTCACGCGCCTGACTAAAGCCGATATCCATGCCCGCGCCATGCAGCGCTACGGCGACTGGGAGCGGCAGCTCATCGACTATTGCCCCACCAGCGGCCTGCCCATCGATCAGACCATCGATGAGATGCTGGCCGTCGGCTTCACCCGCGCCGACCTCACCCACCTCGAGCGCCTCGCCGATCCGGCCATCCGGGCCGGGATTCCCTTCGAGCGCCGCGATGCCCTACGCCACAACCAGCGCGACGACGTCGTGCTCTACCTCCGCACCTGGGCCGATCTGCTGGAGTACGATCTGCTGGCTGGCATCAATCTGCCCAACTTCAGCACGACCCCGGTACCGGGCCTGGTGCTAACGGGCGCTGCCGTCTAAACCCGCCGCAAAATCAGGCGCTGGTTTTTAAGTAGCCATTTATATGAAAAGAGCCCCCGCCAAAATTCTGGCGGGGGCTCTTTCGTGTGGTCGGATCAGATCCGAGGCATGCCCTGAGTGGACCGGGCGGGCGTCGGGACTAGCGGGTGACGTTGGAGCGTTGAGCCTCGCGGTAGCCCTCGGCGCGGTGGGCCCGCTTGTAGGTGGCATCGGCGGTAGGATCTTTCTCGGCGTCGGGGGCCTGAGAGCAAGAGGCCGTCAGGAATAATGCCGCAGCAGCGGCTAACCAAAGATTCGTGCGGGTCAGTTTCATGCTACGAAGATAGCCGGTCGTCGGCAAAGAACAACCTGGAAGCCCTCCTTTACGGGCGCCCTATTTCTCCCGTCCCGCTTAAGTGGTGAGTAAACTTTCTCCCTTCGCCCGCGTCCAATCTACCCCGCGACCGGACCAAAAGCACCCATTTACAATTGACAACAACGCGATTCGGGGCTGCCCGGGCCGCATCAGCCACCGTGCTCAGCCGCCGCTTCAGGACCCGCCCGGCGCGGCCGAAAAACGCTATTTTCTATTGTCAGAACGCGACCGTCCCGGCAGCCAAAACGTTAGCATTTTAGCTTATATTTTCCGTCTCCAATAGGATTCCCCCATTCCCCGTCGTTGTCAACTATTTTAGCTCCCGCACGGAGCATTTAGCTGCTGACCCTGCATCAGCCCGGCCTAATTCTCCCGCGACGAAGGATCTAAGCTGATTGGCAATATCCAGCCAAAACAGCTTTCTAAGACATCACTCGTAGCTTTCATTAGGTTACTTTTACTAATTGAAAAACAAGAATTTATGAGATAACATTTCATTATAAATTTCTCTTTTAATCCAGACCTGAATCTGTTAGCAGGAAGGATCATTGGCCGGACTAATTAAAGCCGAACACTAGCTAACTCCCCTGGCCCAAATTCGCCGGAAAACGGGGTCGATTCGGCTTGGCAAGTTGTGTTTCTACAGGAAAGTAATATAGTGGAATCATTGCGTTGAGAATTGGCAACGCTCCCTGCGTAGCGGGCTTAGGGTGCAGGCCGGAACTACCGGAGATTATCCTCAACTGAACAGCTCCCGGGCCCTCTCCTTAACCTGAAACACCCGCCCGACCGGAGCGACTCGCTCCGGTAGCTGGGTAGTGCCCGGTATTCCTGCTTCCGCCCTCACCAGGTACGAACCGAACCAGCTATTCGGATTGGTAGTCGGCAAACGATCCGTCCCGGTAAAAGATCACGATCCGCCGGATGGGCTTCTCCGTTCCGGCGAATAGCGCCGTTGCGGTCTTGCTGGCGGCCGCCGCTACCGGAGCCAAAGTTGAATCCGGAGCTGGAATGGGGGGGGCATCAGCGGCTGGGGCGGCTGGGGCGGGCAAACCGGGCACGGCGGTAATCATACTAACGGCCGAAGGCACGGATTCCGGCGCAACCGGCGCCGGGCGGGCCGTTAGCGACAAAGAGGTGAAACGCCGGGGACCAGGGATTGCAACAGCTCCTACCGGGCGCGGGAGGGTTGCTACGGGAACAGGAGCCGCACGACGAACGCGGGGTGCGCCCGCCGGTGGCGGTGCCGGTGCAGCCGGCAACTCAGCCGTAACAGACTCTTT
>JAYWCH010000045.1:0-2356 GCA_043780755.1 Hymenobacter sp.
TTCCGGGCCGGGCTGCGCGCCGCCTACGACCTTGACGCTACCGATGCCCAGATCGACGCCGCCTGGCACGCCATGCTGCTCGACGTGCCCGCCGAGCGCCTCGCCCTCATCGGGGAGCTGCGCCGCCGGGGCCACCAAACGGCCCTGCTCAGCAACACCAACGCCCTGCACATCGCCGAAATCAACGAGCGGCTGGCGGCGAAATACGGCTTCAAAGATGGAGTTGCCGACGTTCTGGATCGGGTATTTTATTCGCAGGAAGTGGGTTTGCGCAAGCCGGGCGAGGAAATCTTCCACCACGCGCTCAACGCCATGAACTGGCGGGCGGCGGAAACGTTGTTTATCGAAGACAGTCCTCAGCACGTAGCCACTGCCCGCCGCCTGGGGCTGCACGTGCTGCACCTGACGCCACCCCTCACCCTCACCGCTGCCCTGCCCGAAGCCCTCCGTGTCTTTCCCCGAGAATACGCCCCCGTTCCCGCCTGATCCCGATTCGGCGGCCGCACCCGAACCCCAACCCCAACCATTACCAAATCCCGCCCATTCCCCCGACGAAGCCGAAGCCACGCGGGCGCGGCGCCTGTTCCGGCGCTTCGAGCGGCCCGCGCCGTCGCCGGGGCGCACTTATGCGCTGCACCTGGGCCTGTTTCTGGTCACGCTTTTCACCACCACGCTGGCCGGGATTCAGCTCACGCGGGGCGGGATCGGGTTTCTGCCCCTTGATGTTTTTCTGCTGCGCGGGGCGGCACTGGGCGAGGAAGTCCGGCGCGGACTATGGTTTGCACTGCCGTTTCTGGGGGTGCTCACGGTACATGAGTTTGGCCATTATTTCACGGCCCGCCGTAATCGGGTGCGCACGTCGCTGCCGTATTATATTCCATTTCCGCTGGGACTGGGCACGTTTGGGGCGATCATCCGCATCCGGGACCGGATTTTTTCGCGGCGCGAGTTTTTTGATATCGGGCTGGCCGGACCGCTGGCGGGCTTCGTGGTGAGCGTACCGCTTTTGATTTATGGATTTACCCAGCTGCCGCCGCTGGATTATCTATTCAAGATCCACCCCGAATACGCCCGCTACGGGGCCGACTACGCCCGTTACGTGTACCCGCCCGGCGCCCAGGCCCTCACCCTGGCCAAGCCTCTGCTTTATCAGCTCCTCGAAAAAACCCTCGCCGACCCTGCCCGCCTGCCCCACCCCAACGAGCTGCTGCACTACCCCGTGCTGCTGGCCGGGGCGCTCAGCCTGTTTTTCACGGCCTTGAACCTGCTGCCGATGGGTCAACTCGACGGGGGCCACATTCTCTACGGCTTGCTCGGCCGGCGGCGGTTCAACAAAGTGGCCCTGGTGCTGTTTATCGGCTTTATTTTCTACGCCGGGCTGGGCCTTTTTTCCCTGCGCGGCGACGGGCAAACCTGGCTCTACGGCGGGCCAGTGTACGCCTTGTACCTGGGGTTGATTTTCTGGCGGGTGCTGCCCACGCCGCGCCAGGGCTTGCTGCTGGCGGCTGGCATCTGGGCGGCGCAGCTGGCCGTGAGTGCGGTGGATGCCACGCTGCTGGGCAATCCGGGCTGGCTGGTTTTTGGCCTGCTGCTGGGGCGTTTCACCGGTATATACCACCCGCCCGCGCCCGACGAGCGGCCCCTGAGCCCCGGCCGCCGGGTTCTGGGCTGGGCGATGGTGGTTATTTTTGTCCTTTGTTTCACCCCGAGCCCCTTCAAGTAAGCCCGCCGCTCCGGCTGCCGGCCGAATTTCTTTCCGCATGATTTTCACTCAAAAACAGCTTTTTCTGGGCACCACGCACCTCGAGCTGCGCGCCGAGAGCTTCTACCTCTGCAAGCGCAACCCCCAGGGCGTGGCCACGCTCGAAACGGAGGTCCCCTACGAAGAAATTCTCCCCCTCAAATCCGGCGAGCATCGCCACATTCCCACCAATCAGCTCCTGCTCACCGGCTTGCTGCTGCTGGCCCTGGGCTACGGCCCCGTCCGCGAGTGGCTGGCCACCGGGCAAGTGGGCTTCGAGCTGTACTTCTGGCTCTTTATCGTGGGGCTGAACGGGCTGGCCGCCTGGCTGCGCTTCGAGCAGCAGTGGTGTACTTTCCGGCTGCAAACGGCCCACCTGGTGGTGACGCTGGCTGGGCGGCCCTGGCAACGCAAGCAGTTCCGCACCTTGGTTGCGGAGCTGGAACGCCGCACCAAAACCTACCTGCGCGACGAGTACGGCCAGGTCAATCCCCTCGGCTTTATCGAGCCCCAACTGCGCCGCGTGGCCTGGCTGCGCGAGCTCGAAGTGCTGAGCCCGCGCGAGGCCCAGGCCCTCGCCACGCGCCTCACCGGCCGCCGCGGCACCGCAACCCT
>JAYWCH010000046.1:0-38018 GCA_043780755.1 Hymenobacter sp.
CACGGGCCTGGCGCTGTTTGCGCACCGGCGGGCACTGGCGCTGCCGCTCTACGTGCTGATGCTGTACGTCGTGTTATTCGTGAGCGGGATTGCGCGCGGATTTCTGGGGCCGGCGGTGTTCTCGTTTATGCCGCAGCTGCTGCCCGACCGCCAGCTCCTCGCCAATGCCGTGACCTGGAATTCTACTTCCTGGCAGGCGGCGGCGGTGGTGGGGCCGGCCATCGGCGGGCTGTTGTTTGCGCAGCAGGGCAAAAGCGTCGCTTACGGCGTGGATGCGGTGCTCATGTTCAGCGCCCTACTGCTATTTCTGAGCATTGCGGGGCGGGCGCTGCCGCTACGGGAGGGGGCAAAGCTGGCTTTGGGCGAAAGCGTGCTGAGCGGGGTGCGCTTTATTTTCGGCAATCAGATTGTGCTGGCGGCGCTTTCGCTCGATCTGTTTGCGGTACTCTTCGGCGGGGCGGTAGCGCTGCTGCCCATCTTCGCCAAGGATATTCTGCACACCGGCCCCGATGGGCTGGGCTACCTGCGGGCCGCGCCGGCCGTGGGCTCGGTGCTGATGGCGGTGCTGCTCACCTATTTTCCAATGCGGCGGCGGGCGGGGCGCAAGCTGCTCTGGGCCGTGGCCGGATTCGGGCTGGCTACCATCGGGTTTGCGCTCTCGACCAGTCTGGTATTGTCGCTGTTTCTGTTGTTTCTGACGGGCGTATTCGATTCCGTTTCGGTCATCGTGCGCTCCACGCTCATCCACACCTACACGCCGGAATACATGAAGGGCCGGGTTTCGGCAGTGAACAACATCTTCATCGGCTCCAGCAACGAGATCGGCGCCTTCGAGAGCGGGGCCGTGGCCAGACTCATGGGCACGGTAACGTCCGTGGTTTTTGGCGGGCTGATGACGCTGGTAGTAGTCGCCGTCACGGCCTGGAAAGCCGACAAGCTGCGGGAGTTGGAATCGGGGACGAAATAAGCGGCTCGCGGCCCGGTAAATTCGGGTCGCCTACTGCCGGACCAACGTTTTGGTCAGCAGCTGCTTGCCTTGTTGCAGATGCAGCAGATAGATCCCGGGATGTGTAATTTGTGCTTCGTCCAGCGCCAGCGAATTCTGGCCAGCGACCAGATTCAGGCGCCGTTGCAGCACCGGATGACCGAGGGCATCGATCAGCGAGAGCGCGGCCGGTCCTGCCTGCGTGGCCGTGATCAGCACGTCAAACCGCTGGGAAGGATTGGGGAAAGCCTCCAACTGCAGCGGGCCGATTGCCAGGTCGGCAACGGCGCGGACGGGCGAGTAAGTGGTGGCGCCGTCGGTATCGACCTGCCGCAGGCGGTAGTAAACCGGCGCGATGCTGGTGGAGTTGGTCCGGGAATCAGTCCAGCTATAATCGTGCGGCTGGGAAGCGGTGCCCTGCGCGGCTACCCGGCCCAGCGGCCCGAATGAGCGGCCGTTATCACTTCGCTCCACGACGAAGTAAGCGCTGTTTTTTTCCGAAGCCGTCGCCCATTGCAACTGAACAGAATTGCCCTCGGCGGCGGCCGTGAACGCCGTCAGCTCCACGGGCAGAGCCACGGCGGGTGTCGTTTGAATCCTGGTACTGAGCGTAGAAATGGCTCCGCCGATGGACAAGGCTTTCCCTTTCAGGATTGCCCGATCGCCGAAGGCAACGACGCCATTGGCCAGCACAATTCCGGTAAAACCCGTTTGGGCCCCAAAAGTAGCGCCGCCCCCAACCCGCCAGAAGACGTTATTCTCGACCGTCCCATTCGCCAGAATGATTTGCACGCCGACCGAAGTACTCAGCGCATTGTCGGACAGAAAGACAAACACCGCATTCGGATCGCCTTTGCCGTCCAGGGTCAGGACCTGGTTGATGGTAAAGGCGGCGCCCGTAAGCTGATAAATCCCGGGGTAAACCGTGCCCCCGTTCATGACCGTACTAGTGACCTGGCCCGTGACGGTCATCTGGCCCAGTTTGGTGTAGGCGCTGCTTAAATCGCTGGCTGCCTGCGCCGTTTTACTGCCGGGGAGGTAGGTTGTGCCAACGATTTCGCCACTCTTATACATGGTTATGTCCCCGCCATTAGTCCCCACATCACCCGTGATGGCGGTGTCGCAGCCGTTGGCACACACGCTGGCGGCATTGTCGGTATTGCCAACGGCCCCGGCTGTGGTGAACAGGGCAAAGGTGGCCGCCGCGCCCAGGCTGGGCGGATTCTGCGGGCGAACTGATTGAGCGAAAACGGTAAGCGACGGAATAGAAGCCGCCAGAACAAGGGCAAATGAAATAAATCGAGTACGAATCATTTCACAAGGTAAACTATATTTTACTATTTACATATAATCAGTATATATAGAGATTTTATGGTTCTGTTTGTTAGGCGAATTATTTTCTAAGGTTGAGCTTACTTTTGAACCGGAAAACGCTGAGCAGCAAGACCGGCAAGTCGGGATTGCCGCCGAATCAGCCGCCAAAGCTGCGAACCAGCTCCCGCTAGGCCGGGGCCAAAGGCGACTCGGGTGGCGGCTGGTTCATCAGCGCCTGGTACTGCTCCGGGGTATCGATATCCAGTAAGCCGGCCGGGAACGCGACCCGGCCCACGGCCGCGCCCCGGTCGGCAATGAGGCGGTTAGCACCCTGAGCACCCTGCAGTTGCTGCAGCTCGGGCAGCAGGTAATGATCGAAAATGGCGGGTACGCCCAGCGTATCGCCATAAGCGGCGGCTACGATGGGCGCGTGGGTCTGCTGCTGTTGGGCCACGAGCTGGCGCAGCAGCGCGGGCGTCACCAGCGGCTGATCGGTGAGCATGATGAGGACGGCGGTGGGCGGCGCGGGCGGCACGGCGCCCAGTCCCGTCCGGATCGAGGAAGCCATGCCGCTCGCCCAGTCCGGGTTGTGCATAACCTGAATCGGTAAGTCCCGCACTTCCTCCGCCAACTCCTGGTGCAGCGCCCCCGTGATTAAAATAATGGGCGTGCAGCCCGTGGCTACGGCCGTTTCGGCGGCGTGGCGCAGGAGCGTGCGGCCCCGGTAGGGAAGCAATTGCTTGGGCCGGCCCATGCGGCTGGATGCGCCGGCGGCCAGCAACAACAGCGCCACCGCCCCGGAACTATCCGGAACGGTGGCGCTGGCTGGAATGGTAAAAGACGATTTTGCCATTTACACCGCCCGGGTGCCGAGGATTTTCTCGGGCGTGATGGGCAGGTCGCGCACCCGCTTCCCGGTGGCGTGGAACACAGCGTTGGCCACGGCGGCCGATACGCCCACCATGGAAATCTCGCCAATCCCCTTCACGCCCATGGCGTTGATAAACGGATCGTGCTCGTCGATGAATTCTACCGTCATGTCCGGGATATCGGCGTTGACGGGAATGTGGTAATCGGCCAGGTCGGCGTTGACGTAGCGGGCGAAATGCGCGTCGCGGTGCGTGGCCTCCATCAGGGCCGCGCCGATGCCGAAGATGGAGCCGCCGATGATCTGGCTGCGGGCCGTCTTGGCGTTGAGAATGCGGCCGGCGGCGTGTACGCTCACCCAGCGTTTTACCCGCACCGTCCCCAGCTCGGGATCGACGTGAACCTCGCAAAAGTGCGCGCCAAACGAGTGCATCGAGTGCTGGGCGGCTTCGTCCTTGTGGGCCGGGTCGGCGCTGGCGGCCGACTGGCCCGCCTCGTAGCCCGCGCCGTACTTGCCACTGCCGCTGCCTTCGATATCCGGCATTTCCGCCCGCTTCATGAGGGCGGTGAAGCTTTCGCCTTTGGTCGGGTCTTTTTTCAGTTGCAGCCGGCCCTTCTCCATCACCACATCTTCGGGTTTGGCTTTGAAGAGCGGCGACTTCCGGTCCTGCACGGCCAGCTTGGTCAGCTTTTGCCAGACATCCTGCGCGGCCATGTATACCGACGACGAAACCGTGCCCGCAGCCACCGAGCCGCCCGAGTTGGGCGCGGTGGGCAGGCGGGTATCCCCCAGCTCGAACCGAATTTTTTCGGGTGGTAGGCCCAGCGAGTCGGCCGCCACCTGCGTCATCACAGTGTAGGTGCCGGTGCCGAGGTCGGTGGCTCCGCTCTGCACTACAGCGTGGCCGTCGGCGTAGAGGCGCACCCGGGCGGTACCCTGCGAGTTGTGAACCGGATAGCTGGCCGTGGCCATGCCCCAGCCCACGAGCAGCCGGCCCTCGCGGGTAACGCCGGCTTTCGGGTTGCGCTTGCTCCAGCCGAAAAGCTCGGCTCCCCGGGCATAGCATTCCTTCAGCGATTTACTCGACCACTGCTGCCCGGTGCTCGGGTCTTTTTCGGCATAGTTCAGCAGGCGGATCGCAATGGGATCCAGGCCCAATTGGTAGGCTAGATCATCCATCAGACACTCGATGGCGAAGGAGCCGGGCGCCTCACCGGGAGCGCGGGTGAAGGTCGACGTCATCACATTGCCCCGCGCCAGCTGGTAGCTCGATTCAAATGTGGGGCAATCGTACAGCATGTTGATAATCTTGCCGTTCGATTCGGCAAAGTTGTCCCAGGGCGAAGTCGTGGAAGTTTTCTCGTGAATGAGCGCCGTGAGTTTTCCCTCTTTGGTGGCCCCGAGGCTCAGCCTTTGGGTCTGATCCTCGCGGTGGCCCATGCTCGTGAACTGCTGCTTGCGGGTCAGCACCAGCTTCACCGGCCTGCCCACGGCCCGGGCGGCCAGCGCCGTGAGCACGGTGTGCGGCCAGCACGAGCCCTTGCAGCCAAAGCCGCCCCCGAGGTATTTCGTCACCACCCGAACCTGATCCTGCGGCAGCCCGAGCATGACGTACAGCGACTTCTGCGTGCGCGTCACGCCTTGCGTAGACTCGTAAACCGTCAGCCGGTCCGACCCTTCCCAGATGGCCGTGGTGGCCCCCGGCTCCATGGGATTGTGGTGGTTGATGGCGTGGGTGTACACGGCCGTGAGCTTCACGGGCGCGTTGGCCAGGGCCGCGCGGGCGTCGCCGCGCCGGGTATAGCCGTCGGCTTTGCCGTCCTGATTTTTTTCGGGGTTGAAGAGCTTGGCGCGCGGGTCGGTGTAGGCCGCAATGGGTGACTCGGCGGCGTAGGTCACCCGCACCAGCGTGGCGGCGTGGGTGGCGCGCTCGAAGGTGTCGGCCACCACCAGCGCCACGGGTTGCCCGGCGTAGTGAATCACATCCGAGGTCATCGGCAGGAAGCCCATGGGCGCACCGATGGCTTTTTTGCCGTCCGGGTCGTTGGGCGTTTTGGCCAGCGGTGGCAGGTTTAAGTGGGTGAAAATAGCCAGCACGCCCGGCTCGCGACCAGCTGCGCTGGTGTCAATGTTCTGGATACGGCCTTTGGCGATATCGCTGGTTTTGAGCACGCCGTAGGTGAGGCCGGGCAGGGAATATTCCGCTGAGTACCGGGCTTTGCCCATCACTTTGTCGCGGCCATCGACGCGGTCGAGCGGCTTGCCGACTACTCCCGGCGTGGGGGAAGTTTCAAAAAAGGAGGGTTCGGTTTCCATGGGGAGGAAAGGAGTGGATGCGTTGACTACGCGGGTTTCGCACGGAGTTCAATCGAGTTTTAGGGGAGTTTCACGGAGGAGAAACTCGGTTTTGGGTTAGGCGGCGGCTACGTCGGTTAGGGCTCGCACCAGCGTATTTTGGGCCAGCTCTACTTTGAAGCGGTTTTGCTCGCGGGGCTGGGCGTCGCGCACAGCGGCAGCGGCGGCGGCCCGGAAGGTGGCTTCCGTTGCCGGGGCCCCGGTTAGCACTTTTTCGGCGGCCAGCGAGCGCCAGGGTTTGGTGCCCACGCCGCCCAACGCCACGCGGGCCGAGCGAATCTGGCCGCCCTGCACATCCAGGCCTACGGCCGCCGAAACGATGGCGTAGGCGTAGGAAGTACGGTCGCGGACCTTCAGATACAGGGACTTGCGGGCGTGTGCGGCGGTCGGGATCGCCACCGCGACGATCAGCTCGCCGGGTTCCAGGACGGTTTCGCGCTGGGGCGTCGTGCCGGGCAGCAGGTGAAAGTCGACCAGTGGCACGCGGCGCTGCTTGCCTTTGGCATTTTCGAGCAGGAGCACCGCATCCAGGGCCACGAGGGCCACGGCGAGGTCACCGGGGAAGGTGGCGATGCAGGCTTTGCTGCCCCCCAGAATGGCGAGGTTGCGGTTTTCGCCGTCCTGCGCCGGGCAGCCGGAGCCCGGCTGCCGCTTGTTGCACGGAAAAGCCAGGTCGCGGAAGTAGCCGCAGCGGGTCCGCTGCAACAGGTTGCCGCCGATGCTGGCCATGTTGCGCAGCTGCGGCGAGGCCGCCAGCAGCAGCGACTGCGAAATAGCCGGAAACTGCTGCATCACCAGCGGGTTTTCGCCCACGTCGCTCATGCGCTCCAGCGCGCCGATGCGCAGGCCATCGGCCGTCTGCTCAATGCCTTTGAAAGCGAGCAGATTAATATCAACCAGCTGATTGTGGTTTTCCACGTTCAGCTTCATCAGATCGAGCAGGGTGGTGCCGCCGGCGATGAAGGTGGCTTCTTTATTATCGCGCACGGCGGCCGTGGCATCCTTGGCCTGCGTGGCCTGGAGGTAGGTGAAATTATTCATGACTAAGACTTAAAGCCGCTTTTTTCGACCTGCCGGATGGCCGCCACAATGTTGGGATAAGCGCCGCAGCGGCAAAGGTTGCCGCTCATCCATTCGCGGATGTCGCCGTCGGTTTTGGCGTGCCCTTCTTTCAGGCAGGCCACGCCCGACATGAGCTGGCCCGGCGTACAGTAGCCGCATTGGAACCCATCGTGCTCGATGAAAGCCTGTTGCAACGGGTGCAGCTCTTCGCCTTTGGCCAGGCCCTCCACGGTTGTGATTTCCTTGCCCTGATTCATCACGGCCAGCGTGAGGCAGCTATTGATGCGGCGGCCGTCCACCAGCACGGTGCAGGCGCCGCACTGGCCGTGGTCGCAGCCTTTTTTCGAGCCGGTGAGGTCGAGGTTTTCGCGCAGCGCATCGAGCAATGTCACCCGGGGCTCGGCTTTAATGGTGCGGACAGTACCATTCACTTTCAGCCGTATTTCGCTCACGCCCTCCACTTTTTTGGAGAGATTGGTGAGGCGTTCGGCCTGGCTGAGCAGCGGCGGCGCCAGGGCCAGCCCCAGAAAGCCCGAAGCTTGTTTGATAAACGAGCGGCGGCCGTCTTGGGGCGACGGGCCGTCGGGCAGCGCGGCGGAGTCGGGCGTAGAATGATCAGTCATGACGAAGGAAAATCGGGAGGTGATGCCGTAAACCGTTATTGTCCGGTTTAGTTGGATCGGCGGCGGGGGCGGGCCCGGCGGCAAAGGTCGGCCTAATAATACGATGTGAGCCGGCTCGCCGTTGCCTCGTTCCGCTACTGCTTAATAGGTTGATTGACAGGGACTCTTACTCGCATCGCAGGTACGGCCGCATTTTTTCCCAGTCCGCCATTTTCAGCGTTGGCATCCGCTGTAAATCTTCTATCCGCTTGAAGGGTCCGTGCTGTTGGCGGTAGGCCACGATGAGGCGCGCCCGGGGCTTGCCAATGTAAGGATGCAGATACAGCTCATCAAACGTGGCGGTGTTCACATTCACCGGCTGGGGCGCGAACCCGGGGCTTACGAACGTGTATTTGCGGAGGCTGTCCCGTAGATCGGGCGCATCGCGGAGCACGAAAATCTCGTCCAGCTGTTCCTCCCGCAGGTAGCCCCCGAGCTGGTTGCGGTATTTAACCACCCATTTGGCCCGGCCCGCGCCAATGCCGCGAATCTGCATCAACTGCGTGGTATCGGCTGTGTTGAGGTCGAAGGGCTGCAGGCTTCGGGGCTTGCGGGGGAATTTGCTGGTGGCCCCGGCATTGGCTGAAAATGGAAATTTACCATCGGTTCCCGGCTTACTGGTTGCGTGAGCGGGCCACTCCCGTTTGGGCGTTTCGTCGGGTAGTTGCAGGAAAGGCGCCAGCCGCTGGTACACCGAGTCTGTCAGCCCGTACATCTTTTTCAGCTGCGCTTTGGACTTGAAGCCGCCGGCGGCCGTGCGGTATTTAACCAGGCGGGCAGCCACGAAATGCGGCACGCCCCGCGCTTCCCAGTCATTGTCCGTGAGAGCGTTAGGGTCGAAAGGTGCGAGCCGGACCTGCGCCACCGGCGCAAAGTGGGGCCGGCCGCGTTCGGCCGGGCCGTCTTTGGCGCGGGGAAAACGGCTCACGTCGTAAAGATTAACCCGGCGATGTTCCTGCAACGACGCGGCCAGCTCGTTGAGCTCCCGCTGGTCGGCCTCGGGCAGGTATACGGGCAGCGCCGGCCTCAGCAGCATGGGCGTGATTATGAGCACCAGCATCAGCGCCAGCAAGCCGACCATGCCCCGGGCTTCGTTCCGGGAGTAGCCCAGGTAGCGGCGGATCCAGC
Organism: Hymenobacter sp.; assembly: GCA_043780755.1. Classification (GTDB taxonomy): domain Bacteria; phylum Bacteroidota; class Bacteroidia; order Cytophagales; family Hymenobacteraceae; genus Hymenobacter. The sequence goes on from JAYWCH010000046.1 coordinate 8,375, forward strand.
GCAGCGGGCCGGCGAATTTCCCGGTCCGGCGGGGCGGGAATGGGGGCGGCGAAAGTGCCATGCGGAGCGCTCCAGCCGCAAGCTGAAGATTGGAGTGGAGAAGGAAAACCCGGTGCGCCCGAACGGCTGATTGGCCGGGTGGGACAAGTATAAATAAAATTCCGGACTACAGGCGCGGCCCGCCGAAGCCGGCGGGCCTAGTTGCGCAGGCGGTCCAGGGTCGGCGCTTTGGCGGCCTTACGCCGGGTGGCGGGCCGCTTCACTGTGACCGGCAAAGGGTCGGTGGGGAGCTTGGTTTCGGTGGCAATCCAGTCCGTTATTATTTTCAGGGCCGGGGGTGAAAACGTGGCTTGCTGCACGCCGTTCACCAGTGGCCATTGGGCCGGGGCGGCCTGAAACAGGTGATTTACCCCCGCCAGCCGGTACGAAGTTACGGTGCGGTGGGCCCGGCGCAGCGCCCGGTACAGCGGCCTCATATTGCTGCGGGCCGATACCTGGAGGTCGGCCGTGCCGTTGAGCAGAAGCACTGCGCATTTCACTTTGTCGAGCCGCGTTTGGGGGTCAAAATCAAAGAAGTAGCGGGCCCAGGGCGAGGTCAGCTGCACGGCACGGGCGCGGGCCATGGGTGCGTCCATGCCCGTGTTGGTGCCGTTGAGGACGGCCGTTATCTTGACCCGGGCCACGGCGTTGTCGGGCGTTTGGCGGACGATGGTAATGGTGCGGTCGTACACGTCGCGGGCCGCTTTCACCTGTCCGGGATCGGCCCCGATCAGGCGCATGATTTCACCCTGCTGACGCATCATCACCTCGTAGCCCGGCTGGCCGTAGCCGGCCAGCGACACCACGAATGCCGGGTTACGGCCCGGTGCGGCGGCGGCCAGCAGGGCCACGTTGGCCCCCTCGCCGTGCCCGATCAGGCCCACGCGGTGCGCCGAAATCAGGGGGCGGGTGCGCAGAAAAGTCAGCGCGGCCTGGGCATCGGTCACGAGGTCGGCCGTGGTGGCGTCGGCGTAGCTGCCGCCCGATTTGCCCACGCCCCGGTCATCAAACCGCAGCACCGCGATACCGTGGCGGGTGAGATAATCGGCAAGCTGGCCGAACATGCGGTAGCCCGGCACGTCCACTTCTCGGCTCTGCGGGCCGGAGTCGGAGAGCAGCACCACGGCGGCAAAAGGCCCTTCGCCGGGCGGCACGGTGAGCGTGCCGCCCAGGCGGTTGGAGGTGGTGGGATTGAGGAACGTGACTTCGGCCTCGCGATAGGGCGGGAGCGCCTTGAACTGATTAGCGGCCTGCACCGAGGCGGCGGCGCGTTGCAGCACCATGGGGGCCGTCACGCCCGGCTGCTTCCAGGTGCCGCTGAGGGTGGCGCCGCCGTCAAGCACCTTGCCCACGAAGCTGCTGCCCGCCTGCGCAATGAGCAGCGTCAGGTTATTGCCCGTCAGCTCTACTTCCACCGGCATGCGGCTGATGCGCTGTTGCGGCGCATCGAGGGCGGCGTAGTACGTGCCGTTGGTGAGCGGGACGATGGTGATGATGAGGGTGATTTTGCCGCCCAGTAGTTTCAGCGGCCCCTTCCACTGGCCGTTGAGGGGCGCGGGCGGGGCCGGCTGGCCTGCCGCCCCCGGCAGGCCCACTCCCCAGCCGGTGAGCAGGCAAATAATGACAAAGACAGATCGAAGCATGGAGTCAATTAAGATAGAAAGAAAAGAATAATAGTATAGATAAAATTCGTAGCTGAAAAGTACAACAAATCCGGCTTTTGATTAATGCCCGACTGATCCGGCGTCGGGCGCGGTTAAGAGAAATGGCCGGCGTTGCGGCCGGCCATTCTCGGAAAATCAGGGCGATTGACTTCGGGTAATCAATCACCGGGTGTTTAAAAACTGACCGCCAGACTGACCAGCCGTTGGGCGGGCGGGAGCTGCTGCGCCGCGTAGGTGGCGTTGGCCAGGCAGGCCGCCGCGCTGTAATTGGTGTAGAGGTAGACCGGAGACCCTTGATAAACAGTTTTAATGGAGGAGCCTGCGATGGGCTTGACCAGCGAAAACAGCGCGTTTTTCTTGCCGGCTTGATCGGGAAACGGCAGCGGCAGTCGGGGATTTGTGGCCAGCACGAGCTGGGCCACTTCTACCAGAACAGCTTTCCAGGTCGTGATGGGCTTGATCTGGCCATTGGGTAGCCGGAGCAGCCTGGGTTTCTGGCCCGCTGGCAAAGCCGACAGATCCAACTGAGTCAGTTCCGTGAACTTTGGAGTAGCCGCCGGAAGCTCCCGGGGTTTCGAAAGAGACTTGGCAACCGGTTGGTCGGGATGGCTGGTAGCGTCGGGCTGCCCCGGAATCTCGGGCGTTGTGGCGGCGGGCAGCAGGTCGTTTTCGGCCAGCGAAAACACCACCGGCTCCGTTTTGCCGTGCTGCAACGGCGCGTGCAGATGCCAGGTAATGCCATCGGTGATGCAAACCGTCTGCACGTTCAGCGAGAGGGCGTAACCGAGGATTTTGCCCACGTAGCCGTATTTATCCAGGCTCATGTTCAGGCATTTGGCTTCCACCACAACCCAGGGCCGGCCGGCGGGATCATTCAGTAAATAGTCGATTCGCAGCTCGTTGCTGAGGGTTTTTTCGGGTTCGACCATCTGCACATTGGTCGTGTCCCAACCCAGGGCCCGCAGCACGGGCTCAATTAAAGCGGCCCGGGTGGCGGCTTCGTTTTTTCGGAAAGTGTCGGCCTGGGCCTTGGCCTGGGTGCGGACGCGCTGCAAAATCGGGTAGAGCGCCGCGATTGGACTCGAAGAAGTCATGATTAGCTGGGCAGTGAAGTGGGCCACAATGTTAAGCCCGGGTCCAGGATCTGGATTTATTGCCCTGGCCCGGGCCGTACCTTCGCGGCCGCCAGCGGCGGCATTCGGCCGAAACCTTCCGGCCCCTCCCCGTTGTTAGTTTAGCTATGCCCCAGAAAGAATCGTTGCAAGTTTCGGCGCCCGCCGCCGATCCGATTGACAACCTCGACCCGCGCGAATTTATCCTCATCAAAAACGCCCGGGTTCACAACCTGAAAAACCTGAGCGTAGCCCTGCCGCGCAACAAATTTATCGTCGTCACTGGCCTCTCCGGTTCGGGCAAGTCGAGCCTGGCCTTTGATACGCTTTACGCTGAAGGTCAGCGCATGTACGTGGAAAGCCTAAGCAGCTACGCCCGGCAGTTCCTGGGCCGCATGGACAAGCCCGACGTGGATTACATCCGGGGGATTTCGCCGGCCATCGCTATCGAGCAGAAGGTCAGCATCAAAAATAACCGCTCGACGGTAGGCACCAGCACCGAGATTTACGATTACCTCAAGCTGCTTTTTGCGCGGGTGGGGCGCACGTTTTCGCCCGTCAGCGGGGCGCAGGTGCGCAAGGACAACGTGGCCGACGTGGTGGATTTTCTGGCCACGCAGGCCGCCGGTACCAAGGTCATGATTCTGGCCCCGCTGCTCTCCTCCGACCCGACCCGGCTCATGAGCAAGGAATTGGATCTGCTGTTGCAAAAAGGCTACAGCCGCGTGGTGGTACAGGGCGAAACCACCTTTATTGAGGAGCTTATCGGTGAAGGTAAGCCGGAGATTCAGGGGGAAGTCTTTATTATGATCGACCGCGCCGTGCTGCGGCCAGACGATGAAGACCTGCTTTTCCGCCTCTCCGATTCGGTGCAGACCGCTTTTTTCGAAGGCCACGGTACCTGCCTGATTCAGCTGACTTATGCCGGGGAGGAATCGGGGGCCGAGACGGCCGAAACCCGCACCTTCTCCGATAAATTTGAGCTTGACGATCTCGTGTTTGAGGAGCCGAGCGTGAACTTCTTCTCCTTCAACAATCCCTACGGCGCCTGCCACACCTGCGAAGGGTTCGGCTCGGTGCTGGGCATTGATGAGGATCTGGTCATTCCCGACAAAAGCCTGACCGTGTACGAGGGCGCCATCGCCCCGTGGCGCACCGAGAAGCAGGGCGAGTGGCTTAAGCCTCTGCTGAAAAACGGCATCCGCTTCGACTTCCCCATTCACCGCCCCTACTCCGAGCTGACCGAGGCCGAGCAGCGCCTGCTCTGGAAAGGTAACAAGCACTTCCAGGGCCTCGACGACTACTTCATCTGGGTGGGCGAGCAGACCCACAAAATCCAGTACCGGGTGCTGCAAAGCCGCTACCGGGGCCGGACGGTATGCCCCGACTGCCGCGGCACCCGCCTGCGGAAAGACGCCCAGTACGTGAAAATCGACGGCCGCAACATCGCCGATGTCGTGCTGCTCCCCATTGCCGATGCGCTGGACTTTTTCAGCAACATCAGCCTCAACGAGCACGACGCCAAAGTGGCCGAGCGCCTCGTGACGGAAATCGCCAACCGCCTCGGTTACCTCAACCGAGTGGGCCTGGGATATTTGACCCTGAATCGATTGAGTAACACCCTGAGCGGGGGTGAAAGCCAGCGGATTTCGCTGGCGACGTCCCTGGGCTCGGCTCTGGTGGGCTCGATGTACGTGCTCGATGAGCCGAGCATCGGTCTGCACCCGAAGGATGCCGAGCAGCTAATTGGCGTGCTGCGCTCGCTGCAGCAGCTCGGCAACACCGTGGTGGTGGTGGAGCACGAGGAGAAGATGATGGAAGCCGCTGATCAGATCATCGACATTGGTCCCGAAGCTGGTACTGGCGGCGGGAATCTGATGTTTCAGGGCACGATGGCGGAGCTTTTGCAGGACACCGCCACCTACACCGGCCTCTACCTGAGCGGCAAAATGGAGGTGGCCGTGCCCTCGGTGCGCCGTCCCTGGCGCAATGCCCTGGAGCTGACCGGCGCCCGCGAGAACAACCTTAAAAACGTGAGCGTGAAAATCCCGCTCGGCGTGATGACCGTGGTGACGGGCGTGTCCGGCTCGGGCAAATCCACGCTCATCAAGCGCATTCTGGCCCCGGCGCTGATGAAGATGCTCGGCGGCGGCGCCGGCGAGATTACCGGCAAATTTGACCGCCTGACCGGCGTGAACGGGCAGGTATCGCACGTCGAGTTTGTGGACCAGAACCCCATCGGCAAATCCTCGCGCTCGAACCCGGTGACCTACGTGAAAGCCTACGACGCCATCCGGACGCTGTTTTCGGAGCTGCCGCTGGCTAAGGCACGGGGCCTGAAACCCTCGCATTTCAGCTTCAACGTGGACGGCGGGCGCTGCGAAGTCTGCCAGGGCGAAGGCCAGGTGAAGATCGAAATGCAGTTCATGGCCGATATCTACCTGACCTGCGAAGGCTGCGGCGGCCGCAAGTTCAAGCAGGATATTCTGGATATCAAGTACCAGGACAAGGGCATCGACGAAGTCCTGCAGCTGACGGTGACCGACGCCGTGCAGTTCTTCAAAGCCCAGCCCAAAGTTGCCGAGCGCCTCAAGCCGCTGGAAGACGTGGGCCTGGGCTACATCCGGCTGGGCCAGTCGGCCAATACGCTCAGCGGCGGCGAGGCCCAGCGCGTGAAGCTGGCCTCGTTCCTGACCAAAGGCGCGACGCTTCAGCAGGATAAAATCCTGTTCATTTTTGACGAGCCCAGCACTGGGCTGCACTTCCACGACATTGCCAAGCTGCTCGGGGCCCTCAACGCCCTCATCGAGCAGGGCAATTCGGTGCTCATCATCGAGCACAATGTGGACATCATCAAGTGCGCCGACTGGCTGATCGACCTCGGGCCCGAAGGCGGCCACAACGGCGGGCACCTGCTCTTTGAAGGCACGCCCGAAGAGCTGGTGAAACTGCACGCCACGAACCACACCGCGCGTTTTCTGGCCGAGAAGGTGTAACGTTACGCGTAACTGTCGCGCTTAGCGAACCGCCGCGCTGGCTTCGGCTTCGGGGCGGGCCCCGGCCGGCGCCCATCCGGCCGATTTGGCGAGCCGGGCCATCATCTGATCGCCTTGACTGTTACGCAAGTAGATTCCATATCCGTCGTTATCCGATCACTACCATGCCCGCCAACTCCGCTATCAGCACTATTCACTCCAGTCCGGATTACCGCTGGCGTGGGCTAGCTGCCATATCAATTTTTGGAAATATATTGATTAATTTTTATTCCAGTACGAAGCATTTCAACGGCCAGTCCATGGGCCAGGTTTCGGCCCGTTATCCCACCTTGCTCACGCCGGCCGGGTACGCTTTCAGCATCTGGGGACTGATCTTTTTGAGCTTGGTGGCCTACGCGGTGTGGCAATTGCTGCCCGCGCAGAAAAATGTTTCCCTGCCCGATGCCATCGCCCGGCCGCTCACGCTGGCCAGCGTAGCCACTGCGGCCTGGGTGGTGCTGTTTGCCTACGAGCGGATTTTGCCCAGCGTGGGCGTCATGCTCATCATTCTGGGTAGCCTGATTGTCGTCTACGGGCGGGTGCGGCAGCACGTGTTTACCGGGCGGGTGCCGGCGCTGGTGAGCGTGCCTTTCTCGCTGTATCTGGGCTGGATCTCGGTCGCTTCCTTCATCAATATTACCATTGGCCTGCAACAGCTGGGGCTGCGGGTAAACGACGGTCTGGCGGTGACGCTGACGCTGTGGCTCCTGGTGTTGATCGTGGGGGCGGCGTTGCTGATGAGCCGGATTTTCCGGGATCTGGTTTATCCGCTGGTCATAGCCTGGGCGCTGGTGGCTATCTGGTTGGTGCGGCTGCGCGAAATGCCCGATCTGGGCTGGTTCGCCCTGGCGGGCGCCGTGGTAGCGGGCATTTTCGGCATTGCCTTCTCGCGGGTGGGCGGCCGCAAAGCGCCCTGGGAGCTAGCCGCCGCCGCCGCTGTGGCAGCCGAGGCCGAGATTGCCGCCCGCAAATCGCAGCGGGTGGGCGGGTAGGGGCCGGGGCGTTTGGCAATTAGCTTTGCGGACAGTACTCTTAACCTTATCTGCTCTCTGCACATGCGCCAAAATCTCGTTGCCGGCAACTGGAAAATGAACCTGACTTACCCCGAGGCCCTGGCCCTGGTAAGCGAAATCACCCGTCTGTGCGGCGCCGACGCGCTCGGGGCCCCTGCCCCGCAGATTGTCATCTGCCCCCCGTTTCCGCTCCTGCACGCCGTGGGGCAGCAATTGCCCGAAGCCACTCATTTTCACCTGGGTGCGCAGAACTGCCACCAGAAAGAAAGCGGTGCCTTCACCGGCGAAGTGTCGGCGAAGCTGCTGGCCTCGGTGGGCTGCGAATACGTGATTCTGGGCCACTCGGAGCGGCGGCAGTTCTTCCGCGAAGACGATGAGCTGCTGAGCCAGAAGCTGAAAGCCGCCCTGGCCGCTGGCCTGAAACCCATTTTCTGCGTCGGCGAATCGCTCGATACCCGCGAGGCCGACGAGACGTTTGATTTCATCGGCCGGCAGCTCACCGATGGTCTGTTTCACCTCAGCAACGAAGAACTTGCCCAGGTAACCATCGCCTACGAGCCCATCTGGGCCATCGGCACGGGGCGCACCGCCACCAGCGCCCAGGCCCAGGAGATTCACGCCTTCATCCGCGAGCGCATTGCCCGCGCTTACGACGCCAAAATCGCCCTCGACACCACGGTTCTCTACGGCGGCTCAGCCAATGCCCAGAACGCCCGCGAGCTGTTCTCGCAGCCCGACGTCGACGGCGGCCTCATCGGCGGCGCGTCGCTGAAAGCGGCTGATTTCGCCGCCATCGTGCAGTCGTTTTAAGGCAGTTGGCGCGGGCCGGGGAGGGTTGATTGCGGCCGGGCTGAAATTTTCGGCCGCCCGCTACCTTTACCGGCCTGCTTTTCGCTTTCCCCTCTCAATGCTTTCCTTTCTCCTCGCGGCCCTGCTCACGTTTTCGCCCGCCGTTTCGCTCGAACCCTGCAAAATCTACGGCTCGGTGTACCTCGAAACCGACCCCAGCCGGCGCGCCTACTGCTTCGGCACGGTGTACGTGGAGCCCGAGGAAGCCTTTGCCGATCTCATCGTATTCAAGGAAAGTAACCGGCTCTTTGCCGACAAAGCCGGCCTGTGGGCCGACGCCCCGGCCCGCGACTTCGCCGACTACGTGCTGTTTGTGACGCCCGACCGGGGCAAGGCCGATTTCGCCATTCACTACACCACCGTGCGCTCGTTTGCGGGCTGCAAGCAGTAGGCGGTTACTGGCCTGCGCGGCGCAACAAAAAGCCCGGCCGGATTGGGACGCCCTGCGGCGCTCCAATCCGGCCGGGCTTTTTCGGCGACCTTTGCGGCATCGTTTTCCCCGACGGCTCGCTGTGGCTGTCGCTTTTTGCTTCCCATGGATTTTATTGAACTGACCGTTGAAGCTCCGCGTGAGCTGGCCGATATTCTGGTGGCCGAGCTGGCCGAAGTAGGTTTCGATACCTTTGAAGACACCGACGCCGGCTTCTGCGCCTACACCACCGAGGACGCTTTCCGGCCCGATGCCGTGGCCGAGATTATGAGCCGCTACGAGGCTCAGGGCGCGCTCAATCATTCGCACCGCATTATCACCCGGCAGAACTGGAATGCGGAGTGGGAGAAGAATTTTCAGCCGTTGATTATCGCCGAGCGGGTTTCGGTGCGGGCGCCGTTTCACCCGCAGCCGGCGGGCGTGGACTATGATATCGTCATCATGCCGCGTATGTCGTTCGGTACCGGCCACCACGAAACTACGGCGTTGATGATTGAAAACCAGCTCGAAATCGATCATCAGGGGCTGCGCGTGCTGGACATGGGTACGGGCACCGGCATTCTGGCCATCATGGCCGAAATGCTGGGCGCCCGCCAGATCCTGGCTGTCGATACCGAACCCTGGACCGTGGAAAACGCCCGCGACAACGCCGCCGAAAACCACTGCCACACCATCGAAAGCCGCCTGGGCGGGGTCGAAACCCTCGCCGATGAAGCACCCTTCGATCTCATCCTGGCCAACATCAACCGCAACGTGCTGCTCGAAGACATGCACGAGTACGCCCGCCTGCTACCCAGCGGCCGGCCCATTCTCTTCAGTGGCTTTTACGAAGAAGACCTGGCCAAAATCACGGCCGAGGCAGCGCGCTGCGGCCTGCGCTACCAGCGGCACCGCACGCTTCGCAGTTGGGTTTCGGCCCTGTTTGAGAAAGAGTAGGGAGCGCTCTGGCCTTCATTGCTTCGTCATCTTTGCGCGGTAATCTCACGGTTGCTTCAGCAGGTGGGGCGGGCGGTTTTTGATTTTCTGCAACTATGAACCTAATGCGCGTACAAAAAGGGCTGCTGGCCGCCCTGCTGCTCGGGACCCTGGCCCTGACGGCGTTTCGCCCCCGCCCCACCGATGAGAGCCTGATTCAGCGCATCGCGCGCCAGCTGGGCGAATTCTACACCACTGCCCGGCAGGAAAAAGCTTATCTCCACCTCGACCGGCCGGTGTACGCCACCGGCGAAACCATCTGGTTCAGCGCCTACGTGGTCGATGCTTCGCGGCATCAGCTCGATTCGCTCAGCTCGGTGCTGCACGTCGATTTGCTCTCGCCCCAGCGGCGGGTAGTGGCCCGGCGCACGCTGCGTCTTCGCGGCGGCCGTGCCAGCGGCGACCTTGAGATTTCGGATACCCTGGCGGCCGGTACCTACGTGCTGCGCGCCTACACCAGCTGGATGCGCAATGCCGGCGACAATTTCGTGTACAGCCGCCGGCTCACCATCTGGCCCGCATCACCTCTGGGTCCGCAGGAAAGCGCCGCCGAAAGCGCCGCCAATGCCCAGCGCAAAACCAAGTCCCCGGCCCCGGCCACTGGCCGGCCCGACGTACAGTTCTTCCCCGAGGGCGGCTACCTGGTTGAGGGGCTGGCGGGCGTGGTGGCCTGCAAAGCCACCAACGCCAGCGGCCGGGGCATCGACGTGCGCGGTCAGATTCTGAATGCGCAGAACGCCGTGGTCGTCGCCGCCTTCAGCACCCGGCACGGCGGCATGGGGCGGTTTCCGCTCGTGCCGGGCACTGGTCAGCGTTACCACGCCCACTGCACGCTGCCCGACGGCAGTACCGCCGACTATCCGCTGCCCGCCGCCCAGCCCGGCGGCTACACCCTGCACGTGGCCGAAAACGCCACGGAGTTTTTGGTGGAAGCGCGCTACCGGGGCGCTACGCCCCCGGCCGGTCCGGTGCAGCTGCTCACGCAAGTGCGTGGTATCGTGGCCTACCCCGGCCCCCGCACGCTTAGTGGCGACGTTCCGGCGGCGTGGCGGATGCCGAAGAAAAATTACCCCAGCGGCATCGTGCATTTCACGCTGTTCGACGGGCTGGGCGGGCCGCAGTGCGAGCGGCTGGCCTTCGTGCAGAATGGCCCGGCGGCGCTGCAAATTACCGTTGTCGCCGATCAGGCCAGCTACGGCCCGCACGCACCCGTGCAGCTCACTGTGCGGGTGGCCGATGCGGCGGGCCAGCCCGTGGCGGCCAACTTCTCCCTGGCCGTGAGCGATGCCGGCCTCAGCGCCCTCGATCCCAACGCCGAAACCATTGCCTCCAACCTGCTGCTGACGTCGGACCTCGTGGGTTACGTCGAGAATCCGGGCTACTATTTCCGGGATCAGTCGGCCGCTACGGCCCTGGCCCTCGACGATCTGCTGCTCACCCAGGGCTGGCGGCGGTTTGTGTGGAAAAATGTGCTGGCCGGGCTGCCGCCCGCCGTCAGCTACTCGGCCGAGCAGGGGATTGGGCTGGCCGGTCAGGTGGTGAGTGAACAGGGCAATCGCCCCATGCCCAATAGCCAGCTGACTTTCCTCCAAATAAAGCCCGCTAAAAACGTGACCACGGCCACGACCGACGCCAACGGTCGGTTCAATTTTGTGGGCTTCCCGGTGGGCGATACGGCCGTGGTGACCCTCCAGGCCCGGCGCTCGCAGGGCGGCTCCAACGTCCTCATCCGGCCCGATACCGGCCCGCCCACCACCGGCCTGCTGCTGCCGACCCTGCCGTCGCTGGCTGCCGCGCCGCCCGGCGTCGCGGCCTTCGTGCGCCGCAGCCGCCAGGCCCAGGCCGCCGAGCTGGACCTGCACCCCGAACGAGCGGTGCGCAATATTCTGCTGGGCACCGTGGCGGTCACGGTCAAGAAAGAAGCCGTGCCGCGCGACGACCCGCGTCGGCTCTACGGCGCCACGGGCGGTACGGTGATCGATTTTGCCGATATGCCGTCGGCGCAGTCGGGCATTCCGCTGCTGCAATTGTTGCAGGGCCGCGTGGCCGGCCTCACCGTAACCGGCAGTCCGCCCAATACCACGGTGCAGATCCGGGGGCAGGGCACGCCGCTCTTTATTCTGGACGGCCAGCGGGTTGATCTGGAAATGATCAATACCATTTCGTCGTCCGACATCGAATCGGTGGAGGTATTTAAAGGAACCGAAGCGGCTATTTTCGGCGGCAGCGGGGGCGCTATTGCTATCTACACCAAGCGGGCCGACCGCAACTACAAGGGCGCCGACCGGCCGCCGGCGCCGGGTATCGCCACGGTAAAAATCCCCGGTTTTGACGTCGTCCGCGAATTCTACCAGCCCCGCTACAACGCCTTGCTCACCAACCCGCCCGCCGACCCGCGCACCAGTACGCTTTATTGGAATCCTCTCGTGCGCACCGACGCCAAGGGCCAGGCCGAGCTGCACTTTTTTACGGCCGATGGCAGCGGCACTTTTCAGGCCGTGGTCGAAGGCCTGAGTGCGGCCGGACTGCCGGCCCAGGGCGCGGGCACGTTCCTGGTGCGCGGCAAGTAGCGGGCGGGTCGGACGAATCTTTCCGCAGAAAATTGCCGGGTTTCTTTCAGAAACGATTTTTTTGCCGGATCATTACTTTCCCGTAACCTCGTTTCTTCCCGCCGCGCCCATTTGCGCGGTGGTTCATCCTGATTTTTCCCAATGAATAAGCTCGCCACGATTGACTACGTTGTCTTCTTCGTCTACTTTATCATTGTTGCCAGCTACGGCATCTGGATTTACCGCCGCAAAACCGGCCACGACGGCACGCTGGAAGGCAATTCCAAGGATTATTTCCTGGCCGAAGGCTCTCTCACCTGGTGGGCCATCGGCTCGTCGCTGATTGCGTCCAACATCTCGGCCGAGCAGTTCGTGGGCATGTCCGGCTCGGGGTTCAAGATGGGGCTGGCCATTGCCACCTACGAGTGGATGGCCGCCATCACGCTCATTATCGTGGCCGTATTCTTCATTCCGGTTTACCTGAAGAACCACATCTTCACAATGCCGCAGTTTCTGAGCCAGCGCTACAACAGCACGGTGGCTATGATTATGGCCATTTTCTGGCTCATGCTCTACATCGTGGTCAACCTGACGTCGATACTCTACCTCGGGGCCATCGCCATCAGCAGCATTGCCGGGCTCAACCTCGAATTCTGCCTCTACGCGCTGGCCGCGTTTGCTGTCATCATCACCCTGGGCGGCATGAAAGTCATTGGCTTTACTGACGTCATTCAGGTGTTTTTCCTAATCCTTGGCGGTCTGGCTACCACGTACTTAGCTCTGAATCTGGTGGCTGAGCACTACGGTACGTCGGGCGTGCTCAACGGCTTCCACCTGATGACCCAGCACGCGGGCGATCACTTTCAGATGATTTTCAAGCGCGACAATCCCAACTACATCGACCTGCCCGGGTTGACCGTGCTCATTGGCGGGATGTGGATTGTGAACCTCAACTACTGGGGTTGCAACCAGTACATCACCCAGCGGGCGCTGGGGGCCGATTTGCCCACGGCCCGCGCCGGTATTCTGTTCGCCGCTTTCCTCAAACTCCTCATGCCCGTGATTGTGGTGCTGCCCGGCATTGCGGCCTTCGTGCTCTACAAGAGCAACGTGTTCAGCGGCGAGATGATGCAGAACGGGGAGCTCAACCCCGACCGGGCGTATCCGGTCTTGCTCAATATCCTACCCGTGGGCCTCAAGGGCCTGTCCTTTGCCGCCCTCACGGCCGCCGTGGTGGCCTCGCTGGCGGGCAAAGCCAACAGCATCGCCACCATTTTCACGCTCGACATTTACCAGAAAGTCCTCAACCCCGGCGCTTCGGAAAAGAAGTTGGTGGCGGTGGGCAAAACGGCCGTCGTGGTGGCTATGATTCTGGGCGTCCTCATCGCCCCGCACCTGGGAATTGATAAAAAAGGCGGTTTTCAGTACATTCAGGAGTATACCGGCTTCGTGTCGCCGGGTATTTTCGCCATGTTCATCCTGGGCTTTTTCTGGAAAAAGACCACGTCGAGCGCGGCGCTGTTTGCCACCATCGGCGGCTTTCTGCTCTCGGTGCTGCTCAAGTTTCTGCCTGGGTTCGTGGACCTGTCCTTCCTGGCGCCCTTCGGCTTCGCGGTGCCGAATGCGGCCGGCATTTATGAAATCCCCTTCCTGGACCGGATGGGCTTCGTGTTCGCCATCTGCGTAGCAGTGATGATTGTGATCAGCCTTTACGAAGGCAGCCGCGGAGTGAAAACCAACGGGCTGGAAGTTGATCGCGGCATGTTTAAAACGACCCGCAGCTTTGCCGTGGGTACCATGGTCATCATGGCCGCCCTCACCATTCTGTACACTATTTACTGGTAATTCCGGTCCCGGCCGCGCCCTTAACTCCGCCATGAAATTACTCCGTTACGGCCCGTCCGGCCAGGAAAAACCCGGTATCCTGCTCGGTGAGCAACGCTACGACGTCAGTGCCTTTGGCGAAGATTACACTGAAGCTTTTTTTGCGCACAACGGCCTGGCGCGGCTGGCCGAATTCGTGGCCGCCCACGCCGGTCAGCTGCCGCTGGTAGCCGCCACCGAGCGCCTGGCCCCCCCCGTGGCCCGGCCCTCCAAAATCCTGTGCATTGGCCTGAACTACTCCGACCACGCCCGGGAAATCGGCGCCCTGCCCCCGGTGGAGCCCATCATTTTCCTGAAATCGACTTCGGCCCTGGTCGGACCGTTCGATGAGATTATGATCCCCAAAAATTCGGTGAAAACCGACTGGGAGGTGGAGCTGGCCGTGGTGATCGGCAAGCGGGCGTCGTACGTGACGGAGGACGAGGCGCTGGACTACGTGGCCGGCTACACGCTGCATAACGATTTATCGGAGCGCGAATTTCAATTGGAGCGCGGCGGCACCTGGACCAAGGGCAAGGGCTGCGATACGTTCGCGCCGGTCGGCCCCTACCTGGTCACGCCCGACGAGGTGGGCGATATCCACGCCCTGCGCCTGTGGCTCAGCGTGAACGGTCAGCTCAAACAAGACGGCACCACCGCCAACCTGATTTTCAACATTCCCTTCCTGGTTTCCTACGTCAGTCAGTTCATGACCCTGCTGCCCGGCGACATTATCTCGACGGGGACGCCCGCCGGCGTCGGCATGGGTTTCAAGCCCGCCCAGTACCTGCAGCCCGGCGACGTGGTAGAGCTCGGCATCGACGGCCTGGGCACGGCGCGCCAGTGCGTGGTTGCCTACGCGGCATCTTAGCGGGAAATCAAACCCCTTTCACGACTAAATTACGATTCGGCCGGCTGCTCCAGCAGCTCGAGCTGCCAGCGCAGCTCTTCGGCGCGGATCGGGTAGGGGGCGCCGTGGCGGATGGTCTGGAACACGGCCTCGAATAACCCCAGGTAATTGCCGGGCGCGGCCGGGTCGGGGTGGGTACTGAGCGTGCCGTCGGGCGCGGCCAGGGTGAGGCGGCCGGCCAGGTCGGGGTTTTCGTGGCCGTATTCGGGGGTGTGGGGCGTCATTCCGCTCAGCAACTGGGCTTCCTGGCCATCGGTGCGGCCTTTTTGGTAGCTGCCCCGGGTGCCGTGCAGCATGTAGGCGGGGCCGGGATCGGCCACGAGCAGATTGGCGCTCACCCACACGTGCAGGCCGGCGGGATAGCGCAGGTGCAGGGAGAAAAAATCATCTACCTGGCTCTCAGACCGGTTGTTGCCCAGTACTTTATGGCAGCTTAGCGGCTGTCCGAACAGGCTGATTGCCTGGTCGATCAGGTGCGGTCCGAGGTCGTGGAGCAGGCCGCTGCCAGGGCCGGGCTCTTCCTTGAATTTTTTGACGTTGAGGGTAGGCTTGTAACGGTCGAAGCGCAGGTGAGCTTCGATGAGCTGCCCAAGCTGCCCGCTGGCGATAACGCGGCGCACGGCGCCGAAGTCGCTGTCCCAGCGTCGGTTCTGGTAGGCCAGCAGGTGGCGGTTCATTTGTCCGGCCAGGGCGATAAGCTCGGCCAGCTCGGCGCCGGACGTGGCCACGGGCTTTTCCAGCAGCACATGCTTGCCGGCCCGTAGCGCCTGCCGGGCCAGCTCAAAATGCGTGTTGCTAGGCGTATTCACCACCACCAGCTCAATGGCTGGGTCGGCCAGCAGGGCGGCCACGCTCGGGTAGCTGCGAATGGCGGGATAGTCGCGGTGCATGCGCTGCTCCGTGCGCTCAGCCACGGCCAGCAGCTCGAATCCGGGGTGGGCACTCAGAAAAGGCGCCTGAAAAAGCTTGCCGGACATGCCGTAAGCCAGCAGGGCCGTGCGAATGGGAGCAGGTGTCATACATCAAAGGAAAGCGATATAAGCGAAAGGCGGCCGGTCGGCCCGGAAACCAGTCCGCCGTTGCCGTTCGCCCGGCCGCCGACGGGACCGAAAGTGGGATAATACGGGGTGGCCGGCCCGGACGGGAATTTATAAACGGCTTGGTAGTCAATGATTATTGACCTGTTAAAGCGGCGGGAGGGCAGGTGCCTTTTTGATTTTGCCTACCTTGTGGCGGTTTTTTAGGGCAACGTTTGGGCACTATCTCCCGTGTGCTGCGTTTGGCCTGAGCGAGTTGCCCGCCGGCCCGGATCGCGTCGTCTCCGCCGGCGCCGGGTCCCGGCTGGGGCGGGCGGGCCGGAGGGGCGAAAGCAGGGTGATTCGGAGCCGGCTGAGCAAGCTATTATTACAGTTTAACGCGTGTTTATGAAGCATTTTATTAGTCTCGCCACCTGGCTCAGCCTGCTGTTGGGCAGCTACGTGCCGGTGTCGGCCCAGACGAAAGCGCCGCTCCCCGGCGGTGCGGCGGCAGTGGTCCCGCGTTATCAACCCGGGAAGCTCTCGACCGATCCAGCCCAGTACATCGACGATGTGCAGGCTATGATGATCAGCACCAACAATGCCACGGCCCGGGCCGGGGCCGTGCGCCTGAAAGAATTGTGGAGCACAAACCGCCTCACGGCCTCGCAGCAGGCCCGGATCGTGGCATTGTCCCAGACT
Organism: Hymenobacter sp.; assembly: GCA_043780755.1. GTDB lineage: Bacteria > Bacteroidota > Bacteroidia > Cytophagales > Hymenobacteraceae > Hymenobacter. The sequence goes on from JAYWCH010000046.1 coordinate 24,532, forward strand.
TTGCTGCTCAAGAAATTCCGGCCCCGGCCGCACTTTGAGGCCTTCTTTAAAGCCCTGGTCGGGGGCGCCACCACGGCCAAGCTCACCGATCAGCAGATGGACCAGTTTCTCGACGTGCTGGGCCAGACGCTGGATAAGGAAGCGCCCCAGGAAACCGAGAAATTTCTGTTCAGCACCAGCCGCTTTCTCAATGGCGGCTACCTCTACCGCTCGGGCTACAGCTCGCTGCGGGCCGTGGCGGGCACGGTATCGTTTGCGTATTCGCCCATTGCCGCGCCGGTTTCCAACCTGGAGTTTGGGGCGGCGGCGCCCGCGCCCAAGGCCGCGCCGCTGCCCGCGCCGGTCGCCGTTAAGAAGCCCGCCGGGGCCGCCAAGCCCGTGGCGAAAGCGGCGGCCAAGCCTGCGCCTAAGAAGAAAGCCAGCAGCAGCGGCTGGGATACGGCCGATTTGTGGTCGTCGTCGTCGGGCGGCGGCTGGGGCAGCTCGGACGATAGCTGGGGCGCGCCAGTGAAGAAGAAAGCGCCCGCCAAAAAACCCGTGGCCAAAGCCGCGCCGGCCACGGCCAAAGCGGCCACGCCCGCCAAGGACGCCGCGCCCGCCGTCAAATCGGCGGATTTCGACGCGCCAAGCGCGTCGTTCGCGCCCTCGGCGCTGCCCTACGACGAGTATGCCGCGCCGCCCGCCCGGGGCGCAGTGATTGTGGTGAAGGAGGCCGATCTGTTCATGGCCACGGCCGGCGACTCGGTGTTTATCAAGCGGGTGAGTGGTACGGCCGTGCCGAATTCGGGCCGGTTTCTGGCCACGGGTGGGCAGTTTGTGTGGTCCATCAAAACCAATCTGGTGACGGCGGAGCTGGGCGGCTTCGACTTTGACATGAGCAAGGCCGAGTTCAAGGCCGAGCCCGTCACCCTCACGTATCCGGCCGTGCTGGAAGCGCCCGTGAAGGGCGCCCTCAGCTACAAGAGCCTGCGGCGCAAGCCCGGCGCGCCCGACACCGGCTACCCGCGCTTCATCTCCCTCACCAACGATGCCCGCATCCGGAATCTGGGGGAAAATCTGAAGTACCGGGGCGGCATTTCGATGGCCGGCGGCAAGGTGCTCAGTGCTGCCCTCGACGGCTCGCTGGCCAACCTCACGGTGAGCCTCGACGGCAAGCCCAAATTCAAAGCTGCTTCGCGGGCCTACGTGCTCGGCGATTCGATTATCACGGCCAGCCGGGCCGCCATCACTATTTACGAAGGCACCAAGGATTCCGTCACTCATCCTGGCACCCAGCTTAAGTACTTTAAAGCCAAGCAGCAGCTGAAGCTGGCCCGTGAAGACGGCCTCTACAAAGACACGCCCTACAGCGACTCGTACCACCAGCTGGATATTCGCACCGAGGCCCTGACCTGGAACCTGCGCAGCCCCACCATCGACTTCGCCGTGCTGTCGTCGAAAAACCAGCAGTCGGCCGACTTTGAAAGCAAGGAGTTCTTCACCAACACCCGCTACCAGCAGCTCAAGAGCATCAACCGGCTGCACCCACTGCAAATGCTGGTGGGCTATAGCCAGGATCACGGCAACGCCAAGACCGTCACGGTGAATGATCTGGCCACCGACCTGCAAACCTCGGAGCCCAATATGCGCAGCGCCATGGCCGGCCTGGCCCGCGACGGCTACGTGCAGTGGAATCCGCAGACCGGGGAAGTGACTATTCTGCAAAAAGGCTCGCACTACGTGGCCGCCGCCCGCGACCGCAAGGACTACGACCACCTGGCCATTAAGTCCCTCTCGGGTACGGGCCGCAACGCCACGCTCAACCTCAATACCAACGAGCTGCTGGTGCGCGGCGTGGACCGCTTCAACTTCTCCGACGACTCGGCCACGGTATTTGTAAAGCCGGACAGCGCCATTATCCGCATTCAGAAAAACCGGAATATCGTCTTCAGCGGCACGGTAGTGGCCTCGGCCATGCGTTTTAAGGGGCGGGAATTTAAGTTCGACTACGATGGCTTTTACGTGGATATGGCCAAGATTGACTCCATCGTCATTCGCAGCCAGAGCAAGAAGGCGGCGGGCAAAAACGAGCCCAAGCGCGCCGACTTCGCCCTGACCAACAAGGGCAAAGTATCCACGGGCCGGCTGTTTCTGAACGATCCGAAGAACAAGTCGGGCCGCAAGAAAAAAGGCCAGTACCCGGCTTTCGACTCCAAGAGCGGGGGCAATGTCTACTTCGGCAAGCAGGATGTGCTGGGCGGCGCCTACGACTCGACGATGGTCTTCGATATTCCGCCCTTCCGGCTCGATTCGCTCAACCGGATTGGCCGCTCGACCTCGGGTTTCGATGGCACGTTCCGCAGCGGCGGCATTCTGCCCGATCTCAAAACCAAGCTTTCGGTGCAGGAAGACGGCGCCTTGGGCTTCGTTTACGACGTGCCGAAGGACGGCTTCCCGCTTTACAAAGGGCGCGGGCGGCTGTTCAATAAAGTGAAGATGGACAGCAAGGGCTTGCAGGCCACGGGTACCATTACCTACCAGTCGGGCACATTCACGTCCGATAACTTCGTCTTTTACCGCGACTCGGTAGTGACAGTGGGCAAGACGGGTATGGTGCTGGCCAAAAAGGCGGGCGATGTCGACATTCCCAAAATGAGCCTGCCTGCCGGCTACCTCATGAACTGGAACGTGCGCCAGGACTCGATGTACCTGACTACGCCGCGCTCGGGCGAGGCCATTCGCCTCTACGCCGCCACGGCGCCGGCCGAGTCCAAAAACAAGGCCGTCCTGGCCTACAACTTCAAGGGCACGGCGTTGCTCACGCCCCGCAATGCGGGTGGCTCCGGCCGGCTCGACGGGCCGCAGTCGTTCATTAAGTCGCCCGAGTTCACGTTCAAATCGGAGAGCTACGCCGGGCGCAAGGCCGTGCTGAGCATTAAGTCGGGCGAAACCAACAAGCCCGCCCTGACCGCCAACGACGTGGCGTTCGACTACGACCTGAAGAAAGGCTATGCCGATTTCAAGCGCGAAGAAGGCAGCAAAGCCAGCATCGACCTGCCGTATTCGAAATTCAAAACCACCCTCAGCGGCGGGCACTGGGACTTTAAAAAGAAGCTGGTGCAGCTGCGCGTGGCGGCCAATGCCGACTCCACCAAATCCTACTTCTACTCCACCAACCCCGATCAGCAGGGCCTGCGGTTCAAGGCCGCTACGGGAGTCTACGACCTGGCCCGCTACCGGATGCAGGTGGGCGGCGTGCCCTACATCGCCACGGCCGACGCCTGGGTGCTGCCCGATTCGGGCAAAGTCAACATCCTGGCCAATGGCCGGATTCAGCGCTTCAAAAACGCGGGGATCGTGCTCGATTCGCTGGCTAAATTCCACCGCCTCTACCAGGCCAATGTGGAAGTGCTCTCGAAAGTGGCCTTCACCGGCAATGCCCTATATAGCTTCAAAACGGCCCGCGACTCGGTGGCCCTGCGCTTTACCAACTTCGAGCCCGACCCGGTGGCCGTGCTGGCCGGCAAGACGCCGGTGGCCCGCAGCATCCTGCGCCGGAACAAGGAAGTGGCCGATTCCAACCCCACCGGCGGCATCGCCACGGTGGCCACGGCCAATGTGGAGGCCAACGCCAAGCTGCGGCTCACCCCGCGCATCGGCTACCGAGGCAGCGTACAGCTGAATTCCCAGCGCCGGGGCTTTGCCTTCAACGGGCAGGTGCAATTGCAATTTGGCAAAGAGCGCAACACCGCCGAGTGGATTGCGGTGAAGGATTCCATCGATCCCAAAAACTTCAGCCTGAACCTCCAGGATATCAAGGATGAAAATGGCACGGCGCTCGTTACCGGCCTGTTCGTGTCCGACCAGAGCAGCAAGCTCTACCCGCTCTACGCCGCGCCCGCGCCCGCCAAAACCGACGTGCCCGTCTTTCTGGTGGATGGCAAGCTGCGTTACGACGATAAAAAGGGGATTTACACCATCTCCCGGGGCGATCCGGCCGATCTGAATGCCTATGCCGACGCGGCCCTGACCTACACCGACGCTACCAACTCGCTCAGCTTTCACGGGCCGATGAGCTTCATCAACCCCACCAAAGACTACCAGATGATGGGCAGCGGCGTGGGCACGGCCAACCCCGACAGCGCCCGCTACTCGGTGGATGCGCTGCTGGGCATCGACCTGACCCTGCCGCCCAAAGCCCTCGAAAACATGAGCGCCGAGCTGGCCAAGGTGACCAAAAACGCCCCCGAGGCGCAGGACGGCTCAACCAATGAGCTGTATAAGCTGGGTCCGTTCATCGGGGATAAGGGCGTGGATGCCTACTCCATGCGCAAGGGCAACGCCGATCCGCTGATGAAGCTCTCGGCCAAGCTGGCCCACACCATCATGCTGAGCAAGGTGAATTTGCGCTGGAATGACAAGAAGCGCGCCTGGTACTCGGTGGGTAAAATCGGGCTGGCGGGCGTGGGCAAGCAGCCGCTCAACGCCCTGATCGACGGCTACGTGGAGATCCGCCACGAAAATGCGTCTGACGTCGTGGAGCTGTATCTCGAAGCCGAACCCCAGACCTGGTACTACCTCCGCTACGCCAATAACCTGCTGCTGGTGAAGTCGCAAAGCGAAAGCTTCGACGCCGAAATTGCGGCCAAGGCCAAGGGCGATTACAACACGGCTACCAGCTACGGCGTTTTCCTGGGCGATTTCCTCGATGTCGATGGCTTCCGCTCCCGCTTTCAGAAGGACTATCTGGGCAAGAGCGGCAAGCTGGCCGCCCGTCCCGTGGCCCCGGTGCCCACCGGTAACTTCGACGTATTTGAAGATAAAAAAGGCAAGAAGAAAAAAGCCAAAGCCAACGACCCCTTCGGCGACGGCGTGATGACCGACCCAACCGCCGCGCCCGCCCCGACGAAAAAGAAAAAAGCCAAGGACAACGACCCCTTCGGCGACGGCGTAATTCCGGCGCCGAATGCCCCCGCCGCGCCCGCTAAGGCAAAGGAAAAAGTGGCGGCTCCCGCTCCGGGCGTCACTCCCGATCCCGCCGCCCCCAAAGCCAAAACCCCCGCCGCCGAGCCCACCGACGCCGCCCCCGCCGAGCCCGACGCCGCCCCAACCAAAAAAGAAGCCGCCCGCCAGGCCAAGGAAGAAGCTAAAGAAGCCGAGCGGCTGAAGAAAGAAGAAGAGAAAAAGAAGAAAGACGAGGAGAAGAAGAAAAAGAAAGGGTCTGAAGATCCATTCGGGGATAGCTAACGCCGCGGTGGTCTGCGAAATCCACCGCGTTCGTCATGCAGAGCGCAGCGAAGCATGACGAACGCGGTGGACTTGGTCTAACGAGCCCAGCGCTCTGCATGACGAACGCCCGGCATGACCCTTTCCTGAATAGCTTCAGCGCTACCGCCCCAAGGGCTTCGCCAGTGCCGCGGAGCACTTGGCACCACCGTCCCGAGGCTCCGCCCGGCGGGCGTTGCACTACATTTATCCCCGATGAACTTCTTCCTGATTCTGCTCGCGCTGCTCGCCGCTTACTTGCTTGGTTCCATTCCCACGGCGTTGTGGGTGGGGCGGCGTTTTTTTGGGCTGGCCGATATCCGGGCGCACGGCTCCGGCAATGCCGGCGCGACCAATACTTTTCGGGTGTTGGGGAAAAAGGCCGGCTCCTTCGTGATGGCGATTGACGTGCTAAAGGGCTACGTAGCCACGGCCCTGCCGCAGCTGCTGGTGCAGCAGGGCGCCATTCCGGCTTCGCAGCTGCTGTATTACCAGCTGGGAGCCGGGGCGCTGGCCGTGGTCGGGCACATCTACCCGGTGTGGGCGCAGTTTCGCGGGGGCAAGGGCGTGGCCACCGTGCTGGGCATGATGCTGGCCATTGCCCCGGCCACGGTGGGCGTATGCTTTCTCATCTTCCTGCTGATGCTGACGCTGTTCCGGTACGTGTCGCTGGCCAGCATGACGGCCGGTCTGGCCTTTGCCCTCTTGCAGCTCCTGCCCTGGTTCCGGCCCGACAACGGTCTGTTGCGCTGGGTGGGGTTTGTGCTGGCGGGCCTGCTCATCTACACCCACCGCGCCAACATCGGCCGCCTGCGCGCCGGTACTGAAGGCAGGGTGCCGCTGTTCGGCCGCAGGTAAGCCGGCCGATTGTCGGGCTACGCTGTTTGCGGAGCGGGCGCGGCGGCCCCCTTCTTTTATTTTCCAGATTTCTGAATTCCCTCAACTCCCTTTCTTCGCCCGTATGGCCAATTACCTTTCCGTCCACCAAACCCGCTTTCTCGACGAGCTAATGGACTGGCTCCGCATCCCCTCTGTATCGGCTGATCCGAAGTTTCACGCCGACATTCTGCGGGCCGCCGACTACCTCAAGCTGCGCCTGGAAGAAGCCGGCGTGGGCCACGTCGAGATCTGCCCCACGGCCGGTAATCCCATCGTCTACGGCGAATTCTTCACCGACCCCAGCCACCCCACCGTGCTGGTCTACGGCCACTACGACGTGCAGCCCGCCGATCCCTACGAGCTGTGGACTTCCCCGCCCTTCGAGCCCGTCATCAAAGACGAAAAGATATACGCCCGGGGCGCCTGCGACGATAAAGGCCAGGTCTACATGCACGTCAAAGCCTTCGAGATGATGATGCGCGACGGTCAGGGCGGGGTGCCCTGCAACATCAAATTCATGTTTGAAGGCGAAGAAGAAATCGGTTCCAATAACCTCGAAATCTTCGTGCGGGCCAACAAAGCCAAGCTTAAAGCCGATGTCATCCTCATCTCCGACACCGGCATGCTGGCCAACGACGTGCCCAGCATCGAAGTGGGCCTGCGCGGCCTGAGCTACCACGAAGTAACCGTGACCGGCCCCAACCGCGACCTGCACTCGGGCCTCTACGGCGGGGCCGTGCTCAATCCCATCAATGCCCTGTGCGCGATGATTGCCAGCCTGCACGACGCCCACGGCCACATCACCATCCCCGGTTTCTACGATAATGTGGACGAGCTGACTGCCGCCGAGCGCGCCGAAATGGCTAAAGCCCCGTTCTCTGAAGCCGACTTCAGAGCCAGCATCGGCCTGCCCGCCTCGGCCGGCGAGGCGGGCTACTCCAGCATGGAGCGCACCAGCATCCGCCCCACGCTCGACGTCAACGGCATCTGGGGTGGCTACACCGGCGAAGGCGCCAAAACCGTCATTGCCTCCCAGGCCCACGCCAAAATCTCCATGCGCTTGGTGCCCCACCAGACTTCGGCCGAGATTTCGGCGCTCTTTCAGGCCCACTTTGTCAGTATTGCTCCGGCCGGCGTCACGGTCACGGTGCGGCCCCACCACGGCGGTGAGCCCGTCGTCACGCCCACCAACTCGGTGGCCTACAAAGCCGCCGCTGACGCCATGGAAACCACCTTCGGTCGGCGCCCGGTGCCCACGCGCGGCGGCGGTTCCATCCCCATCGTGGCCATGTTCAAATCGGAGCTGGGCCTCGATACCGTCCTGCTCGGCTTCGGCCTCGATTCCGACGCCATTCACTCGCCCAACGAGCATTTCGGGGTTTTTAACTTCCTGAAAGGCATCGAAACCATTCCGCATTTCTACCGCAACTACGCCGCCGCGCAGTAGCGCCCTGTCCGGAATCAAACGGTGTTTCGCTCACTAAAAAAGGCCTGGCTTCCGCGAAGGAAGCCGGGCCTTTTTTAGTGGAAAAACCCGGGTGATTTACTCGAAGGAGTAAGTCAGGTAGAGCTGAAAAGCGCTGTTGCGAATGTTATTCTGCACCGTGACCAGGCCGCTGGTGCGGGCTTTCTCAACGTTGGTAAAGCCACCATTGTACCGCAGCCCGAGGCCTGGCCCGCGCTTGCGCTGGTAGCCCAGGCCGAAAAGGTAGCCGAAGTCCACCGCATTGTACCCGCTCTTGCGGTCCACGCTCACGCTCCCGGATTCATCCTTGGCCGTTACCAAAAACCCGAGCTGCGGCCCGGCTTCAAAGAAAAGCCCATCGGTATTGATGTGAAAAGCCAGCGGTACGTCCACGTAATTCAGACGGGTGGTCGGGTCGCCGCCGCTCACTTTGGCGCCCTTCTGCGAATAGAGCAGCTCGGGCTGAAAGGCAAATAAATTGGTAAGCCCGATGTTGGCAAAAACGCCGGCCTGAAAGCCGAAAATGCCGTCGTAGCTGCTGGCCTGTGCGCCGGTAAACGAGGAATAGACGCCCCCCGCCTTTAGGCCCAATGACACGTTGCGCTGGGCCTGCGCTACTTCCGTAAATCCGGCCAGCAGCGCGAGGGTGAAAAGAGTCTTTTTCATAGATAAATCTGATTGAGTAGGGTAGCAAAGCTACGGCCGGGCCCCTATTACCACCGCCGTCCGGCCCACCGCTCCTCAGACGTAAAAAGCCCGGCCTCCGCAAGGGAGGCCGGGCTTTCAACTGCGGGATAGAACCCGCTATTTACCCCCAAACAGGTAACCTACCTGCAATTGGAATACGGAATTCCGCTGCTTCATATCCGACGAATTACTAGCCAAATCGGAAATGCCCCCGTTGTAACGGATGCCGAACTCCAGGCCCTGGGGCAACTGGTAGCCCACGCCCGCGATGTAGCCGAAATCAACCTTGCGCGTCCCATCGGTGCTGCTGTTGCTGGTCGAGCCATAACCGGAAAGAGAAACCTCGTTTTTCTGAGCCAGCAAAAAGCCCACCTGGGGACCGGCTTCAAAAAACAGTCCCTGCGTTTTCACGCGCACCAACAAAGGGATATCGAGATAGCTTAGGCGGGTGTGAGAAGTGAAGCCACCGGATTCAAACTTCACGCCCTTCTGCGAATACAGCAGCTCCGGGTGAAACGAGATAAGATCGTTGAAACCGAAATCGGCCATTAATCCGGCCGTAGCCCCGACCAGATTCTTGGCATTTGAAGTGCCATCGCCTGTTATGCTGGCGAGGCTAACACCGGCTTTAACGCCAAAGCGAACTCCCTGTTGTGCGTGAGCCGCGCTGGCTACGCCAGCCAGCAAACCAAGGGAAAGAACAAATTTTTTCATGGTAAAAAGAAAGAATGGAAAAAGGAAATTGTATTACGGGATTAGTGATGAAGCGGGTTAATTCCTGAATCGATCTGACAACAATGGCGTGGTGCCAAAAAAGCCCGGCCCCCGTAAGGGAAGCCGGGCTTTCAGACTAAAAAGCTGGATTTATTTGCCGCCGAAGGCGTAGCCCACCTGAAACTGGAATACCGAGTTGTGAACGTTCGGATTATTACCATTCCCGTTGCCATAGATGGACGAGGTATACGACTTAGAAGGTCCGGACTTGTAAACCTGGGAGAAGTCGCCGGTGTAGCGTACGCCCAGGCTCAGGCCGCTGGTGAGCTGGTAGCCCAGGCCGGCCGCGTAGCCGATAACGACTTTGTTGAGGTCGTCGGTACTCGTATTTTCGGTGCTTTGGGTGGTGGTATTGCCCGTCTGCGTGAAATCACGGTTGTGAATGACGAAGCTGCCCTGCGGGCCCAGCTCGAAGAACAGGCCTTTGCCGGCCTCGCCCGTGTTTACCCGCACCAGGATGGGCACGTCGAGGTAGCCCAGGGTGCTTTTGAAAGTCGTGCTACCGGCGCCCTGGAAGTTGCTGATCGAGGCGCCTTTCTGCGAATAAAGCAGTTCGGGCTGGATGGAGACGATGTCGGCCACCGGGAAATTCAGGAAGCCCCCGGCCGAAAAGCCGGACTTGTAAGCGGAGCCATTGGAGTCCGTACCGGAAAAAGTAGCGAGGTTGTAACCGCCCTTCAGGCCGTACTTAACACCGGTCTGAGCGTTGGCGGCGGTAGTCAGGCCGGCCAGCAGGGCGAGGGATAAAATGGTTTTTTTCATGATTTTGGAAAACGATAGGATATATTCTGAAGGCAATCTGTGCAGGCGCACGCAATTTGCTGCCTTATATCGGCCGGGAAACGGCTAGGGTTGCAAAAAAACAGGAAGTGTTTGTGCGGCGGCTTGCGGTACTATAAGTCCGAAAATTGTAATTTTGATTTCAGCTCAGGGAATATTTATGAAGGCGAGATATCCCCTTGGGGTCGTACTGACAGGGTTAATGGGGAGCTTAATGACCGTTTCGGCCGCTGCTCAAAGCCGGGATTCTGCGGCTGTGCCGCGCGCGCCACTCGTGGTGGGGGCCTACGTGCAGGGCAGCATTATTCTGGCGCACACGGCCGCCATCCGGCACCTGGTCGACTCGCACCCGACGGGCTTCGAAATCAACCTGCAGCGCCAGACCACCGGCGCAGCGCCCTGGCACGGCTGGTACAAGTTTCCCAAAGTGGGCCTGGCGCTGACCTACTACGATTTTCATAATCCCGTGGTGGGCTACATTTTCGCCGTCAGTCCCTACCTCAGCAAATCCTTTTCGCGGGGCGCCAGACATGATTTTAGCTTCCGCCTGGGCGCCGGTCTGGCCTACCTCACCAATCCCTATAATCAGGAAACCAACCATAAAAACACCATCGCCAGCTCGGCCCTGAATGCGACGCTGCAAATGCGCTTCGAGTATGATTACGCCCTCACGCCACACCTGGGCCTGCTGGCGGGCGTGGGGCTGAACCATTATTCCAACGGCGCGACGACCAAGCCCAACTTTGGCGTCAACCTGCCCTCCGTGGTGCTGGGGCTGAACTACCACGAGCAGCGCCCGGCTCCGCACGTTAAGGACTACGCGCCCGCGCCGGCCGAAATCGGCCGCAACTTCTTCAACTTCAGTACCAGCCTGGGCTACAAGCAGCGTACCGAAAGCGACCACCGCAAGTACCTGGTCAACTCGCTGACGGCCGTGGTAGGCCGGCGCGTCAACCGCAAATCCAACCTGCTTCTCGGGATAGAGGGATTCGACGATCGCAGCCTCAAAGCCCAGCTCGAAGACAGCACCCGCGCCGGCGGCAAACGGCCCGACACGAAAAAGGTGGGCGTCTTTGTGGGCCATGAGCTGCTGTTCGGACGGCTGGCGTTCGTCTCGCACCTGGGTTTTTACGCCTACTCGCCCTACAAGTCAAGCACTGTTTACTACGAGCGCCTGGGCCTGAAATACCAGCTTAGCAATCCCTTATTCGGGGCCATCGACCTGAAGCTGCACGGCGGTAAAGCCGATGTGATCGAGTTCAAAGTCGGCGTGAAATTGTGAAGCCCGGCGCCCACGCGGCAGGCTGAAAAGTGCCCGCCGCGCCGGTTTTACATTTCGGGAGGATTGCCCTTGTCGTGAGTTCTCTGCTGCTGTTCCGCCCTATCTGGTTGTTTAAAAACGGCAGTTTCATCAGTCGCTCAAGCCTCTTGCGCGACTCCCCGCCTACAATTAGTTCTTTTGCTTAGCTTTCGCAGTGGCGTTTTCGGTCACCAGGCTGCGGTTTATCCGGCTCACCAGTCCCGGGCCTTCGTAAATGAAACCCGTGTAAAGCTGGATCAGGGCCGCGCCCGCCGCCAGCTTTTCCTGCGCATCGGCGGCCGAATGAATGCCGCCCGCGCCGATGATGGGAATGCCGCCGTCGCTGTGCTGGTGGAGGTAACGAATGACTTCGGTGGCCCGCGCCCGCAACGGCCGCCCGCTTAGCCCGCCCGCGCCGAGGGCCGTGACGTGCGCCGCTTCCGTCTGCAGACTGTCGCGGCTGATGGTGGTGTTGGTTGCGACCAAGCCGCTGAGCTGGGTTTCGCGGGCGATTTCCAGAATGTCATCGAGCTGCGAATCGGTCAGGTCGGGGGCGATTTTCAGGAGCAGGGGCCGGGGCTGGTCGCGGCTCATATTGCGCTCCTGCACTTGCTGCAGCAGGGCGATGAGCGGCTTTTTTTCCTGCAGCTGGCGCAGGTTAGGCGTGTTGGGCGACGAGACATTGACCACGAAGTAATCGACCACCTCGGCCAGTGCTTCGAAACAAGCCACGTAGTCGGCGCCGGCGTGCTCGTTAGGCGTGTCCTTGTTCTTGCCAATATTACCGCCAATGATCAGCTGCCGGTTGCGGCGGGTGGCGAGGCGCGCCGCCACGGCCGTCGCCCCATCGTTGTTGAAACCCATGCGGTTGATGAGCGCCTCGTCCTGCGGCAGCCGGAACAGGCGCGGCTGCGGGTTGCCGGGCTGCGGCCGGGGCGTCACCGTCCCGATTTCGATGAAGCCAAAGCCCATCGTGGCCAGCTCGTCGGTGAGCATCGCGTTTTTATCAAACCCCGCCGCCAGCCCCACCGGATTGGCAAACTTTAACCCAAAAACCTCCCGCTCCAGGCTCGGGTGCTGGTAGTCGTAGAGTCCCCGCAGCAGCGCCTTGGTGCCCGGCAAGCCCGCACTACGCCGCAGGTTATCGAATACGAAATGGTGAGCGCGCTCCGCGTCGAGGTTGAAGAGGAGGGGTTTAACAAAGTTCTTGTACACGGGTATTGGGCCTAAAAATTAACTGCTTGACGTTACGCATTCCCCTGGGCCGTCCCGCCGCTACTCCGTGCGGTCGGGTCGGCATCTGCCTGATCTCGCGGTAGTAACTCCATCGCCGGGCTTCTGTTCCGGGATCTGATTTCGACCGCTATCCCGCAAGCTCATCACCCCGCCCAGCCTTCCCGGTCGAGGCTGCGGTACTGAATGGCTTCAGCGAGGTGCTGAATCTGGATTTCCTCGGTGCCGCCGAGGTCGGCGATGGTGCGGGCCACCTTCAGAATGCGGTCGTAGGCGCGGGCCGAGAGGCCGAGGCGTTCCATGGCGGTTTTGAGCAGCATCCGACCCGCGTCGCTGATCTGGCAGATGTCTTTCACCATCTGCGGCGGCATCATGGCGTTGGAGTGAATGTCGGCGTAGTCCTTGAAGCGGGCTTCCTGCACCCGGCGGGCCTTGTCCACGCGGGGCTGGATGTCGGCGCTGGTTTCGGCCTTGCGGGTTTCCGTCATCTGGTCGAAGGTCACGGGTGTGACCTCCACGTGCAGGTCGATGCGGTCGAGCAGGGGGCCGGAAACTTTGTTCAGATACTTCTGCACCACGCCGGGACCACACACGCATTCCTTCTCGGGATGATTGTAATAGCCACAGGGACAAGGATTCATGCTGGCAATAAGCATGAAGTTGGCCGGAAACTCAATGCTGAGCTTGGCCCGCGCAATGGTGACGCGGCGCTCTTCCAGCGGCTGGCGCATAACTTCCAGCACGGTGCGCTTGAACTCGGGCAGCTCGTCGAGAAAGAGGACGCCGTTGTGCGCCAGCGAGATTTCGCCGGGCTGCGGGTTGCTGCCGCCGCCCACCAGCGCCACGTCCGAGATCGTGTGGTGCGGCGCCCGGAACGGCCGCGAGCTCAGCAGCCCGCCGCCGGCCAGCTTGCCGGCCACGGAATGGATCTTGGTGGTTTCCAGGGCTTCCTGCATGCTCAGCGGCGGCAGAATGCTGGGCAAACGTTTGGCCAGCATGGTTTTGCCCGCGCCGGGCGGGCCGATCATAATAACGTTGTGACCGCCGGCCGCCGCGATTTCCAGTGCCCGCTTGATGTTTTCCTGGCCCTGCACGTCGGCAAAGTCGGCGCTGTATTTATTGGCC
>JAYWCH010000047.1:0-8001 GCA_043780755.1 Hymenobacter sp.
CGGCGGAAATGGCCAACCGCCACCAATTAGCGGAAACCATCGCAGGTGGCAACCTGAGCTACACCAGCCGCGACGGCAACCTGGCCCTGGGCGCTACGGGCGTCTTCACGCACTACGGCACGCCGCTGCTCAAGCGCCCGGAGCCGTACAATCGCTTCGAGTTTCAGGGCCGGGAGAACCGGGCGCTGGCCGTGAATTACAGCTACGTGTGGCGCAACCTGCTGCTTTTCGGCGAAACGGCCCGCAGCAGTGGGGGCGGCCTGGGAACGGTAAATGGTCTGCTGGCCAGCCTCGGCCCGGTGGTGGACGCGGCGCTGCTGGTGCGGCATTACGATCCCGATTTCCACTCGCTCTACGGCAATGCCTTCGGCGAAAACCCGCGCAACAGCAACGAAACCGGCGTTTACCTCGGCCTGAAAATCCGGCCCGTTACCCGCTGGGAGATCTCCGCTTACTACGATCAGTTTCGGTTTCCCTGGCTGCGCTACCAGGTCAGCGCGCCCACGGCCGGGCACGATGCGCTGCTGCGGCTGGCCTACTCGCCCACCAAAACCAGCCTGCTCTACCTGCAGCTCCGGCAGCGCCTCAAGCCCCGCGACCTGCCCGCTACGGAGCTCAGCGGCGCCGTGCCCCGGCCGGGCGAGCAGCTCCGGCAGAGCTTCCTGTTGTACTTCAGCACCGCCCCCACTACCGCCCTTGAACTACGCACCCGCCTGCAAGCCTCGCGCCTGCGCGACGATCCGGACCGGCCCTGGCGGCACGGCTACGCTCTGGCGCAGGACGTGGCCTACCAATTCAGCCGCGCCCTCAAGGTCACGGCCCGCTACGCGCTGTTCGACGCCGACGATTACAACACCCGGCAGTACGTCTTCGAGCAGGATGTGCAGTTGGCCGTATCGGTGCCGGCGCTCTATGGGCAGGGCACGCGCATCTACGGCCTCGCCGAGATTCGCCTGAGCCGCGCCCTCACGCTCTGGCTTCGCTACGCCGAAACCCGCTACCGCCACCAGGACACGGTGGGTTCCGGGCTGGAAACGATCCAGGGAGCCTTGCGGAGTGAAGTCAAAATGCAGCTGCGCGTGAAGTTTTAACGCGGTGCTGTTAGTCCCAACAAGCTGCCAAACGGCTCAGCTCTCCGTCTTCAGGAGAACTATTTGGGCTTTGTCGGCCAGGTTGATCCTGCGGCGAAAATCCAGGTAGCCGGCGTAGGCAGTGCGGGGCAGCTGGCCACGCCGCAGCTCCAGGCGGCGGACGTACTGCACGGTGCCGCTGGCCAGGGTCGTGTACTGGCTGAGGTAGGTGCCATAGGCGGTGCTGAACTGCACGGCCGCCGGCAGCGTCTCGGCCCGGAACCCGGCCGGCAGGTGCAGGCGCACGGTATCGGCGTAGAGGCTGGCGCGGGGCAGCCACAGCGCCGTTTGCCGCTCCCCGACCTGGACCGGGAGGGCGGGCAGGCGGCTCAGCAGGTTGGGGCTGATGAAGACGCGCTGACCGCTGGGCTGGGCGAAGCCCGGCAGGGCCAGCCCCAGGGTTTCGACGACGCCCGGCGTGGGCCCGGCGGGAGCGGCGGCCAGGTTGAATTTAGTCAGGGTGAAGGTGGGCAGGTGCAGGTGGTCGGTAACGTATTTCTTCTGCTCGACCGGCCCCAGCTCGTGCAGCAGCTGGGCGTACGTATCCTGTTCCTGGCCGGTGCGCAGGGTGTGGGCCGTGGCCGTGGCGCCGCCCGTGGCATCCAGAAACAGCTCGATGCGCCGCTCCTGGCGGTTGTCGGCCGCGCCGTAGCGGGGGGTGGCCACCAGCTGGCCGCCCGTGGGCGTGAGCAGCAGCGCGTGCCGGTTGCCGGTGAAGCTGCCCATATAGCCAAAGGCATTGGTCTGACTCGTGCATTCGAGCCAGAGTGTATCGGGCCGGCCGGCCGTGGCCAGCGGCACGCACACAATCGCGTGGTTGAATTGCGAGCTGGGAAAATCGGCCCGCAGGTCGGTTTTGGTGGAGCCGGCGCCCACAAGGGCCACGTAGGCGGGTACGCCGGCGGCGGCCAGCAGGGCTTTGGTGTAGTTGCTCAGGGCCTTGCAGTCGCCGTAGCCATTGCCGGCCACGGCGCTGGCCGGGAACGTCTGCCAGCCACCCAGGCCGAGCTGCACCGAGATGTAGCGGGTGCTGCCCTGCAACATCTCGTAGATGCGCCGGGCGCGGGTGCGGGCGTCCGGAGCGTCTTTCACCAGAGCCGCGACTTTGGCCAGCAGGGCGGGCGGGAGCTGGTCGCGGCCGGCATTCAGCTCGTAGTTCCACTGCCCGAAGCTTTGCCAGGTGGCGGCGGTGCCCTGGTGGCCCTGCACCTCAAACGAGCCGGGGGCTAGCACCACGGCCGGGGTGGTTTCACTCAGCGGCGGGGCGTTTTCTTCCTCATCCACGGCCGGGAGGTTAGTCAGGCTCCACTGGTAAATTGCCTGACTGCCGGCCGTGGTGCGGGCCACGGCGGTGCCGGCGGGCAACTGCCGTTCCTGGTAGCGCAGGGGCAGGGTGGCGGGCATACTTACGCGCAGCGTGGCAGTTTGCAGGGCCAGGCCCTCTGCTTCCTGGGGCTGCCAGTCGGGGTAAAACAGGGTGTTGTCCGACACGATTTCGTAGTCGAGCTCCACCGTGTACGGGGTCTGGGGCTGGCGCAGGTCGGCGTAACGCACACGCACATCGGTCATGAAGCTGCCGCCCGCGTCGCCCAGGCCCTGGTCGTGGATCTCGGTGGCGCGGAGCTGGTGCAGCAGGTGGCCTTCGGCGTCATACACGGCTCCGCGCAGGTAGCCCAGGGTGTTGAGGGCGTCGTAGCCCACCGAATGGCGCCCAAAATCATCGCCCCCGGCATCGAGCACGGTGATGACCCGGTGCACGGTATGCACCAGCCGCCCGGTCGATTTCACGGTCACCACTTCGTCATCGGCCCGCAGCACGGCGTGGGCACCCTCGCGCAGCTTCGGCGGGATATCCGCCACGATGTATTTGAGTTCGGGCGCGGCCACGGGCAGCCGGGCGGCGCTCCCCAGCGGCAGCGCCAAAAACAGGGTCAGGAAGGCTCTCACGGGATAAATCAGAAAGTCAGGAAAGGATAATTGGAAACCAAAGCGCCCCGCGTAGCCCAGACGCCCCGGCCAGATTGGGATCAGACCTTCTTGCGGATTACCAGCTTCTCGCCCTGCTTCTGGAGCATGAGGCGGTAGAATTCGCGCAGATGCACGTATTCTTCGGCCGCGTACGAGGATTTGCCCAGGGTGAGGCGGCTGGTGAGCTGCACCAGGCCCGGCGTCGCGGCCGAGACGCTGTACAGGAAGCGACCGCCGCCGTCGGGCATATTCACCACGGCGGGTTTGGGGATTTCGGCCAGCTCGTAGCCGGCGGGCAGCGTGAGCGTCACCATGGTGGTTTCGTCCTGCCCCGCGCCAAAGTCGACGGGAAACAGCCGGTCGTCGTGCCGGAAAGGATTCTGCTCGGTATTAAACTGTTGGAGCGGACTCAGGTACAAGGTCGCGCCGGGGGTGGCGTCGTCGGCGGGCTGGCTGAATTCGTAATCCACGGCCAGGGGCTTATCCATGTTCTCGCGCTCGCCAACCGTGAATTTGGGGACGGTCCAGCCGGTGTGGGGGCGGGTCAGGTCGGCCAGGTATTTCTTCTCGCCCTGGCTGGCTAGCTCCCGGCGGGCGTCGGCCGCCGCGTAGCCGCCGTGCTCTTCGTGGACCTTGCCGGTGAGGCCGCCCTGCGCGTCGAGCGTGAGGTTCACCTGTTGGTAATGCACGTAGCGTTGGGTGGGCGCCAGATTCACCCAGCGGCCCTCGGCCGGGTTTTTCATGATGAGGCGGCCGGTCTGGTTCAGGCAGCGCTTGGGCAGCACGCCGCTGGGCAGCAGGGGCTCGGTGGCATCCACGAGCAGATCCTGGCCGGCCGGCAGCGGCACCAGCGCCACCACGTAATTGAAGCGGGCCAGCAGCGGCAGACTCTGATTCACGCGCCCGTGGCTGCGGGTGCTGAGCAGCAGAGGTTGGGCCGGAATGTCGGCCCCGCGCAGGGCGGCGATGAGCAGCAGGTTCACATCGGCCGAAGTGCCCCGGTGAGCATCGTAGGCCTTGCGCAGCGAGCCAGCGGTTGAGTAGCGGTTGGTGCCGTCGTAGCGCACGGCGGCCATCACCACCTGACGCACGGCGGCGGCGCGGGCCGGTACGTCGGGGTACTTCGCCACCAGCGCCTTCATTTGGTCCTTCAGAAAATTGCCCCGGTCGAGCTGCAGCCCGAAGTTGTCATCACTGAGCAGATCCGCATCAATCTTGGACCAGCTCCCGGCCACGCTGTGGTAGGCCTGGCCGGGCATGCGCTCGCCGGCCAGCTCGAAGTCGATGCGGTCGAGGTAGTCGTCGGCAGTCGTCATGTAAGGCTCTTCCCGGAAGGCCGGCAGGTCCTTCATGGCCCAGTGGTAATTGGTGACGCGGGCCGTGATAATGTCGTTGCTGGCGGCCGTGCGACCTTGTTCCGCGCCAGCATTGAACCCGCCGCCGCTGTTGTTGAAGCTGCCTTCGGTGTGCAGAGAGTATTGCGCGTTGTTTTCATCCTTGGTTTGCAGGGCCAGCCCGTGGTAGCCTTGCATCAGGATTTTGTAGTCGAAATACTCGGGGATATTGGCCCGGTACTCGCTCCAGCGCACGGGAATATCGCGCTGAAAAGTCCAGTCCTGAAAATTAAACAGGAAGTCCGACGTCACCGTGTAGGCATATTCAATCACCGCGCCCTCGCGCACCTCGGGCAGGGTGAATTTGCGCACCCGCACATTGCTCGTGCGCTCCTCGGTGAACGTATTGCTGGCGTCGAGCTTGGTTTTCACCACCTGGCCGTTCACCAGATTGTAGGTCAGGCCGCGCAGGGACGTGATTTTTTCCTCATTCTGGTTCTGGTGATAAAGCGGAATTTGCACCGTGGCCGCGTCATAACCCGCTTTTTTGAGGATTTTAATGCGCGTAATCCGCTCCGTTATCAATTGAAAGCTGGCGCCCTTTAGCTGAAAGCTGGTCGTGCCAAAATCGCAGAGCACCACGGCCGCCGCCGCGCTATCGCCCACAAAGGCCGCCGCCGTAAAGTCCTTCGCGTCGGGCTTGCCAAATTTGATGGGCGCATCGGACTGGGCCCGCGCCACTGTGGCGCCAAGCACCAGGCCCAGCGTAATAGAATGAAGTAAGGGTAATTTCATGCAAACAGGAAAGGAAAGCAGGCTGAATATGGAAGGCTAAAAATAGCTGATAATTCAACGCTCAGAAGGATTAATAGTGCAAATCCGGGATTATATTTTTCAGACTGCGCTAAATCCGCTATTATTTAGTCGTAAAGGCTTACTTCCAGCTTGCTGATTTCCGGTTGCTCCCCCTTTCCGCCCTGCTGATCGGGGCTGGGGCCCGTTTCGTTTTACCGCCTTTGCCGCGAATCTTACACGACCTCTTCGGCGGCGGGTTCGGGGGCGGGCTGCGCCACGATCAGGGTCCGGACGGGGCCGGTCGCCTTTAGCGTAAGCAGGTAAACGAACGCCGTGATTACGCACAACAGGCTCAGCGCGTGGACGTACGGCAGGTGCCGGGGCTGGTTGGAAAAAATCCAGCCGGCCAGCAGCGCGCCCAGGCCGATGCCAATTTCGAGGAAAATGTACATCGTGGCCACGGCCCGGCCCCGGTGTTCGGGGTGGCTCAGGTCGATTGTCCAGGCGTAGAGCGTGGGCGAGTTCAGCCCCGCCCCGATACCGAATACCACGGCCGCCCCCAGAAACCACGTCACCGTGGGCGACCACACCAGCAGCGCCAGCCCCACGGCCAGCACCGCCGCCGACCAGCGCAAAACCGGCACCCGCCCGTGCGTGTCCGACGCCTTGCCCGCCGTGAGCCGCACCAGCAGCGAAGCCCCCGTGAAACAGATGTAAAACAGGCCTTTGGTGGGGCCGCTCAGGCCCAGGAGCCGGCTTTGGTCAGGGATGACGGTGAGTACCGCGCCGTAGGGAAAGAGGCAGAGCAGCGTCACGATGGCCGGGGCCAGCACCCGGGGCTCCAGCACTTCGTTCCACTTCAGCTTTAGCAGCGACAAGCTAAACCGCCGCCGCTGGGCCAGGGGCAGGGTTTCGGTGAGGGTGCCCTGCACCAGCAGCGAGAGCAGGGCCATGGCGCTGGAGCAGTAAAACATGGTGTTGAGCGAATAATACCCGGCCAGCCAGGAGCCGAAGGCTGGCCCGAAAGCCATGCCCAGGGCGCCCGTCACACCGAGCAGGCCCATGGCCTCGCCGCGCCGTTCCACGGGCACGATGTCGGCAATGAACGCCGCCGTGCCCGTCGGCTTGAAGCCCGTGCTGAAGCCGTGCAGCAGGCGCAGGGTCAGAAAGCCCGTCACGCTGAGGGCCCAGGGGTAGAAAAACCCGCACACGAAGCACACCAGCGACCCCAGCACCATGACTGGAATCCGCCCCACGGTATCGGCCAGCTTACCCGAAAACGGCCGCGAAAGGGCTGCCGTGAGTGTAAAAAGCGCAATGATATAGCCCTTGTACTCGCCCCCGCCCAGCCGCGTGAGGTGGTCGGGTAGTTCGGGCAGCAGCAGGTTGAAGCTCGTGAAAAAGAGGAACGACGATAAACACATCAGCCAGAAGCCGACGGAGTAGGGGCGGGAAGTAGGGATGGCCATGAGGATGGCGAAGGTCGGCATTTCGGAGCGGGCGCAGGTCAATCCCCATAACTGGCGCGAGTTTAGCGTAGCGTAACTCGTGCCCAGGCAGCGGGGGAGGCTGTGCCTCCCATGGAACGAGCCGGGAGAACATGCCGGCAGCCTGATCCCGCATTGCCGCTGGCGCGGCAGGGGAGGCGCAATCTCCCCGTCATGGCTGGGCACGAGTTACGCTGCGCTAAACTCGCGCCAGATTGGGGTTAGCTGCGCCCGTCGCCTAGGGCTTCTCTCAGTAAATTAGCGATATCTTAAAGCCAGTCCTGGTCCTCAGCCTTTTCCGGCCAAAATATCATCTCCTCCCTGCTTACTCTACGCTTGATTGTCATGCTTGAACCCGTTCTTACCCGCCTCGCCTACTTGTGCGACTTCATTCCCGGCCACTTAGCGACTATCGGGGAAGCAGAATTTGCCCACCGGCCCGCGCCCGACAAATGGAGTAAGAAAGAAATTATCGGCCACTTGCTCGATAGTGCCACCAATAACCACCACCGCTTGGTCCGGGCGCAGTTTGAGGACACGCCGACCATTACGTACGACCAGATTAAGTGGAATAGTCATGGGTTTTACCAGCAACTGGCTACGCCGCAGCTGATAGCCTTCTGGGCGGCCTACAACCGGCAGCTGCTGGCCCTCGCCCGGCATATCCCTCTGGCCAACCTGCAGCGGTGCTGCTACATGGGCGGCGTAATGCCGGTCAGCTTAGCCGATTTACTCACCGACTATGTGGCCCACTTAGAGCATCATTTGCGGCAGGTAGTAACCTACGCTTGAGGCCAGTAAGGCACACGGGCGAAAAAAAGCTTAAGATCAGAGCTTTCGCCTCAAGGCAGCGCTACTCCGCTATGGTCAGTATCTTGCCTGATCAATTCATTGTGTGAAAGTTCAGACCGGTAGTGACAGAGAGTAGCTACCCCCGTAACTGGCGCGAGTTTAGCGCAGCGTAACTCGTGCCCGGGTTACGGGGAGGCTGCGCCTCCCATAGAATGAGCTGGGAGAACAAGCCAGCGGCCTGGTCCCGCATTGCCGGTGGCGCGGCAGGGGAGGCGCAGCCGTCTCCCCGACATGGCTGGGCGCGAGTTACGCTGCGCTAAACTCGCGCCAGACTGAGCGTGTTACCCACGCCGGAAGCTCCGGCCGCTGGCCCCTGGCGCCCGGCTCCTAACCGGCCAAAACGGCCGTTTCCCGCTTTCGGACCCAACCTTGCCCGGCCCGCTCCATGTTTGATTTCCTGAAAACCATTTCGGCCCGGCGGCCCGCCCCCGAGGG
>JAYWCH010000048.1:0-11417 GCA_043780755.1 Hymenobacter sp.
CGTGTAATTCACCTGACTGCTCACCAAAAACTGCCCGTAAAGCTGTGCCGTCACTTTCATGGCTTTTCCTTTCAAGTTACGCCTTTTGCGTAAGTCCTAACCATTAAAATCGATAAGCGGCAGTTTACGCTTTTCAACCCCACGCCGCGCCGCTACATGCGGCCCATGGTGCCCGACCGGCCCGGCATCACCGAAAGCCCGTATTCGGTCGATGCCGGGCATTTTCAGTACGAATCGGACGTGCTGCGGCTGCTCACCCGGCGCGAAGGCTCCACCCACGGCCACGACTGGTACGTCAACCACGCGCTGGCTAAAATCGGCCTCAGCAACCGCACCGATCTGCAAGTCGGCGTCGATTCCTACACCGACACCCGCAATTACGACGACACCGACCCGGGCCAGAATCAGCTCTACCACGGCCTCGGCGATGTCACCCTGCGCCTCAAGCACACGCTGGTGGGCGACGACAACAGCCGCTGGGCCCTGGGCCTGATCGGCTACGTGACCCTGCCCACGGGCGGGCCGCGCGGCGACGGCGCCGTGGAGTTCGGGGCCGTGCTGCCCGTCATCTACCAGGTCACCAAGCCCTGGAGCATCGGCGGACAGGTGGCGACGGAAATTTACTGGGACCGGGAAACGCGCTCGCGCTACCTGCAGCTCACGCCCACTTTCACCACTGATTATCAGTTTACTAAAGTGGTACAGGCTTTCGTGGAGCTGGTCGGCTACTGGGATGTGCGGCAGGTGTCGTGGCGCAGCTCCGTCAATACCGGCGTGCAGCTCGACGTGAGTGACAGCGTGCAGCTCGACTTCGGCACCCACCTGCCCATCACGCACTCCACCGACCGGGAGTATTTTCTGGGCATCAGCTTCCGGCGCTGAGCCGGCCGCATCCGCCAATCAGACGAAACCCCGGCGGCAGTTCTTCGGCCGCCAAAACACGGCTGGCCCGTACCGCAGGGTACGGGCCAGCCGTGTTTTGGGGTCATCGGGGGAGTTAGTCGGCCAGGCCGTCGTGGTTGCGGTCTTTGGCTTCGCCGGAGGCTTTGTAAAGTTCTTTGCCGGTAACGTGGTGAACGGTATCGCGGGCGAGGCCGGCGCTGATCGAGTCGCCGTTGGCTACGCCGTCGGCTTTGGCGGCGGGGCCTTTTTTGGTGTAGCCGCGCTCCACGTTGGTGGAGCCGTCTTTGGTGCCCGAGCTACAGGCGCTGAGCGTGGCGGTCAGGGCGGCCGCCATGGCGAAGGGACGAAGGAAGTTTTTCAGCAGCATGGAAGTAAGTAGGTGAAGGAGTTGAGAATAGGCGCGAGCGCAAGGTATCAAAATAAGCGCCCGCCCGGCAATCCGAAACCGCGGGCTGCGCGTCCGGTTGTAGCGCAACGGCGTAGGCCAGGACTGAGGAGCATCGGACCGGGCGTCGTCTGGTTCTACGCAGAATGCCGGACGCTGGCCGCCGTCCGGCGCGGCGCGGGCCCCGATCAGCCGGCGGGCTTCATTTCCTGCGGTGGTCAAAACCCGGCTCAATCCAGTCGGGGCGCCGTCGCTGCAGGGCCCCGGCGGGATAGGCAATTTCCCCAATGATAAATCTTTGCCTGCCAATCAGATAATAAAGGTCGCGAATGCCCGGTCCGGGGCCGATAATGAGCCGGCCGGGCAGCGGGAACGCCGGGCCGAGCCAGCGCGGGATCGTAACCCGACCAAAATTTCCCTTATTTTCACCCCTTCAACCCGCTGATTTATGCCTCCGCCCCTGCGTTACCGCCTCCAAAAAAGGATTACTGCCTGGCCCTGGCGGCGGGTGGGCGGGCTGGCCGGCATCAGCCTGGGCCTGGCGATGCTGCTGATCGGGTATCTGTTTGGGGTGGGCGACCATTTTATGGGCCGTCTTTTTTCCACTTTTCTCGTATTCTTCTGGCTCCTAGTGGTTACGTTTCTGGCCGTGGTGCCTTTTGTAACCTGGGCCACCAGTCACTGGTTTGGTCGGGGCTGGGCCCGCGTATCTGCCCCCCTCCCGGCCCCGCGCCGGGCACCAACCAAATTTGGCGCGGCACGTTCTTAAATTCTCCACCGGCCCCGTTCAGCGGCCAAAAACTATAGACTACCTTGAAAACTAACCTATTGCATATCAAAAATATGGTGTGCCCCCGGTGCGTAGAAGCCGTGCAGAGCCTGTTGGAGCGGGCCGGCTACAGCCCCAAGGCAGTGACCCTGGGCGTGGCCGAGCTCGACGAAAACACGCCCGCCGACCCCGAGGCCCTGGGCCCGCTGCTGCACGCGGCCGGTTTCGAGCTGCTGCTGGGCCGAGCCGAGCAGCTGACCGAGCAAATTAAAACCGTGCTGGCCGACTACCTGGAACACCTGCGCACGGCGCGCTCGCCCCTGACGACTTCGGCCTTCCTCACCGATCGGTTCTCGGCCACTTACTCGCACCTGAGCAAGGTGTTTTCGCGTACCGCCCACCTCACCATCGAGAAGTACCTGATCCGCCTCAAAATCGAGCGGGTGAAGGAGATGCTCAGCTATGGAGAGCTGAACCTGAACCAGATAGCCGACCAGATGCGCTACAGCTCGGGCCAGCACCTGAGCAATCAATTCCGGCAGGTGACGGGCTACTCGGTGAGCGAATTCCGCCGCCTGATGCTGCCCGAACGGCTGTCGCTCGACGCTCTGGCGTAGCGTATAATCAGCGTTGAAGATGCTTTAAAAGGCGGTTTCCGAATTCGGAAGCCGCTTTTTTTGTGAGAATATGAATCGGGGCGCGCGCCCGGCCGGCGTTATTGCGGGCAGCAGAAAATAGTAGCTTTGTGGTGCTCACCCGCTAACCCTGTTTTATGCTACTCGCCATTTTGATCCCTGGCCTTTCCATGCTCATCAACGGTCATTTGTTGAAAGGCATCCTTTGTTTCATCCTGCAAATAACCCTGATTGGCTGGCTGCCGGCCGCTATCTGGGGTGTGGTTTCCCGCAGTCAGGATCTGGCCGAAAAGCGCCACCGCGAAACCCTGGCGGCCATGCGGGCCGGGCAGTACTGAAAAATGGCCGGCCGGCCCGCCCCGCCGCTTATGCCCGACCTTTGCCGGAACTGAACCCTGGCCCACCTTGCCGGGTTAGTTGCTGTCTTGTCGTTCGCCTCCCCCCGCATTCTGCTGCTCACCCCGCCGCTCACGCAGCTCAACACCCCGTACCCGGCCACGGCCTACATCAAGGGGTTTCTGGGCGGGCGCGGCTACGCCGTCACCCAGGCCGATATGGGCTTGCAGCTGGTGCTACGGCTGTTTTCGCCGGCCGGCTTGCAACAGGTTTTTGTCGAGATTGAAGACGGGGACTTCATCCTCAGCGATAATGCCCGGCGGATGTGCCGCCTGCGGGACCGCTACGTGGCCACCATCGCCCCGGTCATCCGCTTCCTCCAGAACAAGGATCTCACGCTGGCCCCGCGCATTTGCCACGGCCGTTTTCTACCCGAAGCCAGTCGTTTCGATAACGTGGCCGACCTGGAAACCGCCTTTGGTACCATGGGCCTCACCGACCAGGCCCGGCACCTGGCTACGCTTTACCTGGAAGATCTGGCCGATCTCATCAAGGAAACCGTGGGGCCGCACTTCGGCTTCTCGCGCTACGCCGAGAAGCTGGCGCTTTCGGCCACCAGCTTCGAGCCGCTGCACGAGGCCCTGCAAGCGCCCCCCAACCTGCTCGACCGCCTGCTGCTGGAAGAAATGGACGCCCTGCTGGCGCGCGTAAAACCCGATATCGTGGGCTTCACGGTGCCTTTTCCGGGCAATCTCTACGGTGCGTTGCGGCTGGCCCACCGCATCCGGGAAGTGAGTCCCGGCACGCCCACCATCATGGGCGGCGGTTACCCCAACACCGAGCTGCGCGAAATCAAGGAGCCGCGCTTTTTCGATTATATCAATTTCCTGACTCTCGACGATGGCGAAGGCCCCTGGCTGCGCCTGCTCGATCATCTGGCGGTGACGGAAGCGGCGGGCCCGGCGGCGGCGGCGCCGTTGCAGCGTACTTTTCTGCGCAATGCCGCGGGCGAAGTAACCTACCACAACCACCCATATCCCGACGTGCCCCACCCCGAAGTGGGTACGCCCGACTACTCCGATCTGCCCCTGACCGAGTACCTCTCGGTGCTGGAAGTCCTCAACCCCATGCACCGCCTCTGGAGCGACGGCCGCTGGAACAAGCTCACCGTGGCCCACGGCTGCTACTGGAAACGCTGCTCGTTCTGCGACGTCACGCTGGACTACATCTCGCGCTACGAAACGGCGCCCAGTACCCTGCTGGTTGATCGAATTGAGCAGATAATTCAGCAAACCGGCCAGACCGGCTTTCACTTCGTGGACGAAGCCGCGCCGCCCCTGGCCCTGCGCGACCTCGCCGTGGAGCTGCTCAAGCGCCGCGTGCCCATCACCTGGTGGGGCAATATCCGGTTCGAAAAAACCTTCTCCCCCGATCTCTGCCGGCTGCTGGCCGCCTCGGGCTGCATCGCCATCAGCGGCGGGCTGGAAGTGGCCTCCGACCGTCTGCTGGCCCTCATGGAAAAGGGCGTGACCATCGCCCAGGTGGCCCGCGTGGCCGACGGCTTCACCCAGGCCGGCATCATGGTCCACGCCTACCTGATGTACGGCTTCCCCACCCAGACGGCGCAGGAAACCATTGATTCGCTGGAAGTAGTGCGGCAATTATTCGCCGCCGGGGTGGTGCAGAGCGGCTATTGGCACCGGTTTTCGATGACGGCGCACTCGCCCGTGGGCAAAAATCCGGCGAAGTATCAGGTAGCCGCCATCGGTCCCGAGCCCGCCGGCTTCGCCTGGAACGACCTCTGGCACGACGATCCGCTCGGCACCGACCACGAAGCCTTCGGCCCCGGCTTGGCCAAATCCCTCTACAACTACCTGCACAACGTTGCCCTCGACGAGCCGCTGGGCTTTTGGTTCGATTTCAAAACGCCCCGGCCCCTCACCCCGCGCCACCTCGTGCAGCAGGCCCTGCAAGCCCCGGACAAACCCGATTTCGCCCGCCAGAATCAACGCCTGTTCTGGCTCGGTAATGCCCCGGAAATCCGAATTGAGTCGGGCAAAAAATCCCCCCGCGCCATCCTCACCTGCTACGAGCAGGCCGAAGATTTCGAGGTGAAAACCGCCGAAGTCACCGGCCGCTGGCTGCACCAGCTCCTCACCCAACTCAGCCACGACTACGACACCAAAACGCTGCTCAAAGATGCCGCCAGGAGTTTCCCGGCTGGAGAAGGCTCCTTCGAAAACTTCCTGCAAACCCCGGCCTGGCTACTGCTCCGCGAAAAGGGCCTGCTGCTGATCTGAGCCCGCGCATTGCGCGACCGGGGAAAAGCTGGATCCCGAAGCCGTCTGGAAAGTCATTTCTTAGAACGCTTGTCATCCGGAGCATTCCGCGATTCAAGCGGCGACGAAGGACCTTATCACGCCTGATTAATGACCGTTCTGCCGTGATAAGGTCCTTCGCTCCGGATGACAGAAATTTTGACTTTTTAAACAGCTTCGCTAGATTAAGGATGACACACGTGCTAAAAACAACTTTCTAAACAGCTTCAATGATCGGTTTACTGCACCACGCGAGATGCTTTGCTACGCTCTGCATGACGCTTATTCGGACGGGTTCTTATTGCGCAGAATGCGTTGCTTGACTTTTTATAACTGCTAAATTGTTTTTAACCAGCGTATTAATTAAAGATTAGGCAAGATGCTTAAGCGGATTTAGAAACTCCCGTTCCCCAGCCGGCCAATACACTGGGCCGAACCAGCCGTCACTGAACAGTTTCGCTCATTCCCGCCGTCGCCCCCTTGAGGAAATGCGTTATTTCTGCCCGCGCAGCCACTCCACAACTTCGCCCGGCAGGCCTGGCCCGAAACGGGGACTCAGCCCGCCGGCAACGAGCAGATCCACCCCCGCTGTGCGGTAGCTGCGTACCGTGGCGCCCCGCCGCCCGCCCCCGGCCCCGCGCAGGGAGTTAGCGCCGATGGCAGCATTCGGGCCGCCATAAAGTCCCAGCAGCGGCACTTTCCGGCGCTTCAGCTCCCGCAAGGCAGCCTTAGCAGCGGGGGCGGGGCGAAGATTCTGGACAATCAGAAACGCCACTTTGGGACTGCCCTCGGCGACCGTGAGCGCCTGGACCAGTCCGCTGGCCCGCGCCCCGGCCGCCCAGAGGCCGACATTAGTCGTGTCGGCGCCGGCCGTCGTGCGCAACAGCCGCAGGGCCGCCCGCAGGCGCGGGGTTTCCGTCGCAACCGTACCGGAATCGGCGGCCGGCATTACCAGAACGATAACGCCTTCGCGGGCCAGGGCATCGGCCCAGAGGGCGGCGGCGGGGGCGGTTTGGGTATCGGGCAGGAGCGCCAGCGCGGCGCCGGGTGTGCCGGTGTCGGCGGGGGCGAAGAGCCAGGCCGGGCCGGCGGGTTGCGGCACTTTCGCCACTTGGTAGGTGCGGGGCGCGGGGGCGCCGCGCTTTACCAGCAGGGTGGGAGTTTTGGTGGAATCGAGGGTGAGGGCGCCGCGCCAGAAGTCGCCGTCCAGCGTCAGATTCAGGACCTGGCCGGGGCGGGCGGGGCGCGTGAGCCGGAGCTGGTTATGGCTGAAAATCAGGCTATCGGCCACGAAGCTCAGGGTGCCGGCGGCGGGGGCCGTGAGCTCGGCGTCGTAGTGCCCGGGGGTGGGGTGACGAATGTCGAGGGCGATGCGCGGGCCCAGCTGGCCGGGGGCGCCCAGGCGGCCTTCGTAGTGGCCGACGGGCGGGGGCAGGTCGGTATCCCGGCGCTCCTGCCGGGCCTGACAGGCTACCAGCCCCACCAGCAGTCCCAGTCCCAACCGGCTCAGCGGCGCGCGGCCAGTCATCAAACGCAGCAAAGCTCCCATAGGCATCGTCAAAAGTAGCCGGATTTAGCGCCCCGCCATTCCTTTGCGCAGAATCAGATCCGTCTGCACATCCTGTCCCAGCAGAAATTCATGCTGACCGATTTCCCGGAAGCCAAACCGCTGGTAAAAGGCGCGGGCACGGTCGTTGCGCTCCCACACGCCCAGCACTACGGCGGGGCAGTGCAGCTGTTCGGCCAAGGCCAGAATGCCCCGCATCAGCGCCGCGCCGAGGCCGGTGCCCTGCCAGTCGTCGCGCACGTATAGCCGCTCAATTTCGAGCCGGCCGGCGGCGTCCTGCCCCTCGGGCAGACCGAGCGGGGAATTATCGCGCAGCTTGGCATAGCCTACCAGATCGGCCTGCATGTGCGCCAGCAGAAACGTATTTTCCCGGTCCTGTAACTCAGCCAGCTGAATCTCGGGGCCGAAGCTGGTGGCCAGGTAGGCGGCCATGTCCGCCGCCGTGTTGGTGGCCGCGAACGTATCCTGAAAAGTCTGCCGGCCGAGCTCGGCCAGGTGGGTAGCGGTGACGAGGTTGGCCTTGGCCAGGGAAATACGCAGAGGAGATGACATGGCGCAAAGGTCGGCCCGCGCCGGGGATTTACAGAATCTCGTTGGCCTTGGGATCGCGGGCGGCTTCGGGTCCCCGCCGCATGCGCAGCCCCCAGCGCATCAGCAGCCCGCTGGCCAGCAAGCCCACCAGGTTGACCGACAGCAGCGCCGAGGCATTCAGTCCGTCACTGGTGTTCCAGGTGTACACGCCCAGGGCCACCCGGAGCAGTAGCCCCAGGCCCAGCAGCGCCCCGCTCATCATGATGAAAAGCCCAATCAGACGACGCGTGGCGGGGGGGAAGGAGGGAGATGCCATAAGTTGGGAGTCTACGGCGCCCGCAAAGCTCAGGTTGAGGCACGTCGCCAAAGGTAGATTGGGAATCCACTTCTTTGGCGTAGTTTTGTACTACCAAAAATTTACCCCGCGAGAGTAGCTCAGTTGGTAGAGCATTAGCTTCCCAAGCTGAGGGTCGCGAGTTCGAGTCTCGTCTCTCGCTCATTGTTTAACAGCCACTTAGCTTCGTTGCTAGGTGGCTGTTTTGCTTTTGGTTTAAACGGTGGGTTACACAAACACTATTCTTTCTCGTGAGCGAGTCGGAATAGGTCATGCGATATTTCTAAAGTACACAGTTTCAACTTCAGGCCCGAACCTTCGCCCCTGAATTTTGTAAAAAAATATCTGGTTGATCCAACCGTTCCAAGAATTGTTAGCGGTGGAAAATATAGTGCATGACGGGCGCGATGCTACCAATGATCACGGCCGCGATAAAGGAGTAGCGGGCAAGCTTCGAGGAAGAGGAGGTCTGTTTCATGGCGAGAATATACTCAGATCGTGCGAGATGCCTCCTTAAAAGCGGCCCTGCCCATTGGAACCAACCAGCCGCCCCACTTCGCTAAAACCCAAAAAGCCCCGCGCTCCTCCATCGAGGGCGCGGGGCTCTGCTTATCAACTATCTGCGGTGGGTAGCCGGCGCCCACGGCGGAGCACCGCCAACTACCCCGCCCAAAAAAGTTACTTGAGCGCCTTTTTCAGCTCAGCGGCGGCTTGCCGCAGGGCCGACTTGGTGCCGGGCACCTGGCTCAGCGGGTTGAGCAGGCCCCAGTCGTGGATCATGCCGTTGAAGCGCACGGCCGTGACGTTGACGCCGGCCTCGTCGAGCTTGCGGGCGTAGGCTTCGCCTTCGTCGCGGAGCACGTCGTTTTCGGCAGTCTGCACGAAAGCGGGGGGCAGGCCGGCCAGCTGCTGCGGGGTGGCGAGCAGGGGCGAGGCGTAGATTTCCTTGCGCTCGGCCGGGTTCGTGGTGTAGTTGTCCCAGAACCACATCATCAGGGTTTTGGTCAGGAAGCGCTCGGTGGCAAACTGGTTGTAGGACGGGGTATCGAACGCAGCATTCGTGACTGGCCAGAACAGGACTTGCAGGCGCAGGGCCGGGCCTTTTTTGTCTTTGGCCATGAGGGCCACGACGGCCGCCATGTTGCCGCCCACGCTGTTGCCGGCCACGGCCAGGCGCTTGCCATCGACCCCAATCTCCTTGCCGTGCTCCGCTACCCACTTGGTGGCGGCGTAGGCCTGGTTGATGGCCACCGGATAATGGGCCTCGGGCGAGGGCGTGTAATTGACAAACACACCCGCCGCGCCCGATTCTACCACCAGATCGCGCAGCATGCGCTCGTGGGTTGGGAAGTCGCCCAGCACCCAGCCGCCGCCGTGGAAGAACATAAAGACCGGCAGCGCGCCCCCGGCCCCGACGGGCTTCACCACAGTAATCTTAACCGACTGCCCGTCCTGGACAATCGTTTTCTCGGTCACGGTAATGCCCGAGAGGTCCACTTTGACGGATTTCTGCGCCCCCGTCAGCACGGCCCGGGCGTCTTTGGGCGCCATCTGTTCCAGCGGCTTGCCCCCGCCCGAGTTCAGGACTTTGAGGAAGGCTTTGGTGTGGCTTTCAATCTGCGGATCCTGGGCGGCCGGTATGGGCGCGGTGGTTTGCGCGGCCAGCGGCAGGCTCAGGAGCAGGGCGGCCAGCAGGGCCGGGCCGTTAAAAAGGGACTGCGATTTCATCGGGGTTAAGAACTTAAATGGAACATGACAAAATTATTGCGGCTGATTAAGGCACTCAAGGCACCGTTGTCGATTAGAACAGCACAATTTTCCCGGCCCGGCCCTGCCTGACACTAAGCCGTGACGCCCTGCTGGTAGTGCAGCCGAAAACTCTGGGGCGGCGCCGCCACCTGCTTGGTAAACAGGCGGATGAAATACGACGGGTCGTCGTAGCCCAGCCGGTAGCCGATTTCCTTCACGGTGAGCGGCGTATGAATCAACAGGCGCTTGGCTTCCAAGATGATGCGGTTTTTGATCACGTCGTTGGGTGTCTGATTACTGTAGCGGGTGATGCGCTTGTTGAGGGCCTTGGGCGTGATGTGCAACATGGCCGCGTAGTCGGCCACGGCGTGCTGCCGGGTGTAGTGCCCTTCCACGAGCTGGCTGAAAGTGCGCGAGAACTCGACTTCCTGCCGGGTTTCCTCGCTCACCACGTGGTGCTGCTGCTTCCAGAGCCGGGTGGCCCGGATGATTAGCTGCTTGAGCAGAATGCGCAGCATTTCCTCCATGCCGGAGTCCTGCTGGGCCATTTCGGTGCGGATTTCCTGCACAATGGCCAGCATGGTGGTCCGGGCCTCATCGTCCATAAACACCACGGGCACATCGTAGGCATTGTGAAAGAGAATGCCGTCGCAGGCCACTTCCTTGTCGTGCAGCTGAATGCAGTAAAAATCCCGGTGGTAGTAGAGTACGGTGCCGGTGCAGGCCGGATCGAACCAGTAGTACTGGCCGACGTTGATGAAAAACAGGGCGTCCTGCCCGGGCTGGTACTCGTTGAAATCAATCACAACCCGCCCGCCCGCCCGCACCAGCACCACTTTGATGAAGCCGGCCAGCTCCGGCTGGCTAAACTGCCCGGTGGGCAATTGGGCAAAATCGAAGTAGCCAAAGGTTCCGAAAGCAAATTGTGGGCCCTGCGTCATGCCGGGGAAACCCGTATGACGAAGAAATGTTAATATATAAATCTGGGATCATTGCGGCGATTTCCCTGGGGTCGGGATGCGCTTACTGGCCGGCCCCGTCCGGATTCGCCGCGCCCGGAGTCGCGCGGGCCGAGTAGCTTCGTTGAGCTGCCTTTCGCTTAGCCGGCGGCTAATCCTCGTTTATGCCCAACTGCTACTTGTTCCATTCAGTCCTGAAAACGCCCGACGCCGTCGGCCCGAACCTGGTCCGCCGGTTTTGTTCCTGGTATTCCGGCTTCGGTATAGCTGTTAATCTGAGGATTGCGCTGATCATCCTGGGCTTCGGCTTTTCTCCCAATCTTCAGGCTCAGCCCGCCGCGCCCGTCGGGGCTGTGCTGCTGCGCCCCGCCGCCGTGTTCGACGGCCAGAACCTGCACGCCGGTTGGGTGGTGCTGGTGGAAAATGACAAGATCACCGCCGCTGGCCCGGCTCCGCAGGTAACCCCGCCGGCCGGCGCCCGCACCCTCGATCTGCCCGGCCTCACGCTGCTGCCGGGGCTCATCGAAGGCCATTCCCACCTGCTGCTGCATCCCTACAACGAAACGCCCTGGAACGATCAGGTGCTGCTCGAGTCGCTGGCGCTGCGGGTGGCGCGGGCCACGGCGCACGCCCGCAACACGCTGCTGGCGGGCTTCACCACGGCCCGCGACCTGGGCACGGAGGGGGCGGGCTTCGCCGATGTGGGGTTGAAACAGGCCATCAACCAGGGCATTATTCCTGGTCCGCGCCTGGTGGTAGCCACCCGCGCCCTGGTGGTTACGGGCAGCTACGGCCCCAAGCTCTCGGTGGATGAAAATGTACCTCAGGGCGCCCAGGAGGCCGATGGAATCGACGGCATCGTGCGGGCCGTGCGGGAGCAGATCGGCAAGGGCGCCGACGTCATCAAAGTATACGCCGACTACCGCTGGGG
>JAYWCH010000049.1:0-5590 GCA_043780755.1 Hymenobacter sp.
TCGGTGGCGGTGGTGCCGGTGTGCGGACCGGGCTCTTACGTGCTCACGGCCACGTTCAACGGGCAGGTGCTGCACCAGCGGGTGGTGCGGGAGTAGCGCTCCGCCCGCCGGGCGAGCGGCTCAATAAGTTGCCTAAAACCGGTCGAAGGAGGAGTTTTCCTCTTTCGACCGGTTTTTTTGCGCCCGGATTTATTCTGT
The DNA here is from genome assembly GCA_043780755.1 of Hymenobacter sp. Classification (GTDB taxonomy): domain Bacteria; phylum Bacteroidota; class Bacteroidia; order Cytophagales; family Hymenobacteraceae; genus Hymenobacter. The sequence goes on from JAYWCH010000049.1 coordinate 199, forward strand.
AAGCCGGCCCGAGGCGATTGCCCGTCGCGCCGCCGCCCGGTAGGGATTAAGGGAGTCGGCAGCCACGGCGCGCAGGCCCAGCAGGGCCGCTGGCCGCTGCTGGGCCTGCCAGTAAGCCATGGCCAGGTGGTAGCGGGCGCGGCGGGCCAGGTCGCCGGGCTGGCTCACCCGGCGCAGGTAAAGCTGCGCCGCGCCGCCCTGACCCTGGCGTAATAGCATGAGCCCGCGCAGGTAGAGCAGCGTATCGGCGCCCACCTTGCCGGGCAGCACGCGGCCCAGCGAATGCAGCGCGGCGGGGTAATGCCCGGCCTGGTACTGATCAAGGGCTTCGCTGAACAGCGGCCTGCGCTGCAACAGCGCCGGCGTCACGACCGGGCCGGGATCGGGCTCATAGTAGGCTTCCCAGTTGCCGGCGGGCCGGGCCGGGCCCGGGCGGCGCAGATACCAGGTGCCGGCCCCGGCGGCCAGCACCAGCAGTAAAACCAGCGCCCCCAGCATTAGCCAGCGCTGCCGGCGGAGCTGGGCCTGGCGCTGAACCCGGGCCAGGGCCAGCGCCCGCTGGTCCATACGTTCGTTGAGGGCTTGCAGGCGCAGGCGTAGGGCGTCGTGGCCGGCGGCCCAGCGCAGATCGGCGGTGAGCTGTTCGTAGGCGGCGTGGGCGGCGGCCAGCGCCTCGTCCTGTTCCAGGCGGACCTCGAAGGCCTCCTGTTCGGCCGGGCTCAGCTGGCCGTCGGCGAAGCGCTCCAGCTCGTCGAAATACGGGTTCAGGTCGGGCGGGGGCGTGGGGAGGCTCATTTCAACAGCTCGTAAAGTTTGCGCAGGCAGGTGCTTTTTTGCAGGCGGGCTACGGTGGCGTTGGGGAAACCCATTTTGGCCCCCATCTTTTCAAAATGATAGCCGCGAAAATAAAAATAGGTCAGCACCTGCTGGCAATCGGGGGCCAGTTGGCTGAACCGGGCCAGCAGGTGCTGGCGGCGGTTGGCTTCGGCGGCGGGCAGGGGTTGGTGGGTCGGCACCTGGGCCAGCAGCCGCAGCCGGGCCATGCCGTAGAGGTGGGCGCGCAGGTTGGGCGGCGGCAGGGTGAGCCGGCCGTCGGTCACCTGATCGTAAAAGTCGAGCAGCGTATCCTGCAGCAGCTCGTGGGCCTGAGCGGGCGCCAGGCCGTGCTGACGCTGGGCCCAGCGCGCAAACAGATGCCGGCTGTGCTGGTAGAAATCAATCAGCAGCTTCTGGTTGCCGACGCGTAAATGCGTGAGGGTTTCGGCGAGCGGGGCGGACATGGCGGGAGGACAAAGGTGCCAGCAAGTAACGACGTAAATAGCAGAATATCCGGACCCGAATGCACCCCGCCGCCGCCCCGGCGGGCGTCCGCCGCTCCCGCGCCCGCCCGAAATGCGGTTCGCAGCGCAAACCAGAATCCTTATCCCCCCATCACCTGTTACCTTTGCACTTATGCAAACAGCCGCCCCCGTCCGCCTCCTCGATACCGCCATCTTCGATCTCATTGCGCAGGAGAAAACGCGCCAAACCCACGGCCTCGAGCTCATCGCCTCCGAAAACTACGTTTCCGAGCAGGTAATGGCCGCCCAAGGCTCGGTGCTCACCAATAAATACGCGGAGGGCCTGCCCGGCAAGCGCTACTACGGCGGCTGTGAAATTGTGGATCAAGTTGAGCAGCTGGCTATTGATCGGGTGAAAGAGCTGTTTGGCGTGGCTTGGGCCAACGTGCAGCCCCACTCCGGCGCCCAGGCCAACGCCGCCGTGATGCTGGCCTGCCTGCAGCCGGGCGATAAAATCCTTGGCTTCGACCTGGCCCACGGCGGCCACCTTACCCACGGCTCGCCGGTTAACTTTTCGGGCAAGTTTTACCAGCCCAGCTTCTACGGTGTAGAGCGCGAAACCGGCCTCATCGACTGGGCCAAAGTGAAGGAGATTGCCCGCCGCGAGCGTCCCAAGATGATTATCTGCGGCGCCTCGGCCTACTCCCGCGACTGGAACTACGCCGCCCTGCGCGAAGCCGCCGACGAAGTGGGCGCCCTGCTGCTGGCCGATATTTCGCACCCTTCGGCCCTCATCGCTACGGGCTTGCTGAACTCGCCCTTCGAGCATTGCCACATCGTAACCACGACGACCCACAAAACGCTGCGCGGGCCGCGCGGCGGCCTCATCATGCTGGGGCAGGATTTTGCGAATCCGTTCGGCCTGAAAACCCCAAAGGGCGAGATCCGGTCCATGTCGGCCGTGCTCGACGGCGCCGTATTTCCCGGTACCCAGGGCGGGCCGCTCGAGCACGTTATTGCCGCTAAGGCCGTAGCCTTCGGCGAGGCGCTGACGGCCGACTTCAAAAACTATACCCAGGAAGTGGCGCGCAACGCCCAGGCGCTGGCCATGGGTTTTGTGGGGTTGGGCTATGATATCATCTCGGGCGGCACCGACAACCACCTCATGCTGATTGACCTGCGCTCGAAGGGCATCAGTGGCAAGCTGGCCGAAAATACCCTCGTGCGGGCCGATATCACCATCAATAAAAACATGGTGCCGTTCGACGACAAGTCGCCGTTCGTGACCAGCGGCATCCGTATCGGGTCGGCCGCCGTAACTACCCGCGGCCTGGATCAGACCGATATGATCCGCATTGTGGAGCTAATCGATGAAACCCTCACCCACCACGATAACGAAACCCGCATCGGTCGGGTCCGGCAGCGCGTGAATACCTGGCTGCAGGACTACCCCCTGTTTGCGTAGCGGCGGGTGGCGGGTCGCCGCCGCTCTTCGCCCTTTCACTCCGTCACTTTTTCCGCAGTGCAACCAAAATCCCAAGAACGACCCTCGCTGGGTGAACAGCACGAAATGTCCTTTATCGACCACCTGGAAGCGTTGCGCTGGCACGTCATCCGGGCGGCGATTTCGGTGGTGGTGTTTGCCACCGGGGCCTTTTTCTGCAAAGAATTCCTGTTTCACGACGTGATTCTAGGGCCTTCACGGCCGGATTTCTGGACTTACCGCATGTTCTGTAAGTTCGGGGCGCTGGTGCACGCGCCGGATCTGTGCATTGACAAAATTCACTTCGTGATTCAGAACCGCGAGATGAGCGGGCAGCTTACCATGCACATCAGTACCTCGCTGATGGTGGGCATTGTGCTGGCCTTCCCGTACTTGTTCTGGGAAATCTGGCGCTTCGTGAAGCCCGGTTTGTACCCGCACGAGCGGCAGAATTCGCGCGGCGCCGTGTTCTTCGTCTCGGTGTTGTTCCTGCTGGGTCTGCTGTTCGGCTACTACATCGCCGCGCCGCTGAGTATCAACTTCTTGGCCGGCTACGTGGTCGATGCCAGCATTGAAAACCAGATCGATATGCAGAGCTACATGAGCACGCTCAGCACCATGAGCCTGTCGTGCGCGCTGGTGTTTGAGCTGCCCATGATCGTTTTCTTCCTGGCCAAGGCCGGGCTGGTCACGCCCGAAATCATGCAGCTCTACCGCAAGCACGCCATTGTGGTCATCCTCATTCTGGCGGCCGTCATCACCCCGCCCGATATCTCGGCCCAGATCATCGTAACCATTCCCATTCTGCTGCTCTACGAGCTGAGCATTCACATTGCCCGCATGGTGCGGCGCGGCGATGCCGCCCGCCTCAATGCCAAACTGGTCCGGGAGCAGAACCCGGCCCAATAATTTCCCGCTTATGAAAATTGCCCTCGGCTCCGACCACGCCGGTTTTACCCACAAGGAAATGCTCCGCACCTGGCTCGCCGGGGAGGGGTACGAAGTCCAGGATTTCGGCACGTTCTCCGCCGAATCGATGGACTATCCCGATGTGGCCCACCCGCTGGCCGCCGCCGTGGCGGCCGGCGAATTTGCGCAGGGAATTCTCTGCTGCGGTTCGGCCAATGGCGTCTGCATCACGGCCAATAAGCACGCCGGGGTGCGCGGCGCCATCGCCTGGCTGCCCGAGATTTCGGCCCTGGCCCGGCAGCACAACGATGCTAACGTCCTTTGCCTGCCGGCCCGCTACGTGAGCGAGGAGCAGGCCCGGGAAATTGTATCGGTCTTCCTGAAAACGGACTTTGAAGGCGGCCGGCACCAGCTGCGGGTAGCTAAAATAAACGGCTGAGGCGGTGCCAGCACCCGGCCGGCCGGCGTGCGGACCGTTGAGGCTGGTCGGCGAATGCCGAAAAGTATGAGCGTTTGGTGAGGTCGCTTATCTTTGATTGGTATTTTGTAACCAATTGATATGACGCGGTCCGGATTTATGCGGGGATGCCTCCTGGTCTGCGGGCTGGTGATGGCCGTTGCCGTCCGCGCCCAGACCCGCCGCCTGGTCCCGCCAATTGCGGAGCAGCTCCGGCAACGGCTGGCGGCTAAGTTGCCCGATACCACCCGCGTGCGCCTGCTCAATGCGCTGTGCTTCGCGCTGCACAATGAGCAGCCCGCCCGGGCGCTCTCCTACGGCGCGGCGGCCGTGGCCCTGGCCCGCACCCTGCCGCCGCCCGAGCCGGGGCCGCACCTGCTGCGCGGCCTGCTGGTGCTGGCCAGCTGCTACGCCAATCTATCGAACGGCCCCGAAGCGCTGACCCTGCTGGCCGAAGCCCAGCCGCTGGCCCGGTGGCTGCACGATACCGACGCCCTCGTCCGCTCCTACACCGCCCAGGGCAGTATTTACCACGAGCGGGGCGACTCCGCCACGGCTTGGCGGCACTACCACCACGCCCTGCAGCTGGCCGCCCAAACCAGCGTGTCGGCCCACACCCGGATGAGCCTGCTGGGCAACGTGGGCAGCTTATTTTTTTACCGCCAGCAATACCCCCAGGCCCTGCACCTCGACTCGCTGGCCCTGGCCCTGGCCCGCCGGACCAGCGACTCCACGGCGGAATCGGCTTATTTGTCCAGCCTGGCCACTTACCAGCTGCGGATGGGGCGCCTGCCCCGGGTGCGCCGGCTGCTCACCCAGGCACTGGCCATCAGCCGCCGGCAGCACGCGGTGCGTAATCAGGCCAATCAGCTCGTGCTGTTTGCCCTGTATTATAACCAGACCAGCCAGCCCGCGCTGGCCGATGCCGCCGTGCGCGAAGCCCTGCGCCTGGCCCGCCAGTGCGGCTACCTGGAGCGCGTGCTCGACGCCTACAACCTGCTGGCCACGGCGGCCGCCGACCGGCAGGACTACCGCACCGCCTACGAGTGGAATACGCATTACCTGGAGCTGAACGATACACTCAATAACCGGCAGACCATCCAGACCCTGGCGGCGGCTCAGGTGAGTCACGAAACCCAGGAGCGCGCCCGCCGCCTGCGCGAACTCACCCGGCAGCACTGGGAGCAGGCGGGGTATAATCAATTGCTGGGCAGTGTAATAGCTATTTTATCGTTGGGTCTGCTGGCTTCGGTCTACTTCTAC
>JAYWCH010000050.1:0-6684 GCA_043780755.1 Hymenobacter sp.
AGCGCCGCCCGCCGGAAGGCCCCAATGGCGCCCGGCACCACCGTAATGCAGCCGAGCAGCTCGAAGGCGCGGCGGTCGAAGTTCTGGCTCGTGATGTACTCGATGGCCTGCCAGCGGGTGAGCATATTGCGCTCGTTGCCCACCTTGACATTGCCAGCCACGGCGCCCACGGCCGGGCGGTCGAAGTGGCTCATGAGGTGGCGCAGGGCGGCGGGTTCGAGCTGGGTATCGGCATCGATGCAGACCATGAACTCACTGTCGGCCTGGGCAATGCCGTAGTTGAGGGCCGAGGCTTTGCCACCGTTGGGCTTGGTGTGGACGCGCACCTGCGGGTGGCCGGCAAACGCCGCCGCCACTAGCGCGTGGGTCGCATCGGTGGAGCCGTCATCGACAAAGACGACTTCGAAATTTGGATAATCGAGCCGCAGCAGGCTTTCTAAGCTGCGCACAGCGTTCACTTCCTCGTTGTAAGCGGGGACGATCAGGCTCAGTCGGGGCCACCGTCCGCCGGCCTCGGCGGGCGGGGTGGGGGCAGCGGCCTCGCGCTCGCGGGTGAGGTGGTATTGCCGCCCGGCCAGCCCGGCCACGATAAGCTGTCGCCCCACCGTGAGGAGAATGCCCAGCAGAAACAGCGTATACAAGCCGTGCTCCAGCAGATACAATCCTTGTACCGTCAGCCAGTTAGCCCGGGCCAGGTCGCGGTCGCGGTCGCTGGCCAGTGGGGGCATGAGCTCGGCTTTGGGCTTGTTCATGAGCTCCGCCACGGTGATGAAGCGGTAGCCTTTCTCCTTGAAATAATGGATGATGCGCGGCAGCGCGGCCACCGTGGCGGCGCGGTTGCCGCCGCCATCGTGCAGCAGAATGACGCTGCCCAGCGCCTGCTCCTTCACGATCTGATTAAATATCTCGTCGGCGCTGATGCCAGCGCGCCAGTCCTGCGGGTCGATGCTCTCGCCCACGGTGAGGTAGTTTTCCTGCTTGGCGAGCATGATGGGCTCGATTTCCTGCAGATTCTGCGGCTCGGAGTCGGCATTGTAGGGCGGGCGGAATAGGATGGTGCTGTGCCCGGTCACGCACTCGATGAGACGGCGGGTGGTGTTCAGCTCCAGCCGGGCGCGCGCGGGGCTAACTTCGGCAATGTTGGGGTGGGAAAAGGTGTGGTTACCGATCTCGTAGCCGTCGTCGTAGAGCTGGCGGAGCAGGGGAATGTTGTTCTCGGCATTCTCGCCGATCACGAAAAAGGTGGCGGGCACGTTCTCGGCCTTCAGGATTTTGAGTACCTGCGGGGTATAAGTTTCGTCGGGGCCATCGTCGAAGGTAAGCACGATGGTTTTTGGGGCCAGGCCCAGCTTTTTCACCACGTAGCTGGACGGCAGCACCGTGTATTCTTCCTCGCTGATGAGCTGCTCCGTTTCATTGAGCACCACTTTCAGCCGCCCCGACTGTGGCCCGCTGAGAATGTCGAGCACTTCGCCTTCGCCGATGTAGTCCACGTCATTGGAGCCGATGGGCTGGCGCAGGGCTTTGAGCAGCGCGGGGCCGCTGGTCCGCAGGCTGTCGGCCCGCAGGCTGCGGTTGAAAAAGCCCCACAGCCGGGGATCTTCCGAACCCAGGCGCCACACGGCCACGCCGGCCAGGCCGTGGTCGTCGGCCGCCCGCATGGCATTGAAATTAGTGGCGGCGTCGGTGAAAAAAACCTGGTGCGGGTGGTCGTTCTCGTCGGCGTAGCTGAAATCGAGGTTGTAGGTGTCGCTGTCGAAGTGAATAACGCCCTCCGATTCCTTGGCCGTGGTCAGCGCTTCCTGGTAGGTGAGGTCGGTGCCTTCGATGTGGCGGTTGCCGTCGGTGCGCCAGTCGTAGCCGTAGGCGGCCAGGCCCAGCACCAGCTGCCGGGGGTCGACTTGCCCTTCCATCTTCTCCAGAATGGCTTCCACCCATTTCTGGGCGGCCACGGGGCCGGGTGCGCTGCCGGTCTCGTGCTGGTCGTAAGCCATGAGAATGAGGTAGTCGTTGGCGCGGGCCAGGGTGGCGGGCGCGTAGTCGTCGTTGAGCGGCGCAATGTCCTGGGTCACGAGGAAGCCCGCCCCGTGCAGGGCGGCATACAGCTCGCGCTGAAACGTTTCGAGCGGGGCGCGGTCGTCCAGATTCAGGTTCTCAAAATCGATATTCACCCCCTGAAAGCCGTAGCGCCGCAGGGCCTTCAGCACATTGGCGATGAATAGCTGTCGGGTTTGCTCGGTGGCAATCATGCGGCGCACGTTGCCGCCGTTCCACTTCTCCTTGTAGTAGTTGGAAATCATGGGCAGCACGGCTACGCCGGGATGCCGGTGCAGCAGCGCCAGGGCCGCCGTATCGATGTCCATGCTGAGCTGGCCGGCCTGGTCGGGCACGAACAGCCACTCGGGCATCACCATGTTCATTTTGTCGACCTGCTTGCGTAAGGTATTGAGCGACTGCGCGTCCCAGTTCACGTAGAAGCCCGCCCGGATGGGCAGGCCGTCGTGGAAAGCCGGGGTCGGATGGTGAACCGGCGGGCCGGACTGCGCTACCTTCGCCAGGGTGAGCCGGGGGTTACGCGGATCGCGGTAGCGCGTCGCACGGACCGGAAATTGCTGGCGCAGAGTGCGATAGGCCTGGTTGTGGCGGTTGGCCAGCGTGGTGAGGTGGCGGGGATTGAGAATCTGCTTGTACGTCTCGTTCGGCCCAAAAGCCCGGGGCAGCAGCGTGGCCGACTGCTGGAAAATAGCCCAGCCCAGGCCCACTGCCGCCAGCAGCAGGGCGGCCAGCGTCAGCCGCGCCCCCCACACGAACCGCTGCCAGCGCCGGGGCGAGAAACTTTGAAAGATCTGGGGGGCAGAATCAGGATCAGCAGCCATGGGTCGAACGCAAAACAGAAAGCAATTCGTAAAAGTACGCCCGGCCGCAGGTCCGGGGGACTCCCCCTGCCCGCCGCCCGATTACCTCATCCTACGTTCATCTGATGGGGCTTAAAATTGATTCACTATTGAGCGCCGGTCATTGCTCCCGACGGGCTGTCGGCCGGTATTTGCGGCCCGGGTCCTGTGGGCAGATCACAATAATCAGGCAATCATTTTTTGTTGATTCCTTACCGTTCCGCGATGTCCACTTTTACTCGTCTGCCCGCTGATACCGTCGAAGCGCGGCAATGGTTTCCCGGGCGGCCCATCGTGGGAGTTAGCGACGAATGGCCCGGCCAGCCGGGCGGCGGCGGGCTGCTGCCGAGCCCGCCGCACGCCTACTTCAGCACCCGGCGGGGGCGGCTCACAGTCTTCGCCGGCGACTGGGTGATCACGGAGCCAACCGGAGAAATGCACCTTTGTGGGGACAGTCTCTTTCGGGCCCGCTACGCGGCCGTAGTGGTGGGCCGGCGGCGGAAATAGCCCCGGCCGCCCGTCTTCACAGCCTTCAGATTCCGCCTTTTCCCTTTCTCCGCATTTACCCATGCCAAACCTGACCCATACCGATACCCTGGCCGAACACCTGGCCGCGCTGCTGCAAGCCGGGGAATTCTTCGAGGTGAAAACCCTGCTGGCCACCGTGCCGCCCTTCGAACTGGCCCACCTCATTCATGAGCGGCCCGAGCAGCAGCGGCTGGTACTGTTTCGGCTCCTGCCGCTGGCGCTGGCCACGCGGGTGTTCGAGCACCTCGACCGGCCCGCCCAGCACCGGGTACTGTCCCACCTCAGCCCCGATCAGCTCACCGATATTCTCAACGAGATGTCGCCCGACGACCGCACCGGCCTGTTCCAGCGCCTGCCGGCCAAGTTCGTGAAAGAGCAGGTCGAGCGCCTGTCCGAAAACGAGCGCCGCATCACGCTCGAGCTGCTGGGCTTCCCGCCGGGCAGCGTGGGCCGGCTGATGACGCCCGATTACATCGCCATCGGTCGGGACTGGACCATGGACCAGGTCTTCGATTTTATCCGTCAGCACGGCGGTAATTCCGAAACCGTCAATATGCTCTACGTGGTCGACGACAACGGCGTGCTGCTCGACGACATCCGGATCCGGGAGTTTCTCATGGCCCCCAAAACGGCCCGCGTCAATGACATCATGGACGGCCGCTACGTGGCTCTGGACGTGCTCCAGAACCAGGAAGCCGCCATCGAGGATTTCCGGCGCCACGGCCGGCAGGCCCTGCCCGTGCTCAACGCCGAGCGGGTGCTGCTCGGCATCGTCACGATGGATGACATCCTGGAGCTGCGCGAAACTGCCGACACCGTCGAAATCCAGAAGCTGGGCGGCTCCGAAGCCCTGGATGAGCCTTATATGGAGATTTCCCTGCGCCGCATGGTGCAGAAGCGGGCCGGCTGGCTGGTTATCCTCTTTCTGGGGGAAATGCTGACGGCCACGGCCATGGGTTTTTTCGAGGGCGAAATTGAGAAAGCCGTGGTGCTGGCGCTGTTTGTGCCGCTCATCATCAGCACCGGGGGCAATGCCGGGTCGCAGGCCACCTCGCTCATCATCCGGGCCCTGAGCCTGGGCGAAGTCACGGTGGGCATCTGGTGGCGGGTGATGCGGCGCGAGATTCTGGCGGGCCTGGCGCTGGGCATCATTTTAGGCTCGGTGGGTTTTATCCGCATTGCCGTGTGGCAAGTGGCTAATCTTAAGGACTATGGCCCGCACTGGGTACTCATCGGCCTCACGGTGGGCCTCTCGCTCGTCGGAATAGTGCTCTGGGGTTCGCTGGCGGGGTCGATGTTACCCTTAATTTTGCGGCGTCTTGGTTTCGATCCGGCCACGTCGTCGGCCCCCTTCGTGGCCACGCTGGTGGACGTGACGGGACTGATCATCTACTTCTCCGTGGCTTACGCCCTACTCCACGGCACGCTGCTGTAGGGCGGCGGGCCGGATTTTTGGCGCTCCTGCTCCGTTTGTCCTTCATTTTCCCGCGTCCGCGCCCACCCCGGCGGGGCCGCCAACGGGCGGTTTTACCCGGGCCGGCGCCCGCCATTCGCTTCTCACTTATTCTTGTTAATGCTTAGTTCCCCGCTTCCCGGTCACCCGCACATCTCTTACCGTGGCAGCGAGCTTTTTGCCGAGCAGGTATCGCTTCGGGCGCTGGCTGACCAGCACGGCACGCCTCTTTTTGTTTATTCCAAAGCTGCCATGCTCGCGGCCCTGGCGGCGTATGAGCGCGGTTTTGCCGGGCGCGACGCGCAGATTTGCTACGCGCTGAAGGCCAATTCCTCGCTGGGCGTGCTGCAGGTATTTGCCCGGGCGGGCTGCGGCTTCGACATCGTTTCGGGCGGCGAACTGGCCCGGGCGCTGGCTGCCGGCGGCCGGCCCGAAAAAATTATTTTCTCCGGCGTGGGCAAAACCCGCGCCGAGATGCGGCAGGCTCTGACGGTCGGCATCGGCTGCTTCAATGTGGAGAGTGAAGCCGAGCTCGACGTACTTTCCCAGGTAGCCGGCGCTCTGCAGCTCCGCGCCCCGGTCAGCATCCGGGTCAATCCCAACGTGGATCCTAAAACGCACCCCTACATCTCCACCGGCCTGAAAGGCAATAAGTTCGGCGTAGCCCACGAAGACGCCCTGCGCATCTACCAGCACGCCGCCGCGCTGCCCGGCCTGCGGGTGATCGGCATTGACTGCCACATCGGCTCGCAGATCACGGAGAGCACGCCCTACCTCGATGCCATGGACCGGGTGCTCGATCTGGTGCAGGCCATTGAAGCGGCCGGTATTCCTCTGGCGCACATTGATTTTGGGGGCGGCCTGGGAATTAATTACGACCACGACACGCCCCCGGCCGCCGACGTGCTCTGGCAGAGCCTGCTGGCTAAGCTCGATGCCCGGGGCTACGGTCGCAAAAAGCTCCTCATCGAGCCCGGCCGCTCTCTGGTGGGCAATGCCGGCGTCTGCCTCACGGAAGTGCTGTACCTGAAGCCCGGCGAGCTTAAAAGCTTCTGCATTGTTGATGCGGCCATGAACGACCTGCCGCGCCCGGCGCTTTACCAGGCGTTTCACGGCATTGTGCCGGTGGCGGTTGCCCCGGCCGCCGCCGTGGCCGCCACCTACGACGTGGTCGGGCCGGTGTGCGAAAGCGGGGACTGGATCGGGCACGACCGGGCGCTGTGCGTCGCACCCGGCGATTACCTGGCCGTGCTCTCGGCCGGGGCCTACTGCATGAGCATGGCCAGCAACTACAACACTCGGGGCCGGGCCGCCGAAATCCTGATCGACGGCCCGCAGGCGCACCTGATCCGGCAGCGGGAAACCGCGCAGGATCAGATGAGTCAGGAGCGGCTGGTGGGGGAGTGAGCGCCCCGGCCAATCGTCGGCCTCCCCTCATAATAAAAGGAATTGCCGCCCGCCGCATCCGCTGGTCAAGGGCTGAAAAAACTGGTCGAACAAACGTAAAAGACAAGTTATGAGCGTTACCGAAGCTCCGGTTTCCACCACCAACAGCACCAGTAGCCAGCGGGCGCGACGGGGCCAGGACTCGACCCTGCTCGGAATCGGGGTCAATATTGCCCTGGTGCTGGGCAAGGGCGCGGCCGGCGTCCTGGGCCATTCCTACGCCCTGGTCGCGGAAGCCATCGAATCGGCCACCGACGTATTCAGCTCCGGAATTGTTTGGCTGGGCCTGCGCACGGCCGCCCGCGAGCCCGACGAAAACCATCCCTACGGCCACGGCAAGGCCGAGCCGCTGGCCGCTATCGC
>JAYWCH010000051.1:0-6035 GCA_043780755.1 Hymenobacter sp.
CGCACGCCGCCACCACTCGTTCCCGCAAATCCTGTGAATACGCTTTCATACCGGAAGGTACGGCTAAACCATGTACACTAACTACGAATCTGCTCTAAAGCGGAGCTTATCTTTAGGAAATGGACGCAAACGCTTACCTCCCTTCGCCACTGGGGCTGCTGCTGCTCAGCGGCTCGGAGGCGGGACTGAGCGCCGTGGGTTTTGTAACAACCACCGCCGCACCCACCGGCCCCGCCGACGTGCCGGCTTGCCTGCGGGAAGCGCACCGGCAGCTACAAGCCTATTTTGGACGAGAACTGCGCGAATTCAACCTTGCGTACGCGCCCACGACCGGCACCGATTTTCAACGGCAGGTGTGGGGGGCGCTGACCGGCATTGCGTACGGCCGCACGGCTTCTTATCTGGAAATCGCCCGACGGCTCAATAACCCCAACTCGGTACGGGCCGTGGGTGCTGCCAATGGGCAAAATCCCCTGGCCATCGTCTGGCCCTGCCACCGCGTCATCGGCGCCAACGGCAGCCTGACGGGCTACGCGGGCGGCCTGCCCCGCAAGCAGTGGCTGCTGGATTTTGAGCAGCCCACACGCCAGGGCGGGCTTTTTTCGTAGCGCCGCGCCCGCCAGACTTCAGGCCCCGACCATTTTCAGCAGCTGCTGATAAATAATATTGTGCTCCCAATAAAGCTGCAACACCATGGGAATATGGTGCTTGCCGGGCAGTACGGTGTACGGAGCAGGCTGCCCGATGGCCTTGAGCCGATCGCGGAAACGCCCCGCGCTGCCGCTGATACTCGGGTAAGTTTCGCCGCCAATAAAAAACAGAAACGGCGGAATGCCCGGCCGGATCTTATAAATGGCCGACTGCTCCTTCCACACCACCGGGTCATTGCCGAAGGGCACGAGGTACTGCTGATCGCCGGCATACTTCATTTCCCGCAGGTAGCTGTACATATCGAGGCCGGCAGGATCGTCCATGATAGCCCCGCGCACGGGGTTTTGGGGCAGGCCGTGACGGGCCAGCAGGGCGTCGTCGGTGGCGAGCAGGGCGGCCAGGCCCCCGCCGGCCGAGTGCCCCATGACGAAGACGCGGGCCGGATCGCCGCCGTATTGCCGGATGGTGTTGACCGTCCAGGCCAGGGCGCGGGCGCAGTCGGCGGCCTGTTCGGGCACGTGCACGGGCGGCGCAAGGCGATAGTTGATGAGCACGGCCACCACGCCCTGCTTGGCCAGCCGCCGCCCGATGAAGGTGTAAATATTCTTATTGCCGCTCGTCCAGCTCCCGCCGTGGATGAACAGCACCACCGGGTAGCCGGCGGCCGTCGGCGCGGCTTTTTTGGGCGCGTACACGTCCAGCACGTGACGCTCTTTGTCAAAGTCGGGGGCGGATTGAGGCACGTAGGGCACGTCTTTGGTGCGGTGGCCGGGACGGGCCACGGCGTATTCGGTGGCCATAATCAACACGACGGAGGCCAGCAGCAAGGCCGCCGGCAGCAGTAAAAAGAAACGACGCATACAGACGTGATCGGGAGAAGCCGGCCGGCGGCTGCCGGTGGCGGCTCACCTACGCCCCGGCGCCCGGCATAGTTTGCCCCAACCGGGGCTAATGACCAGTTTCGACACTTGCCGCCATTGGTTTTATATTTGTCGAAAACCAGTGGCGGACTGATTTTTATTGCCGTTCGGCGCCTTCATCCTCTAGCAATTTTCGTATTGATTTCTGCTTCGCTCAAAACCGTTTCGCAGGCGCTGGCCGCCATTCTGCTCCTGGCGCTGCTGGGGGCTGCGCCCGCCCAGGCCCAGCGCCAGAGTCGCCCCGGCAAGCTAGCCAACGCCGATGGTAGCCTCGCCCCGACGGCCCCCGCCAATGCCCGCGCCACCCGCCTGCGGCCGCTTTTTGGCGGGCTCAGCCCCGCTCAGGCCACGCTGGTGATCGGCGAGGCGCAGCTCAAAGCCATTGCCGCCAGCTTTGCCTCGACGGCCGAAGCCAGTACATTCTTCGCCACCAAGGGCTTCGAATACCTGAGCGAAAATCAGCCCGATACATCCGCATACCGCTTTAACCTGGCCTGGCTGCTCAACCAGCAGAATGCCGACGTGTACCGCGGCCTCGGCATCATCGCCAGCGCCCAGCCCGGCCCCGATGCGGCCATTAACCTGCTCACCCAGGGCTTGGCCCTGGCTCCCACCAGCACCCTGATGATGAGCGACCTGGGCAGCAGCTACCTGCTACGCTACGGCCAGACCAAAAAGAAAAAAGATTTGCTCGCCGGCCTGGCCCTGTTGCAGCGCACCACCGTGGCCGACCCGGCCAACGCCGTAGCCTGGCAGCAGCTGGCTCGCGCCTACTATTACCAGGAGAAGTATCCCGAAGCCTGGGCCGCCGTGCACCAGGGCCAGTCGAAGAGTGTTTCCAGCCTCGACTTTAATCTCATTACTGATCTGCTGGCCAAGCTCCCCGATCCCCAGGGCACATTCAAGTAGGGCCGGCCGCGCAATAATTTTCGGCGGTTAGGGCGTTGGGAGCCGTATAGGCGGTTTTCTCCCCCCCTAAGCTGACGAGTATGCGGTTCCGTGCATTGATTGTTGGATTGATTACAGCCGGATTATTAGGTACCCAAACGGCCCGGGCCCAGTACCAGCGGCGGGTGCGCCACTACGACCACCAGGGCCGGCCCTACTACCGGGGGCCGCTGCAGCTGACCCTGGCCGGCGGCACGGCGCTCTACAACGGCGACCTGGGCAACCGCCTCAGCGACGATTTCCTTAGTCCGGCCCTGAGTCTGGGCGTACTCTACCGCCTTACCCCGCACCTGCACCTGGGCAGCGAGCTTTCGTACTTTAAAATGGGCGCCCGCGATTACCTCCCGGAGCGGAGTACGGCGGTCAGCGGCCTGGCCTTCACCAGCACCAATGGCCTGGGAACGGTCTTTTTTCGCCTTGATCTGTTGCCCGACGAATCGATCCTGATCGGTTCGCAGGCCGAAGCGCCCCGGCTGCAAGTGTACGTGCAGGCCGGCGCCGGACTGCTGCTCTACAATCCGCATTCCTACATCGGCCGGGAACGGGCAACTACAAGCACTGAGTTCCTGTCGCCCGAGCGGAACGACTACCCGGCGTTAGCCGGCGTGTTGCCCATAGGCGGCGGCATCAGCCTGCGGCTGACCGAGCAGCTCCGCGCCGGAATCGAAGCCAACTATTACTTCACTACCACTTCCCAGCTCGACGATGTGTTCGTGCGGCTCAACAAGCCCACCGCCACCAAAGACGGCTTCGGCACGGTGATGTTGAAGCTGAACTACGCGCTGCCTCACTGATTCAGCAGCTCATTTCCTTTCCCACTAAAAAGGCCCGCCAGCAATGCTGACGGGCCTCCTTTAAGGCACTAAAACTAGCCTATTGCTTCACGAAGCGCTGGTGGAATACTTTCTGGCCGTCGCTCACGGCCAGGGTGTACATTCCCCGCGCCAGTCCGCTGATATTCAGCGTGCCGCTGCGCAGGCTGACCCCCGCCACGCGGGCCCCACGAATATCCGTCACCACTACGCTGGTGGCGTCGGCGTTGCCGGGCAGCACGAAGCGGAGCACATCGGTGGCCGGGTTGGGATACACTTCCAGGGTGCGGGCCAGCTCGTTGCCGAGCGGGGTTGCATCGGTCGCGGTGAGCGTGGTTGGGGCCGTGAGCGCCGCGCCGCCCGTGATGTTGACGGTATAATCCTCGGCCTCGCCGTAGCTGAAAGTGCCACAGCTGGTGGTGGCCGAATTATCGCTCATCACCACACGCATCCGGGTAGCGCCGGAACGGGCGGTGGTAGGCACTGTAAAGGTGCTGCTCAGCGTGCCGGCGCTGGCGCTGCTGCCGCTCACTACCAATTCCCCGGCATCGGTAAACACGCCGTTTTTGTTGTAATCAATGTAGATCTTCCAGTACTCGGTGTACGCCGTGCCGGTGAAGCCCGCCGAAAAATTGATGGTCTGCGCCGAGCCGGCGGCCAGGCTGGTGCTCAGCGCCGTGCCGTTGTAATAGCCGCCATCTTTGGCCGAAGTGCGGTTGATGCTGCCCAGATTCACGAGGTCGATCCACTCGTAGGCCTGACTGGTGCCTTTAATCGTGCAGTAAGCAGTGGCTGGTGGCGGCGTGCTGCCCCCCCCGTAAGCGGCCCCGACGCCCACGGCGTACCAGGCATTGGTGACGGCCTGCACCTGGGTCGAGCCGGCCCCGTAGAGATCGGTGGCGGCCTGAATCGAATAGGTACGGGCCTGGGCGTAGGTGGAGCTGGCCACCATGTACACGCTTTCCATGCGGAAGGTAATTTTGGCCGCCGCCGTCAGGCCCAGGCCGGTGACCGCGAAGGCATTGCCCAGCTCATTGGTCCCGCTCTGGCCGTTGCTGATGAGGTAGTACCAGTAGTTGAGCACTCCCGAATTGGTGTGAACGCCGCCGTTATCGCTGGTGCCCGTGTACCAGTACTGGCCTTTGTAAAGCGCCGGCTGGCCCAGCGAGCGCGGGTCGCTCATGGAGCGCAGGGCCACCTGCTGCTTGTCAATTTCTTCCCCGATGAGGTAGGTTGATTTGGCGCGGGCGCCGCTCGAAGTCACGCCCAGCGTCGTTACGGCGTAGTTTTCGATGCTCGCGCCCCAGATATCGGACAGGCCCTCGTTCATGGCACCCGACTCGTTGGAGTACGTCAGATTGGCCGTGTTCTGGCACACGGCGTGGCCGATTTCGTGCCCGCAAACGTCCATGGCCGTGAGCGGCCGAAACCGCGAAGCCCCGTCACCGTAGGTCATCACCGAGCCATTCCAGTAGGCATTTTCGTAGCCCACGCCGTCGCCGGGCGTGTCGTCGAAATGCACGTAGCTCTGGATTTTAGCGCCGGCGTTATCGTAGCTGTTGCGGCCGTGGATGGCTTTCCAGTAATCGTATGTGCACTGGGCGCCGAGCTGGGCATCACCAGCCACGTTGTCGAAATTAGCGTTGTTATACTCCGCCGCCGTCCAGTTATTATCGGCATCCACGAAGTCGGTGGCGGCGGTGTAGCTGTTGCCTTTTTTGCAGTTATAGGTTTCAATGCCCTGGCCGCGGGTGGTGCCTTCGCGCAGAAAGTAGCCGCCGGTAGTGGTGCCGTCATTGATGGAGCGCGTGCCGCTGTACGCCGTGGCAAATGTACCAGTAGCTGCCGCGTGCTTGATAATGGCATCCTGCAACACCACTTTGCCGGTGCGGGCGTCTACGTAGAGGTAGGCGCGGCTGATGGGCTGCGCCGCGTACACGTTAAACTTCCAGGCCAGCACCAGCGGACCGGTGACGTTGCTTACGCGACTGTCGCGCACGATCACCAGCTCGCCCTTGGGCCGGTACGCTGCCGCGTCGGCTTCACTGGTTTGCCACATGTAGCGGCGGGCGCCCACGTGGGCCAGCGCCCGGGCCAGGGCCGCGTCTTCACCCAGCGCGGGCGCGATATTCAGCCCCGCAATCTTTTCAAAATCCCCGCTCATGCTCTCGATCGCGCCCCCTTTGGCGTGAACTGTATAATCGGCGTGCTCCACCCGGATGCCCTGGTAGTACTGGGCAAATTTCTGGTGGGTGTAACCCAGCTCGTCGGCTTCGACGCTACGCGCCACCATCTGATCAGCGGGACTGAGCGCCAACTCTTGGCGCAATACCTGGTTGGCATCGGCCCCGCGGTAGGCCATCCGGCCTTCGGCGTTGAACCGGATCAGCACCGGCTGGTTGTCCTCGCCTAATTCTTTAGATTGAATGCGCGAAGCATCCTGGGCCTGAACGGTGGTAGCCGTTAAGGTACCGAGCATCAGCCATGCTGCAGCTACGTACTGTTTTTTCATACTGGAAAGGGGTTAGGGTGAATATTGTGTTGACGAAACTGACCATCGGGTACCTGATCACGATACAAGCTAGTCATTTCCATAAATCATCCACGCTAGAGCGTGAGGACAATTACCTTTGAGCAAAAACAGCTTAGCCGATGCGTCGTCACGAAATAACAGACCGCCAATGGGGCGTGGTTGCGCCCCTGC
>JAYWCH010000052.1:0-6473 GCA_043780755.1 Hymenobacter sp.
AGCGCCGCCCGGCCGAGCTGGGCATGCAGGTTGGCGCGGTAGAGCACGTCGCCGCTCTCGGCGTAGTAGCGCTCGGCGAGGGCGGCCAGGGCGAGGTCATCGGGCTGGGCTTCGCTCTGCTGGCGGGCCAGATCGCCGAGGTTATTGTACTGCCCGGCCCGCACCTGATCGGGCAGGGGGAAGCTCTGCCGGGTCTGGATGATAATAAGACCGCCCACCGCCAGAATATACACGACATAAAACGGCAGCCGGCGCGGCTCAAACACCACCCGGTACACCCGCAGCCGCTGCTTGATCAGGGGCGCGAAATTAATCAGCACATACAGCAGAAACGCGCCTCCCAGCAGCAGCAGCGCCAAACCGGTGAAGCTCCGGGCCGCCACCAGCAGGGGCGTGTTGGCCGTGGCGAAAGCGTAGGCCAGCGCCCCGCCCGCGCCCGTCACCACCAGCGGATAGAGTACCGCAGCGCCCCCGACGTACGGCAGCCAGCCCGCGTAGCTGGGCGCCCGCAGCCGCAGGCCCAGGCCGCCGGCCAGCACGGCAGGCAGCAACAACACCAGCGGATCGAGGTTCACGCCCAGGAATAATTGCAGCACGCCGTCGTTCCAAACGTAGAGCAGCAGCATGCCCAGATACAGGCCGCTAGCCGCCAGAAACGCCAGCAGCCCAAACCGGCTGCCCGGCCGCTCGGCCTGGGTATTGAACCAGAGCAGGGCGCGGATATTCTCCACCCCCACCCACAGCACCAGCAGCGCCACCAGCCCCGCGCCGGCCGTCGTGGCGTAAGCGGCCAGCTGCAACGCCGTTTCGGCCGCTGGCAGCTGGCTTTGGGCAAACAGCAGCCCGGCCAGCGCCGCCACCACGCCGCTCATCACCCCGGCGCGCCAGCCCAGCGCCAGCCGCTCGGCAAACGCGTGGAGCACAAACCCGCCCCCGCCCAGCAAGCCCAGCAGGAGATAGAGAAAATACCGCTCGTTGGTGTTAAAAATCCCCAACGACTCAGTATTAAGCGAAAGCAGCAGGAAAATAACCGGCACCATGCCCACTACAAACGCCTTCCGCGCCAGCGTACTCACTACTGCCACCCAGCCCGCCAGCAGCCCCGCCAGCAATACCAGAAAGGAGCCGGCCGCCACGGGCTGCGTAACCGGCCCCAGCACATCGTGGGTCAGGCTCACGATGAAGCCGCTGGCCTGCACCGGCAGATACGCCCGGCCCACCGCTACGCTGTCGAGCGTGAGCGGGAGGCCCTGCAAATGCGGCACCAAGCTCAGTGGCAGCGCCCCGGCCTCACCCCGGAAATAATAGTACCCGACCAGCCCCACGGCCAGCGCAGCCAACCCGGCCAGCCCGCCGGGCCGTCGCCCCCGGGGGCGGGACGGAAGTGCAGCCGTGCCCAACTAGTCCAGCACTTTGGGCACCCGGAAATAATCCGAATCCTTGCGCGGGGCGTTGCGCAGGCCGTCCTGGTGGCTCACGGTGTTGCGGGCCTCGTCGTCGCGCAGCACGTTTATTTCCTGCGAAAGGTGCACCAGCGGCTCCACGCCGGTCGTGTCGAGCCCTTCGAGCTGGGCCACGAAGTCGAGGATGTTGTTCAGGTCGCCGAGCATCTGCTGCTCGCGGGTGGCGTCGAATTCGAGGCGGGCCAGATGGGCCAGGCCGCGCAGGGTTTTAAGATCAGTACTCAAAGGAATTTCAGAATAAGAGCTTGTAGATCAGGAATTAGTAACGTGTAATTGATTTACCGGGGACACCGGCGCCCGCCACGTACTCGGGCCAGGCTTGCTGGCGCCTTCGGGTAAAAAGTCGCCCTGCAGCAGCGCCGCCACGCGCTGCTTGAGCACCGGAATGTCCGCCACGGTGAGCCCGGCGGTGGAAATGGGCGCGTGAAAAACGATTTTGAGCCGGTGGTACCGCACCCGCAGGCTGCCGGCTACATCGGGCATGAACATGTGGTTGAGTGGCATTCCCACCGGCACCAGCGGCACGCCGGCCTCAATAGCTAGCTGAAAAGCGCCGTCCAGCAACGGCAGCAGTTCGCGGCCGGCAGTGGCGGAGATGCGCCCTTCGGCAAAAATGGCAATGCTCCGTCCCGCCGCCAGGCCGCGCCGGGCGGCCACAATGGCCCGCCCCCGACTCACGGCACTGGCCCGGTCCACCGTGATGTAGACCCGGCCAAAGAGCGGGCCCCAGACCGGCACTTTCGCCAGTGAAGCCTTGCCCATCATGTTCAGAAAACCCGGGATGGTTTTGAACAGGAGCATAATATCGACGTAGGAGCCGTGGTTGGCCACGTACACGCAGGGGCGCGGATCCGAACCGGACTTTTCGCGCACCACCTCCACCGGCATCGCCCAGAGGGCAATCGAAAACGTGGACCAGAAGCGGTTCAGCGCGTGCACGATGCCGTGGCCGCCCGGCCGACGGCTGAAATACCACTGCCACGGGTAAATGAGCACGAACGGCACAATAAACCACAAAACCGCCCAGGTAGTGTACAGGCGCTGGCCGAGGTAACGAAACAGATGGCGCATAGCGTACAAAGTTAGGTGCTGGCGGGCCGGGCGCCGGCGCCAGAAAGCGGATTTCCCGAATATAGCCGCCACGATCATTTTCGCCCCTACCCCACCGCCGCCCGCTGCGCGAGCACCTTTTCCGCCTTGAGCAAGCCCGCGACGCTGATGCCGTCGGTAATGCGGTCGGCCATGACCAGGCGCACGGCATCGGCCAGGGGGAGTTTCCAGAGGCGGAGCTCTTCGGTTTCTTCGGGTTCCAGCTCGCCCTGGGTGAGGTCTTCGGCGAGGTAGACGAACCCTTCCTCGTCGGTCACGGAATTGGAGGTGTGCAGGCGGGCGATGCGCGTCCAACGAGCCGCAAGCAGGCCGGTTTCTTCCCGCAGCTCGCGCTGGGCCGATTCGAGAATGTCGTGTTCCAGCAGGCCGCCGCCCATGGGAATTTCCCAGCTGTACTCGTTCAGCGGGTACCGGTACTGGCCCACGAGCCAGGTATTGCCCTCGGCATCAACGGGCACAATCCCCAGGGCTTTATTTTTCATGCTCACCACGCCGTAGATGCCCCGCCCGCCGCCGGGGTTGCGCACCTGGTCTTCGCGCACCGAGATCCAGGGATTCTGATACTTCAATTCCGTGCTGATTACCTGCCAGGGGTTGTGGTTTTCATCATGTTCGGGGACGAGGGGAGGCAGCATACGAAAGATCGGGATGAGGCGGAGGGGGAAAGCGAAAGTACTCCCGGCCGCGCGGACGGCGCCCACCGGCAACCGCAGAATAGGGCGCTCTGACGAGCTAAAAACCGGGTTGACCGACTAAAGTCGGTAGTTAATCCAAAATATTAGTATTCCGGGCAAACTATGTAGTATCTTTGAATCATAAGTCCCCCCGCACGGGCTGGAAATGTGGAAAGGAAGGACCTCTCGTGCGGCGGCGCTCTAACTGAAAAGGTGGGGTAGACACCTTCAAGTTAGACCCGCCACTTTAAGGCCGCTGCACTCGTGTAGCGGCCTTTTTTGTGGCCGTTCGGGCCGCCCGGCGCGCGTTGCGCTCCGCACTTTATCCGGCCGTAAGGACGAGCTTTTAACCCTGATTGGCAACGGGCCGTACCATTCTACGCCGGCCGCTCACATTCCGGCCGGCACCTTATTTATGGCTAAACTCCCCGCCAAACGCGCCAAAACTCCCGCCCCCAACGGGCACGACCCGCTCTTTAACCTCAAGCATGCCCAGGCCGAAGCCGATCTGGAACAAAAAATCCAGGGCCTCGGCCCCATCACCAACGACTACGTAACCACGGACGAAGCCACCGAAATCGACGAGGGCCCCCGTGACAGCCAAGGCCAGCGCCGGGGCGAAACCGACCCCGCCGACGAAGGCAGTACCGCCGGGCGCCACTAAATTTTCGATATACTCACACTCACTTCCCTGGGGGGAGGGCAGGATCGCGCTCGACTGCGGATTCTCCCCTCCCCCGCTTTTTATTTTCTCTTTTCTATCTGCTGTGCTCCTTGCCACCCACACCGGCCACGCCCTCGAAGCGGGCCTCGACGAAGCCGGGCGCGGCTGCCTGGCCGGTCCCGTATTCGCGGCGGCCGTCATCCTACCCGCCGATTTCAACCCCCGGTTTCTCAACGATTCCAAACAGCTCACCACCAAACGGCGCGAGGCTCTGCGCCCCGAAATCTGCGCCGGGGCCATTGCCTGGGCCGTGGGCCAGGCTTCGGTGGAAGAAATTGGCCGGCTCAATATTGCCCAGGCCAGCTACCTGGCCATGCACCGGGCGGTGGCCGCGCTGGCCGTCGAACCGGCTCATTTACTGGTAGATGGCAATCGATTCCGACCGCTGTCCGGCTTCGCGCACACCTGCATTATTGGCGGCGATGGGCTCTACCGCAGCATTGCGGCGGCTTCGGTGCTGGCCAAAACCTTCCGCGATGAGCACATGCAAATGCTGGCGGCCGAGTTTCCAGCCTACGGCTGGGAACAGAATGCGGCCTATCCCACCCAAAAGCACCGGGCCGCGATCCGGGCGCACGGCGCCTGTATTCACCACCGGCCGGGCTTTCGGCTGTTGTAGAAGTCAATACCCTGTTCCTAAATCAAAAACCGTCATGCAGAGCGTAGCGAAGCATGACTGGTCATTAGTGTTAACTGAGTCTAAATCTAATTAGCTGAAACCCGCTAATCTTTCAGTTTGAGCAGGTCCAGAAAAAGGCTGAAACCGTCCACGCTCGTGCCGCCTTCCCCGAACGTATCGAAGCTCAGGGGCTTGATAATGTAACCGCTTACGGCGAGCTGCTGGGCTTTCAAACGCTCCGATTCCAGGTCGGAAGTCGTCATGATGAAGACGTTCAGGCCCACGAATTCCGGGTCGGAACGGAGGATTTCGAGCAGCTCCAGGCCGTTCATGCGGGGCATGTTGATGTCGAGCATTACCAGGTTGGGCTTGGCAATTTTGGGCTCGCCGCCTTCCCCGCGCAGCATTTTGAGGGCGTCGCGGCCGTTGCGGGCGTGCACGAGCGGCACATCGATGTTCTGACGGCGCAGCTCCCGCTGCACGTTCATGACGTCCATCTGGTCGTCTTCGACGAGGAGGATGCTGCGGGCAGGATGGTCAGCGTACATAAGCTAAGAAATGATCAGCAGCGGGAAAGTCCCCGCATAAAACTACGCGTCGGGAGCAGTTGGTACGGTAGAAAGCCGGGCGGTGGCCACAAATTGCGGCGTCGGCAACGCTTTGGGCGGCTGCTTGGGCCAGGTAAAGCTAAACTTAGCCCCCTGGCCCTCCGCTGATTTAACCCCGATCCGTCCGCCCTGGCGCTCCACAATTTTTTTCACAATGGCCAGGCCAACGCCGGTGCTTTCGCGGGTGTCGCGCTCGGTCAGGGTCTGAAAAATGATGAAGATCCGATCGTGGTATTCCGGGTCGATGCCGGGACCATCGTCGGCCACCGAAAACTGGTAGAACTCCCCGGCATCGTCGCAGCCAATCTGCACGGTGCCGGTTTCGGGGTGGTCATGGTATTTGAGCGCGTTGCTGATCAGGTTGGTAAACACCTGTTGCAGCTGCACGGCATTGGTAGTGAGGGTAGGCAGAAAAAAAGGCAGCTCAACCCGGAAGCCGGCGGGCGGATTGAGCGTATCGACCACCTCGCGCACCAGCGAGCGCACAAAAACCTGCTCGTCGGCCTGCGCCACCCGACCGATGCGGGCGAGCTCGAGAATGCCAGAAATAAGTTTTTCCATGCGGTGCACGCGCTGGCGCATCAGCCCCAGAAACTCACGAATGTGCGCCGGCAGCTGGTCCTTGCCCATGTCTTCCTCAATCCAGCGCGAGGCGCTTTCAATCCCGCGCAACGGCGCCTTGAGGTCGTGCGAGACGACGTAGGCAAACTGGTCGAGCTCCTGGTTGCGGCTTTCGAGCTGGCCGATGTTGGCGCCCACGGTACGAGCCATGATGTTGAGGGCGGCCGTCAGCTCGCTCACTTCATCCTGGGCGGTATCTACAATCTGACTGTTGTAGTCGCCGTCGGCCATGCGGCGGGCCAAGTCGAGCATGCTGCGCAGGCGGCGGGCAAAAATCTGCACGATGTAAATGGCCCAGAGCAGGCCCAGCACCAGCGCCGCCACCGCCAGGGCCCCCGAAAGCCACTCAGCCCGCCGGATGCTCGCGTCGAGGCGCTGACGCATCCGGGCGCGGGTGCGGGCTTCGCTGGTTTCAAAAGCCGCCAGCCGGTCCCGGATATTATCCATGACCTGCTTGCCGGTCAGCCCTTCGGTGAAACGACGGTGGGCAATGCCTTCCAGGCCGCTTTGGCGGGGATTGAGGCGCCGGGCCTCCCGCTTCTCAGCTACTAATAAATGACTGTAGCGCGACCATTGCTGGAACAGGCGCTGAGCCTGGTCCACGAGCACAACCTGGGCGGGATCGACCGTTACCAGGGCCCGCAGCTGCGCAAA
>JAYWCH010000053.1:0-20875 GCA_043780755.1 Hymenobacter sp.
CTGCTGGTAGTGATTGCGAATGTCTTTGACCTCGCCCCAGACCGGCTGCCACGTCTCATCGACGTCCCGGGTTTCGCTGCCCAGCACCACCTGCGGGCCGTCGAAGCCCTGGCCATCGGCAAAGGACAGGCCCAGGTGCGAGGACGCAATGACCGGCTTCGCGCCGTACCGGACATCGTAAGTGGGGCGCCCATCGGCGCCGAGCGCCACCGTCAGCCGGACGTTGTCGAGGTGGGCCGTGAGCGGGGGACCGGCTTGCGCCCCGGCGCGGCTGGCAAGGGTGGTCAGCAGCAGGACCAATAGAAAATTTCTCATGGATAGCTAAAAAAGGAAATGGTAGCGCCTGATCAATGGTGCAAAACACCGGACTGGAAGCAAATCAGTCGGTTTTAGAGGATTTGGTTGGGGTGACTGATATTTCCCGCCAGACTTATCTCGTAGCCGTGAAACGGCAGTTTCTGAAACGGTAAAAACTGCTTTAAAGCATCTGGAGCCACTCATCGCGTAAGATCAGTAGTTGAAGCTACCTCCTTCCGGAGGTATTCCAGTGAAGGTGCGCAGTACGGCGGCCGTTGCGGCGGACATCGCTGCGATCATTGCGGCGGCCGTCCGCCGCCCGGGGTATTCATCGCTATTGAGCAGAATCTGGATTTGGCGAAGTTTGGGCCGATGCAACTTGTATTTCCGGCGCCACCCTTCCAGGGTCTGGCGTTTGGCGGCCCGGCGGTAGAAGCGAAACAGCGGCGTAGTCGGGCAATGAATTATCCGCAAATGAAACCGGTCATAGTTATATTTTTCAGCCACCAGCACCCAATCCCGCTTCGCTCCTGCTTTCCTCAAATAGCATCTGATAACTCTTACTTATCGGATCTTATAAAGTAGCTTTGCGCAGCTTCCCAATCCGCCATCCTACTCCTTGTTATTACCGCTGCATGGAACGTTCGCTCGTTGTCTCTTCCCCTGGCGCGGGCTTGCCCACGCTGGCTCAGCTTTCGGAACACACGGCCCGCTACGTGGAAGCCGGTTTGCGGGGCGCCCCCAATACGGCCCTGGCCTACGCCGGCGACCTGAAACGTTTCGGGGCCTGGTGCACGACCCACGAGCTGGAGCCGCTGCCGGCGTCGGTCGATACGCTGGCGGGGTTCGTGACGCACCTGGCCGAAACCGGCAAGAAGGTCGCCACCATTCAGCGGCACTGCGCGGCCATCAGCAAGGCGCACGCCCTGCGCGGAATCGACTCGCCGACCGACGACAAAAAATTCAAGGTGCTCATGGAGGGGATTTGCCGGCTCAAAGGCATTCGTCAGAAACAGGCGCCGGCTTTTACCCTGGCCAGTTTCAAGCGGACCGTCAAGAGCATCGATGCCAGAACCATCGCGGGCCTGCGCAACCGGGTGATTCTGCTGCTCGGTTTCACGGGGGCTTTCCGCCGCTCGGAGCTCGCGGCGCTGAACCTGCAGGACCTGTCTTTTTCCGAAGAAGGACTTATCGTCAACCTGGCCAAGAGCAAGACCAACCAGCTCGGGGCCGCCGAGGAAAAAGCAATTTTTTATTCCCCCGAATTCAAGCTCTGCCCCATCCGCACGCTCGAAGCCTGGGTGAGGCGGCTGGAACGGACCGAAGGGCCCGTGTTCGTTTCACTGCGCAAGGGCGAGCGGCTCACTACCCGCCGGCTCACGGATAAGCACATCAACCTGATTGTGCAGCAATACCTGGGCGCCAAGTACACGGCCCACTCCCTGCGGGCCTCGTTCGTGACCGTCGCCAAGCTCAACGGAGCCGATGACTCCGAAGTCATGAACCAGACCAAGCACAAGACCAGCGAGATGATCCGCCGCTACACCCGCCTCGACAACGTGCGCCAGCACAACGCGGCGCAGAAGCTGGGCTTGTAAAACGCCAGGACGCCGTTCGCTTGCCCACCCACCCGATCGGGTTAGCGGACAAGCGAACGGCGTACCCGACGGATTGCTCCGGGAGCTACTTTTTCTTTCCGGCCAGGAAGCTGCGGATGTTGTCGTTGAGAAACTTCGCATCGGCCGGGTTGGGCGCGGCGCCGGCCGTGTGGCCCCAGAGCGACGGGATGGGCCGCAGCAGCACGCCCGGAATAAAGGCCGCTTCGTAGCGCGCATCGGTGAGCGGGAAGTACAGATCCGTTTCCGAAGGCATGTACATAATCGGCACTTTGATGGAGCGCAGAGCCTTTTCCACGTCGCCGCCGAAGCCGGCGGTGGTGCCCACGTTATGGTGCTCCCAGGTGCGCATCTGCAAAATCAGGTCGTTGGCATCGCCGCCGGGGATGAAGTTGGTGCGGTACTCGTGCAGCACCTGCTCGAAGGTGGTGCCCGGCGCCGAATCACTACGCCACAGCTCCTGCCGCCACCACTCCTGCGAGTAGAGCCAGGCCGTCCAGACGGTGGCGAAAGCCTCGATGCCCTTGGTGGGCGGGGCAGTGTAGTCGCCGTCCTTGAAGGCGGCGTCGGCGGTCAGGGCCGCGATCTGGCCTTCCAGCCGGACGAAGCCGTGCGGGTAGGTCTTGGCCGTGCCCGAGGTGGCCACGAGCCGATCCGCAAAAACGGGGTAGCTCACGGCCCACTGAAACGCCTGCTCCGCTCCCATCGAAAAGCCGACGATGGCTTTTAGGTGATTAATCTTTAAGTCATTAATCAAAAGCTGGTGCACGGCTTCCACGTTGTCGCGGATCGTCATGACCGGAAAGCGCGGGCCGTGGAAAGGCTCGGGCGTATTGCTCGGCGAGGACGAGTGCCCATTACCAAAGAGCTCGGTGGCAACCAGAAACACCTTGGTGGTATCGAGGGCTTTGCCCGGCCCGATGAGCCACTCGTAGCCGTGGTGGTCGGCCATGTAGTGCGACGGCAACAGGATGGCGTTGTCGTGGGCGGCGTTGAGGTGGCCGTAGGTCCCGTAGACCACGCGGGCCTGAGGGAGCGTCACGCCACTCTCCGTCCGGAAATTATTCAGCACAAAAACGTGGTGCTGGGCCCGGTCCGGGCGCTTGGGAGCGGGAGCATCCTGGGCGCGCAGGCCCGGAATAGCCAGGCCGGTGAGCGTGGCCGTCAGTAAAAAACGCCGTAGCAGTAAGTGCATTAGGGAGAGCTAAAAGTGGGGGGAGAAATCGGTTTAACCCCCGAAGTAAGGCCAGAAAAACTGCGGAATCGCTATTTACAGGAGTTGGGGCGGGCAGAATAACGCAAAGGGGAGTCAGCGCCGCGCCGCTGACTCCCCTTTGCCATTCCAGGCGCGATGAACTGGTTCTTACAGCTGCTTGCGAATACCGGGAATGTTCACTTTCAGCTCGGCCGAGTACAGGCGGCCGATGAATGGGGAAGCCACGAACTCCCGCATCTTGGTATCGAACACGTTAACGACCTGGGCCGAAGCCGTGAGGTAGCTGGTGAGGTGATAGCCGGCGCTCAGGTCCACGGTGGTGAAGCCGCCGAGGGGGCCGTAGTTCCAGGTGCGGCCGTAGCGGGCATTTTCCCGGATATTGAACTCCGGATTAGCGGCGGCGGCCACGTTGATGCCGGAGAAGAAATCATACGCCTGCACGTAGCGGGTGAAAATGGAGCCAAAGAACTTCTTGTCGCTGTAGTTCACGGCGAAGCTGCCTTTGTGCTTGGGCGTGTTGATGGGCAGGTCGATCTGGGGCTGCACTTTCCCGTCCCGGTTGCCGTCGTTGCGCAGGTCGCTGGTGTCGAGGCTGTAGTTAAAGTAAGAGTAGTTGAGAACGAAGCTCAACGAGTTGCTCAGGTAGTAGGTGGCGCCAAAATCTGCGCCGTAGGTACTCACGTGCCCAAAATTAGTGTATGTCAGCAGGGTGCCAACGCCGGTTTCGGGCGCCCCGGGGATCACCTGCGAAATGGGCGTGTCGCCGCGCATAACCACCTTGCGGCCCTGCGTGGCAATATTGATGGCCGGACTCAGGAAGTTTTCCGATACGTTATAGTAGGCGTTGACGTCCAGGTACAGCTTGGGGGTGACTTTTCCCTTGTAGCCCATTTCCACCGAGTTGATGGTTTCCACCTTGAGCTTGTCGATCTTGCTGCCATCGCTGAGGGTGAAGCCCTCGCCGTTGCCAATCAGCAGGCCACCGAACAGGTAGCCGTTCAGGTTCAGGATGGTGGGGGCGGC
The DNA here is from genome assembly GCA_043780755.1 of Hymenobacter sp. GTDB lineage: Bacteria > Bacteroidota > Bacteroidia > Cytophagales > Hymenobacteraceae > Hymenobacter. Next base: position 4,153 of record JAYWCH010000053.1, read on the forward strand.
AATGCCTTTACCGTAGGTGAGGCGCACCGACTGGTCGTTTTTGGTCCAGACCAGGCCGGCTTTGGGGATGAAGTTGAAGCCGTAGAGCTGGTGGTTATCGGCCCGGGCGGCGAGGATGGCCTTGAAATTCCCCGGCAGCGCCCGCTCAATCTGGGTGTAGGCCCCCAGCTGATTGACGATAATATCGCCGTCCTGATCAAAGAGATAGGTGTGATTGCTGTTCGCCATATCGCGCTGGTACTGCGAGCCCACGATGACATCGAAGCCCTTCCACGAATTGTTGTACTGCACCTCAGCGTTGACCCGGCGGGAGTGATCCTTGAAAACCGCCCCGCGCTTCAGCGCCACGCCGCTCGTGGGCGTGGTGCCAAACCAGAGCTCGGATAGGGAGCGCTGCTGGGCCACGTCTTCGCTGAAGCCGGCATCCTTGAAGCTCAGATAGTTCTGGGTACGCTGGTTGATGGCGTAGGTATTGTCGGTGATGCTCCACGTATTGTAGAGCTGCGCAAAAACGTGCGGCGACACGTAGCGGGCCTGCAGGTAATGCACCTGCCAGTCCTTGATCTGATTACGGCCGGCGTTGGTCTGGGCCAGGAAATTAGACTGGTTACCGCCGTACGAGAGGATGATATCCGACTTCTTATTCAGGCTGTAGTATACCGCCGCCTCCCCGTGCAGGGAGTTGAAGTTGCGGTCCAGGTTCAGCTCCGGGGCGGCGTGGTACTTGGCGGGCTTAAAGGCCGTGTTATTGTAGTAAACCGTATCGACGTAGTTAAAATCCTGACCCTTGGTGTATTCGCCCGTTACCTTAAAGGCCCACTTCGGGCTCAGGACCATGGCGTGGCGCAGGCGCGCCGAGAACACGTTCTGATTGCCCAGCCCGAGCGCCACCGTGGTGCCCTCCGAGGTGCGCGGATCTTTGCTGATCGTGTTCACCAACCCGTTGTGGGCGTTGGGGCCGTAGAGCGCCGCCGAAGGTCCAAGGATGATTTCGATGCGCTCGATGTCCTCCTTCACCACGCTCGTGAGCGGCCCCAGGGGCAGGCCGGTGGCAATCAGGGTGGACAGGCGGGCGTCGTTCATTTGCAGGTTTTTGGGGTTGAACGCGCTATTGAAGCCCCGCACGTTGAGGCCCGTGCCCAGCACGCCGGTGCGGATGTAGTCCACCCCTTTCTGCCGGGCAATGAGCTCGCCGGCATTGAAAGAAGGCAGCTCCGAGATGTTGCGGGCGTTGATGACGCTGATCGTTGCCGGCGCTTCCGTTAGCTTTTCGGGCCGGCGGGAGGCCGACACCACCACTTCCCCGGCCATGATGGAGCTGGCCTTCAGCGCTACGGTGCCGATGTCGGTCAGGCCCTCGCCCACAGTTACGGTCTGTTCCGGCGACTCGTAGCCGATAAAGGAAATGCGGATCCGGTGCGGACCGGCCGCCAGGTCGCGCAGCTCAAAGTCGCCGGCGGCGCTCGTGGCCGTGCCCCGGTTGCTGCCGGGCAGAATTACGTTCACGCCGGCCAGCGCTTCGCCGGTGGCCGCGTCGGTAATCCGGCCGCGAATTCCGCCACTCTGCGCGTAGGATAGCAGCGCGTGGGCACTCAGCAGGAGAATGAGTAAGAGTCGGGTTGCCATGGGAATTCGTTTTTTAAGTGGAGTGGCGAAATCTACAGCCCTCACCCACCGCCCACCTTTCCGACCCTTAAAAAAGTCCGGTGGACTAAACCCCGGTTTTTCCGTCACGATCCCGTTAGTAACTTGATAATCAGTCTACTATTGGCACTGAAGCCAGCATTGACCTCACGCGTCCACTCAGGTGCGGAATGTGGGCTTTCAGCTCGTGAAGCAGCGCCAGCAGCAGCGGTTCCTGGTGCGGATTGGCGTACTGCGCCCGGCCCGCGCCCACCATCAGCGTCACCAGCTGGTCGTCGTCGATCTCATTCTCCACGTACTGGCTCACGTAGTAGTACCACGGCAGCGTAGGCAGGTAATTGGGCCGCGCGCGGTGGCCGGCTTCCTTTTGCAGCAAGTGGTGGCGCCGGCAGGTTCGGAGCAGCTTATCGTACTTTTCCTGGAGCACCAGGGCCTGAAAATACGCCGCGAAAAACAGGTGCCAGCGGTCGGCCAGCAATTCGCGGGTGTTGTCCCGCAGGAAGCTGTCGGCCATTTTCTCACCGTCAGCGGGCTGCCCGTTCAGGTTCAGGCATTTGATGTAAAAGGCCAGAAAACCAATCTTATGGCGCAGATTATTGGTGTGGCGCAGGGTGGGAAACGACTGTTTCATGAGCGCCAGCGCCTCGTGAATCTTGCCCTGCCGCAACAGGATGGCGCTGTAGTTATTGAGGTAGGATAAGTGGTCGGTATTTTTCTGTTTGATCGACAGATAGCCGTACTCCTCGGCCTGCGGCAGCACGTCGATTTTGGAGTGCAGCAACAGGCAGTTGGCGTAATAATTAAAGAGGATGCGCCGCGAGTAGAACACGCCCTGTTTCAGCAGCTCATCCAGCGCCGTGTAGACTGCCTTGAGCTGATCGAGCTGCGCGTAGTTGAAGTACAAAAACGTGAGCCGGACGACGGCAAAATAACGGTTCAGGCCGTCCAGCGTTTCGTCGTAAAACGTGTCGAGCAGCCACTGTTCCCACTGCCGGCTTTCGGTGGTGTGCTGCGCGTACTGGCTGATAATGTCCACCGTCGCCTCGTGCAGCTGCTGGTTTACCGCTTTGCTTTTGCGGTAGTTTTCCCGCTGGGCGGCGATAAAATCCGACACGGCCTGGTGGTCCTTGTGCCGCATCCGGATAAGCAGAAAATGCCGGTAGCTCAGGGTCAGCTCGTAGAGCTTAACGAAGTAAAAATCCGGTTTGGCGTAGCGGACAATGGTTTGCAGCAAGCCCTTTTCCTCGGTCGGCGAAATGGAATCGGTCATGATTTTCTGGTCCATCTCATTGAGGTACACCAGGTGCTGATCCACGTCGATAGCGGCCAGCCGCTGCTGAATCCACTGTTTGAGGTTGGAATATTTCCGCTTGTCGATATCCGTCCGGAAGGCCGCCGGCGTGCGCGTGTGCTGGCAGTTGTAGGCAATGGTCTGCAAAATCTCCAGGTTCTCCGCATCCTGAAACTGCTGAATCTGCAACAGGTACGCCACTTCGTGGGGCAGAATATCGAAGGCAAAGTCCCCGAACTTTCCGAGCTGCTTTTTCATAGAGATGAGTGGGTGAAACGCTCTCCAAGGTAGCGTTTCCCGGCGGGTTCCCCTCGTCCGGTATGCTGATTCCCAGAAGAAGTTGCGACGAATAAGGCCGCGCTTACCGCCGGATGAACTCGCGCAGCTGCTGGTTAAATTCCCCCGCCTTCTCGTAGTGCGCGAAGTGGCCCGCCTGGGGCAGCAGCACCTGCTCGGCGTGGGGCAGCCGGCTGGTGCCGGCTGCCGCCACCAGCGCCGTGGTCAGCGTGGGGTGCAGGGCCCGGTTGGGAATCAGGAAATCATCGGCGCCGAAGACGACGAGCGTCGGCTGCCGCACCAGGGGCAGGCGGTCGAATACCGGGCCGGCCAGCATCCCGGACAGGCTATTAACCACCGTCTGGGCGTATTTTTTGAAGTCGGTGCCGCCCATCATTGCCAACCGCTCACGGATCCAACGCTCCACGTCGGCGGGCATGGCGTAGAAATTATACTTGAAATTGAGCCGCACCTGCGCCTCGGGCGTCTGCTCGATAGACTTCACGGTGAATAATTTACGCAGCTGCTCCTGCTCCGGCGCGGTGAACGTTTCGAAGCCGGCCGGGGAAACGAGGACCAGCTTTTGCACGTCGGCCGGCGCGCGCAGGGCGGCGGTCAGGGCAATCTGCCCGCCCATGGAGTGGCCCACCAGCACCACGTTTTTGAGGTGCAGGCGGTGAATGAGCTGGAGCACGACGTCGGCGTAAAAATCCATCGTGCCGGGGTACGCGCCCGGGGATGATTTCCCGTAGCCGGGCAAGTCCAGGGCAATGCAGCGCGCCGACTTGCTCAGCTCGGGAATCGTTCTTTCCCAGGCCCTTATGTAGCTCGACAGGCCGTGGATAAAAACGAGCGTGGTGGGCCCTTTCCCCGCATCAACGTAGCAGATTTTGATAGAATCGGCCAGCGTCAGCGTGTGCTCGGGAAACCCGTAGGCTCCGATCACCTGGCGCGGGGGCGCTTGTTCCGGCGAAAAGCTCATGGCGGGGAAACGGGCTAAAAAGATGAGGACAAGGACGATAACGAGGCGGGCCGGCCGGACAATCTTTTTCATCGGTGGGTGCGCAGCTGGTTTTTGTTGATTTTGCCGGTGTCGCTTTTGGGGAGCTCGGCCACCAGCTCCACGCACCGTGGCACTTTGAACCGGGCGAGGTTGGCCCCGCAATACTCCAGCATCGCCGCGGGCGACACCCCGACGCCGTTGCTCACGATGAAGGCTTTGCCCACTTCGCCCCACTTCTCGTCGGGCACGCCGATCACGGCGGCTTCTACCACGCCGGGGAAAGTGAGCAGAAACCGTTCGATCTCGGCCGGGTAGACGTTTTCGCCCCCGGAGATGTACATATTCTTGAGGCGATCCATCACGTAGAGGTAGCCGTCGGCGTCCTGACGCAGCAGATCACCGGTGCGGAACCAGCCGTTATTCAGGGCGGTGGCGGTGGCGGCGGGGTCGTTCCAGTAGCCGGGCATCACGGTGGGACCGTGCAGGCACAGCTCCCCCACGGCACCCGGCGCCACCTCCCGCCCGGCCTCGTCCAACAGCCGGTAATCGACGTAAAAGTTGGCCCGCCCGATGGAGCCGATCTTGCGCTCCGCATCGTCCTGGTGCAGGGAAAACAGGTTGGGCCCGACCTCCGTCAGCCCAAACCCCTGCCGGATGGGGACGCCGCGCCGGTGCCAAGCCTGAATGACCGGCAGCGGCAGCGCCTCGCCCCCGACGATGAAATACCGGATGGCGCTCAGGTCGGCCGACGCGAATGCCGGGCTGTCCATCATCATTTTCAACATCGTCGGCACGGCCATGAAGATGGCGGTGCGTTCGCGGGCCAGCAGCTCCAGAAGTCGATCGGGCTGAAATTTCTTCACGAAACCGACCGTGCCGCCCCGGTGCAGCAGGGGCGTGAGCAGCACATTCCAACCGCCCGTGTGGAAGGGCGGCGTGCAGACGATGGTACTGTCGTCCGCCGTCAGCGACAGGGCCAGCGTGGTGTTGAGGCTGTTCCAGAGTAGCATCTTGTGGGTGTAGAGCGCTCCTTTGGGGAAGCCCGTCGTGCCGGACGTGTAGAGGATGAACAGGGGCGCGTCCTCGGCCAGCGGCGCACTTTCGAACCGGGGATTAACTCCCCGCAGCCGCGCCCGCTGGCAATGCCGGCTGATTTCCCGCAGCGGCCACACCTGCGGAATGGCCGGCAACGCCCGCAGCTGCCGGGTTTTTTCCGCAAACTGCTCTTCGTAAATAAGCAGCCTCGGCTGACAGTTATCGACCAGGTAATCAATTTCCCCCGCCGTCAGCCGGTAGTTGACGGGCACCAGGATAAAGCCGGCTTTCTGGGCCGCCACGAACAGGGCCACGTACTCGAGCGAAAACTCGGCAATGACCATCACCCGGTCGCCCGGGCGCAGACCCGGGTGCTGGGTCAGGACGGTCGCCAGGTGGTTGGCGCAGTCGTTGAGCTCGGCGTAGGTGAGCGTCCGCCCGGTATCCAACTCCTTGAGCGCCAGTTTTTCCGGGGAGTACAGCGCCCACTTGGCAATCCAGTCTTTGGTGTACATGGGGCGGGGGGCGGGTGGGTTGGGGAAGGGCGAATTAAAGGGAAATGTAAGGATCCGGCTTGAGCCAGAATAACCCTAGCGCGTGGCGGGCTGGTCGTTATCCTCGTCCGACGAGGGTAGAGACGCGACCCGTTCACCAAACTACGTCGACAAAATCGGGGCTGATTCCGCCGTCGGGAGCGCCGCCTTAACCGGGGCTTTGCGCAACGCAAAAAACAGTACCGTCCCGACCAGGGCCGATGACAAAATGGCCAGCGCCGCCGGCACGCCCGGGTTTTTCACCGGCGCGTGCATGTAGGGCGTCAGTTCGCCGTAGTACACCGAGAAGTGGACCACCAGCGCCACGATGGAGGCCGCAATAACGGCCGGGCGCGGCGCATTCTGAAACAGGATTCCGAAAAATACCGGGATGAAAGCAGCCGCGAAGTAGGCGTAAACGCCATTCTGGGCGAACACCGCGACGCTCAGGTTCGGATGTTCAATCTGATAATAAGAAAGGCCGATGGCGACTACCCCGAGCAGCGCAATTACGGTTCGGTTGATGATGATTTCGCGCCGGTAGCCCGGGGCGCCGCTGAAAAACCCCTCCCCGATCGCGGGCCGGATAATGTCGGCCGTGATGGTCGTGGACAGGGATTGAATCAACCCTTCCAGCGTAGAGATGCCCGAGGCCGCGAGACCCAGCACTACCACCAGCGTGAGGTAGACGGGAAATTCGCTCAGCACGTAGGCCGGGATGATGGCGTCCATTTTCAGGGTGTGGCCGTTCACCAGCAGGTTGGGGAAAGCCAGCCGGGCGTACAGGCCCGTGAATACGACCATGAAAAACAGCGTGAGCACAATCACGGCGGTAAGCAGGTAGCGGTTCACGTCGCGGTCGCTCTTGAGCAGCAGGGATTTGGTGATGGTATGCGGCTGGCAGACGATGGCCACGCCCACCACGAGCTGACAAAAAATGATCTCGAAATAGTCGCGGAAAAAGTAGCTCTGCGGATTAACCGAATGCACCAGCGCCGGGTCAATTGCCGCCAGCTGCGCCAGGAAACCGTGAATGCCGGCGCTGAAATACTTGTACCCCGAGCCCAGCAGCACCACGGCCACCACCAGCTTCAGCCCCACCTGCAACGTATTGGTATACACCATGGAATTGGCCCCGCCAAACATCATATAGCCAAACACAAAAACGACCAGCCCCACCAGCACGTAAACCGGCTGCACGTCGAGCGCCTGGCTGAGCACGCGGGTGACGCCCACGCAGATCAGGACGATAAAGGTGATGAGCAGCAGGGAAAGCCCGGCGAAATAACGGGTCAGGAACCGGCTCTGGTAGCGCGAGCCCAACCACTGCGCCATGGTCAGGGCCTTCACCGTCTGGCCGTGTTTGCGGAAGCCTTTGGTGAGGACAATGAGCGAGGCGAAGGCGGCCAGCGGCATCACAATCCCGAAGGAGAGCACGCCGCTCAGCCCGTAGAGCGCCACGAAGCCGGGGTTGATGATAAAGGTGGCCGCGCTGGTCATGGACGCGGCCAGCGAGAGGCCCACCGCCACCGGCGAAAACCGGACCGTGCCCAGGGCGTAATCGGCCATGCTGCCGGTGCGCCGCGCCCCGCGCACGACGAAAAACAGGGTGATCCCCGCGTAAATCAGCAGCAGGACGGCCGTGGCCAGCACGGTTTGCGAAGAGGCGATTCCATTCATGGCAGCTCGGGAGATGGGTAAGGGTAAGCTGATAGTTGAAGACGGGAAGGGCGCGCCCAAAGCCCTGACCGGCAGGTGAATGACACGCTTGATAGGAACGGGATTATTCCGCTTTTCTGGTCTGATCACGATGGTAATCACACTGAAAGTACCCCGTCGGACCAGGCGGCCGGATTGCCCAAAAAAGATATGATGGGTGGACTAAAGCCCCGACCGGCCGGACTGGCTTTGGCAAGCAGCTCAATGCCAGCGGCTTGCCCCTACCCTGCCCTTGCCGGACTATTAGCCCGCCAGCGGGCCATTTCGCCGTGGGCGCCGGCAAAAGCCCCCCGGTTGCTAAATCAACCACTTATCATTACCCGAAATCTCCCCGCCGTCCACCCCTTGCCTTTCCGCCATGAAATCCCAGTTCCTGCAAACGGCCGGCCTCCGGCTGCACTACCTTGATTACGAGGGTACAGCGCCGCCCATTCTGCTTCTGCACGGCCTCACGGCCAATGCCCAGGCGTTCGCCGGCCTGATTCAGGCGGGGCTGAATGCCGAGCGCCGGGTGGTGGCAGTGGACCTGCGCGGGCGGGGCCTGAGCGGGAAGCCCGCCACCGGCTACACCATGGCCGCCCACGCCGCCGATGTGCTGGCCCTGCTCGATGCCCTGGGCCTGGCCCGGGCGCAGCTCGTGGGCCACTCCTTCGGTGCGCTGCTCAGCCTGTACGTGGCTTACCACCACCCCGCCCGGGTGGAGAAGCTGGTGCTGCTCGACGCCGCCGCCCGGCTGCACCCGCAGACCAGGGAAATGCTCGGGCCCACCCTCGGCCGACTCGGCAAAACCACCGTTAACTTCGCCGAATACCTGGCCCAGGCCCGGCTGGCGCCCTACCTCACCATCTGGGACGCGCGCATGGAGGACTACTACCGGGCCGACGTTCTCACTCACGCCGACGGCTCGGTCACGCCGCGCTCGGCCCCGGAGCACATTGCCGAATGCCTCGCCGACGGGGTGTACGCCGAGCCCTGGCCGGACTATATCCGGGCCATTGAGCAACCCACCCTGCTCATCAACGGCACCATGAACTACGCCCTCGACGCGCCTCTGCTGCCCAAGGAATTCGCCCTCGAAACGGTGGAGCTGCTGCCCCACGGCCAGTACCGCGAAGTGTGGGGCAACCACCAAACCATGCTCTACGGCCAGGGCGCGCAGGAAATTGTCCCGGCCATTCTCGACTTTCTGGCCTAGCCAGGACCGGGACCAATCCTTATTCTTCCGTTGCTAAAGCTGAATCCCATGACGAAAACGGTATTGATCACCGGCAGCACCAGCGGCATTGGGCTAGCCATCGCGCACGCGTTTGCCGGCCAGGGCTACCAGGTGGTTTTCAACGGGCTGGAGCCCGATGGCGCGGCCATTGCCGCCGAAGTGGCCCGGCAGCACGGCGTCCGGCACCTGTTTTCGGCCGCCAATATGCTGGACCCCGCCGCGATTCGCGGACTGGTGGCCGAGGCGCTGGCCGCCTTCGGCAGCGTGGAGGTGCTGGTCTGCAACGCGGGCATTCAGCACGTGGCGCCCATCGACGAGTTTCCCGAAGCCAAGTGGGACGCCATTCTGGCCATCAACCTCACGGCCGCATTTCACCTCACTAAAGCCGTGTGGCCGGGGATGAAGGCCCGGCGCTTCGGGCGGATCATCAACATCGCCTCCGCGCACGGGCTGTTCGCCTCGCCTTTTAAAAGTGCCTACGTGGCGGCCAAACACGGCCTGGTGGGCCTCACCAAAACCCTGGCTCTGGAGGGCGCGCCGCTCGGCATCACGGCCAATACCATTTGCCCCGGCTACGTGCGCACGCCCCTGGTCGATCAGCAGATTGCCGATCAGGCCAGAGTCCACCACCTGTCCGAAACGGAAGTGATTCAGAAGGTTATGCTGGAAAAGCAGGCGGTGAAAGCGTTCGTGCCGGTGGAGCTCATTGCCCGGACGGCCCTGTTTCTGGCCGCCGACGAAGCTGCCACCATCACCGGCATCGCCCTGCCGCTGGACGGCGGCTGGAGCGCCGCCTAAGGCGCCGGACCGGTAATAACCAGACGCCGCCGCTGGCTTTCATCTGCCCCTCACGGGCCCCGGATTTCATTTGTTGTCAAATGGAATCCGGGGTTTTGAGCGTGGGGAAAATTGGGTGGAAGAACGCAGCGCGCCGGGCCGACGGATTTTTACTTTTTCAGCCGGTATCTTTCCTAAATTATATCGATCCAACAAAGTTCTTATGACTTTTCAGGACGGCAGCGCTCGGGCGGGAGCGGGCGCCGGCTGTTCTTTTGAGCCATTATCCTATCTCCCGACGGCCTCCGCCCGCGCGGTCCGGCCGGCACTGCTACCCGAATCATTCGCCGTTAAACAACTTACGGTTAGTGCTGTCTGAAATAGATTCAATTCCAGCCTATCCGTACCTCCTTTCCGAACGCCTTACGGCTGGCCCGGGCGTTTTTCGCCCCCTACCGAGGTGATTAATCAACACCAAACCACTACTCCCCTGACTCCCTTTAACGATACTGCGCCCGTAGCTCCGGAGGTTGAGATTACTTTTCAAAAGAAAGAACGTCTGATTGCTGGCTACCTGGCTGCTTTTGCGGTAGTGTACTATCGCTACCAGGCCGAGCGCTCGACGGCTGCCATTCAGGCCACGCTGCACGTGGAGACGGCGAATTCCGTTTTTCCCCTCGCCACGGTATCGCTCGAAATCAGTGATACGCTGACGCTGGAGGCCGTGGCCGCCGAGGCCGCCAATCAGGTGACCATGGCCCTGGCCGGCATCGCCGAGGAGCTGGGCGCGCTCATCTCGCGCTGCCGCATCTCCTTCCTAGGCCCGGAAACGCCGACCAACGACGACCTGTGGTGCGTGACGCTCTCGCTGCCGGAAACCGACGAAGCGGTTTCGCTTGGGTTCACCTGCGCCGAAAAGCACGCCGCCCACCGGGTGGCCTCGTACACGCCGGCGCACCTGCAAGCCGTTCACGACCAGCTGTTGCGCAGGCCATCGGTGACGGTTGGGACCGTTTTTTTTCTCCACGAGGAAGAAGTCGCGCAGCTCCGGGAATTTTCCGCCGGCCCGCTGGCCCTGCCCGAAACCGCGCCGGACGGGCTGATTCTGCACGAGCTGTTTGAGGAAACGGCCCGCACCTACCCCGATCATGTAGCCATTCACTGGCAGGGCGCTGACCTGAGCTACCGGCAGCTCGACGAGCAGGCCGACCGCCTGGCCCACCAGCTGCGGCAGCAGGGCGTGCTGGCCGGCGACTTCGTGGGCCTGCTCATGACCAAGTCGCCGGAACTGTACGTGGGCATGCTGGCCACGCTCAAGGCCGGGGCGGCCTACGTGCCGCTCGATCTTTCCTTCCCCGCCGAGCGCATTACCTATATCCTATCCGACTGCGGAGCCAAAGCTCTGTTGATCAACAGTTCGCTGACTGTAGACCTGGCCGGATGGGCGGGCGTGGTCGTGAACCTGGCCACGCCGGTACCGGCGTCCTTCGCCGGCCCCGCCCTGCCCACCGTGGGCCCCGATGCGGTGGCCTACATCATCTACACTTCGGGCACGACGGGGATGCCCAAGGGCGTGCTGATTCCACACCGCAGCATCTGCCATTTGGTGAAAGCCGAACAGGCGCTGTTCGCCGTGGGACCGCAGGACCGCATTTTACAGGGTTTTTCGGTGGCCTTTGATGCTTCGCTGGAAGAAATCTGGCTGGCGTTCGGCTCGGGCGCGGCGCTGGTGCCGGCCCCCGAAGAAACCATGAAAACACCCGACGCGCTGCCCGATTTTCTCTCCGGCAACAACGTCACCGTCTTCTCCACCGTCCCCACCCTGCTCTCCCTGCTCGAAGGGGTGCTGCCGGCGCTGCGCCTGCTCATCCTCGGCGGTGAAGTCTGCCCGCCCGAGCTGCTGGAAAAATGGGCCCGCAGCGACCGCCGGGTCGTGAACACCTACGGCCCGACGGAAAGCACCGTCGTGACGACTTCCGATGATTACGTGCCGGGGCAGAAGCTCACCATTGGCCGGCCCATTCCAGGGTACGTGGTGGTGCTGCTCGATCAGCTTGGGCAGATGCTGCCGCTTGGCGCGGCCGGCGAAATCTGCGTCGGCGGGCCGGCGCTGGCCATTGGCTACGTCAATCAGCCCGCCCTGAGCGCCAGCAAGTTTATTACGGTGACCGAGCTGCCGACCGGATTCGCCGGCCGGCTCTATCGCACCGGCGACCTGGGCCGCTTCGAAACCGACGGCGCCATCGACTTCCTGGGCCGGATCGACACGCAGGTGAAGATCCGGGGTTTCCGGGTCGAGCTCTCCGAAATCGAATCGCAACTGCTGCAATGGCCCGGCATTCGCAACGCCGCCGTAGCCCTGAAAGAAGGCGCTGACGGCGTTAAAAAGCTGATTGCTTACTTGGTAACGGATAACAACCAGCCGGTTGACGACAAGGCCGTGCGCGACTTTCTGCGCTCCCGACTTGCCCCTTACATGATCCCGGCCGCCCTGGTCACCCTGCCCGCCTTCCCGCTGCTGACCAGCGGTAAGGTCAACCGCAAGGCCCTCCCCTACCCCGTCACGGGCGAAACCCCCACCTCCCGCGAGCTGCTGCTGCCCGTCACGGCCGACGAAGTAGCCATCTACGCCGCCTGGAAAAAGCGCTTCGACACCGACGCGATTTCCATCACCGACGACTTTTTTGATATCGGTGGCAACTCCCTGCTGGCCTCGCTCATCATCTCCGAGCTGCGCCAGCTGCCGCAGTTCCAGGGGCTGTCGGTGAAAAATATGTACACCTGCCGGACCATCCAGGCCCTGGCCGAGTGTGCGCTCGTCGTGCCCGCCGCCAGCGCCACGCCCGGCGCCGAAACCGAGCGGCCCCTGCCCCGGCTTTCCCCCGCCACCCGGCTGGCCACGGCGGCACTGCAAGTACTGGCCGTGGGGCTGTTCTACTTTATCCCGATGGTACTGCTCACGCTCTCCATCGTAGTGCGCGCCCGGATTGCGGACTGGTCGGTTCCCGCCATCATCGGCGTCGTGATCGTGGCCGTAACGGCCTACGTGCCGGTCGCCTGCCTGTTCGTGGTGCTGGCCAAATGGCTGGTTATCGGTCGGTTCAAAGCCGGCGAGTACCCGTTGTGGGGCTTCTACTACGTGCGGTTCTGGTTCGTAAAAAAACTGGTGGAGGCCTCCCCAACTATCCTCTTATCGGCCACTCCGTTCCTGAATACCTATTACCGCTTGCTGGGCGCCAACATTGGCAAACAGGTTTACATCGGATCGACGCGCTTCATGTCGTTCGATCTGATCACGATTGAAGACGGCGCCAGCATTGCCCGCGAAGCCTGCATGCTGGGCTATCGCATTGAGAAAAACCGGCTCATCATCGGCTCCATTTATGTAGGCCAGAATGCCTACGTAGGACTACGATCGGTACTCGAAGGCGATACCCGCCTGGGCCACGATGCCGTCCTCGACGACCTGTCGGTGCTGCCCGCCGGGCAGCAGATTCCGGCCCAGGAAGAATGGATTGGCTCGCCCGCCCAGCGCGTACGCGGCGTGGATTTGCCCGAGTACCCCAGGCCGGTGGTGCCTTCCTTGTTCCTGCGCACGGGCTATCTGGCCGCGCAGGGCACGGCCATTATGGCCATGCTGCTGGTGCCCACGGTGGCCACGGTGCCGGTGTTGGGCTGTTTCTATGAGTGCATCGAGCACATTGGCTTCGTGCCCAGCTTACTGGTTTTGATTCCGCTATCGGCGCTTTACGTTGTGATTCTGGGCGGTTTGCTGGCTCTCATCAAACGTTTCGTGGCGGGCCGGCAGCTGGCCGGCACCATGCCGCTCGACAGCTGGGGCTACGTGCGCCACTGGGTCGCTGATACGGTCATGGCCCTGAGCCTAAGCATTCTCAAGCCGTTATATTCCACTATTTACACGCCTTTTTGGCTGCGTTTGCTGGGGGCTAAAATCGGAAAGCGGGCCGAAGTATCGACCCTGAATCACATCTCCGCCGATCACCTGACGGTTGGCGCCGGGGCCTTCCTGGCCGACTCCGTCAGCATCGGGGCGCCGCGCGTGCAGCGCGGCATGCTCACCGTGGCCCACACCGTTATCGGAGCTAAAACCTTCATCGGCAATAGCGCCGTGCTGGCCGGCGGCACCACCCTGGGCACTGGCAACCTGATCGGCGCCCTGTCCACCGCTCCCTCCGAAACTCCGGCCGACAATACTTCCTGGGTGGGTTCACCCTCGTTCCTGCTGCCCAACCGGCCGCAGTCGCAGTCCTTCTCCGACGAGCTGACTTTTTCGCCGCCCACCCGCCTGGTGGTCGGTCGGGGGATTATGGAGTTTTTCAAAGTCACCCTGCCCTTCACGTTCGTAACGGCCACGCTGGCCATCCTCTACGAATACTGCGCCTGGCACCTGCCGCGCCTCTCCTTCTGGATGACCGCCCTGCACGCCACGGCCGTTTTCGCGGGGCTGATCTTCGCCTTTTCCCTGTTCACCGCCGTCCTCAAATGGGTGCTCATCGGCCGCTACCGGCCCACCGAAAAACCCCTTTGGTCGTCCTACGTCTGGCGCAATGAGCTCATCAATTCGCTCTGCGAAAGCTACGTGTACCTGTACTGGGTCGCGCCCTTGCTCGGCACTCCCTTCGGCACGTCGTTCTTCCTGCTGATGGGTTGCCGCTTCGGCCACGGCGTGTACCTGGACACGACCGAGATCACCGAGTTTGACCTGGTCTGGGTGGCGGATAAGGCCGTGCTCAACAACAGCTGCACCATTCAGACCCACCTGTTCGAGGACCGGGTAATGAAGATGTCGACCCTGCGGATCGGGCGCGAAGCCACCGTCGGCACCTCGTCGGTCGTACTCTACGATTCGGTCATTGGGCCGGGCGCGACGCTCAAAAGCCTATCCCTGCTCATGAAGGGAGAAGTGCTGCCCGCGAACACCCGCTGGCAGGGAATCCCCAGCTCGTTCATCCCGTAGCGGTGCCGGCTCCGGCCTTCACTCACTGCTGGAAAGCCGATCTGAGCGCCGGGGGAGCAGTCGATCTGAGCGTCCTCTCCCCCACCGAGCACGCCCGGCGCGCCCGCTTCCACTACGATGCCCACCGCCAAACCTACGGCCGGGCGCACGTTTTCCTGCGCCAGATCCTGGCCCGGTACACCGGAATTCGTCCTGAAAAATTACTCTTCGGGACGGAGCTGCGCGAGAAACCAACACTGCTGGCGCCGGAACCCCTCCACTTCAACCTGTCCTACCGCGCCGACTGTGCGTTGCTGGCCCTCTCTAATCGCTACCCGGTAGGGACCGATGTAGAACCGCTCCGACCCGTCATCGACGCCGAAGCCCTGATCGACCAGCTCTTTTCCGCAGCCGAAAAGACGGCCCTGCGCCACAGCCCGACGGTCGACTGGACCCGCCTTTTCTACGGTATCTGGACGCGCAAGGAAGCGTACGCCAAAGCCCAGGGCATGGGCCTGGCGCTGCCCTTTGCCGAATTTTCCGTCCTGATCAATCGGGCAGATACGGCGGAATGGTGCCAGCCCGCCGGCGTGCAGTTAGCCAATGTACCCGTCGCCGCTGATTATCTCGGCGCCGTGGGCGCCCTTACCACCGTCTCGGCAGTGACCTGGCAACACTACCAATTTCCCGCGTAAGCCCCACGCTGCTGAACGCTGTCAGAACGATTCTCTAACCGTACTAACTGTTTAAACCGTTAATACAGTTAGCACGGTTGTGATTGGTCTTTTTTTGGTTTCAATGAGCCGGATTCAGCTGACTGTTTACAAAGTATAAACAGTTTATACAGTATTGCTATAAGCTGCTGTTAATAACGTTAGTCATCCTCATCACGAAGCGACTTGCCCGACAAGTGTAGAGACGCGACCCTTCGCGTCTTACGTCCGCACCGTCCGGGTGCCCGTTAACGCAAGACGCGAAAAGTCGCGTCTCTACAGCAACCGACTGATTTGCGCAGCTCACTTTAGCAAGAGTATAAACAGTTGATATGCTTTAAACAGTTAAAACAGCTTATACTATATTAACGGGATTCTAACTGTTCGCGCTAAAACAGTTAACACTGTCAACACTAATTTAACCATTAAAACAGTGCTGACTGTATTAACTGTTTAAATGATTTTAACTACTTTAACCGTATAAACTGTTTGATGTGTTAAAACTGTACAAACGGTTTTAACACATCGAACGGTTTTAACACATCGAACGGTTTTAACACATCGAACGGTTTTAACACATCGAACGGTTTTAACACATCGAACGGTTTTAACACATCAAACGGTTTTAACTACTTTAACCATACAAACAGTTATGACCGTTTGCGAGTCGCGGAAGAAACCACTACTTTTAGCATTCCATCCACCCATCCCCATTTCCGTATGAAAGTTGTCACGTTTGCCAACCAGAAAGGAGGCTCCGGCAAAAGCACACTGACCTTGCTGGCCGCCACGTCCCTGGCCAATGATTGCGGCTGCCGGGTGCTGGTCATTGATGCTGATCCGCAGCAGTCTTTGCTCAACCTGCGGGTACAGCTGGACGAGCCAACCCGGGAGGAAAACGAAGCTTACCGCTATCCCATTGTGAGCAAGCAGCTGGCGGACATCGTGGATTTTCTGGACGAGGAGGAAGACAACTACGACGTCTGCTTTATCGATCTGCCGGGCCGCTCCGACAGTCCCGAAGCCCGCCGGGTGATTGGCCTGTGCGATATGGTGATCGTGCCGTACGCGGCCACCGATTTTCACCGGCTTTCCACGGAAGACTTTTTGCAGGGCATGCGGGCCATTCGCGCCGATCTGCCCCCCGAGGCGGTTTTCGTGTGCTACACCATGCAGACGTCCTTTTCGCCTTCCCGCCGCAGCGATGCCGAACTAGCGAGCTACCTGGATACGCTTGATTTTCCGCGCCTGCAATCCGTGATCTCGCACCGGGCCTGCTACATGTCGCCCAGCACCTTACACAGTTTTCTAGCGCCGGCCTACCGCCGGGCGATGGGCGTGCCGGCGGCAGTAGCCAAAGAAATCACGGGCTTTACCAAAGAGCTCGTGCTCAAGCTCGCGCTGACGCCCCAAACTACCACGGCCTAATTTTCCTCTCCCATGGCAATCTCAAAACTAGCGAACCGACGCAATCTGCTGAACCGGCCGACGGGCACCGGCGACAACGCCCTCGACGAAAAAAGGAAGGATCTCCAGTTCCTGGCCGCCCAGGGCAATAC
>JAYWCH010000054.1:0-16524 GCA_043780755.1 Hymenobacter sp.
CTGAATCTTCGCACCACTGCTTTTGGCCTGACGCTGGCTCTGGCTGGTGCCGCTGCCCACGCCCAGACGATGCCCACCACCATGCCGGCTTCAACAAAAGAGGCCAAACCTAGCCCGGCCGCTACGGCCACCGGCAAGATTGGCGCGACCAATGTGACCGTGAGCTACAGCAGCCCCGGCGTGAAGGGCCGCAAAATTTTCGGCGGGCTGGAGCCCTACGGCAAGGTGTGGCGCGCCGGGGCCAACGAGGCCACCACGGTCGAGTTCAGCAAGGCCGTGACGGTGGGAGGCAAGCCGCTACCCGCCGGCAAGTATGGCTTCTTCGTGATTCCGGCCGCAGGACCGTGGACGGTCATTTTCAACAAAGTGCCCAACCAGTGGGGCGCATTTAAGTACGACGAGAAACAGGACGCGCTGCGCGTACTGGTAACGCCCCGCAAAACAGCCCTTACCGAGCGGCTGGCGTATGAAATAACGCCCAAAGGGCTGGTGCTGCGCTGGGAGAATGTGGAATTGCCCGTGGCCATCAAATAGCCGCTATTTACTGACTGCGATGGAAGCGGGCGGCCCACGGTGGGCCGCCCGCTTACTTTTGTGCCTTCGCTCGACTTCAGCAACCCATGGAATATAAGCTCACCCAATACAGCCACGGCGCGGGCTGCGGCTGCAAAATCGCACCGGCCGTGCTCGACCAGATGCTGCACACCAGCATTGCCCAGCCCGCCGACGCCCGGCTGCTGGTGGGCAATACCAGCCGCGACGACGCGGCCGTGTACGACATCGGCGGCGGGCAGGCGGTTATTTCCACCACCGATTTTTTCATGCCCATCGTGGACGATGCGTATGATTTCGGGCGCATCGCCTCGGCCAATGCCATTTCCGACGTGTACGCCATGGGCGGGCGGCCGCTGCTGGCTATTGCCGTGCTGGGCTGGCCGGTGGATAAGCTGCCGCCCGAAGTGGCGCGCCGTGTGCTGGAAGGCGCCCGCAGCATTTGCGCCGAGGCCGGCATTCCGCTGGCCGGCGGCCACAGCATCGACTCGCCGGAACCCATCTTTGGACTGGCCGTGACGGGCCTGGTGGATATTGTGGACCTGAAGCGCAACGACACGGCCACGGCCGGCGCGGAGCTGTTTCTGACCAAACCGCTGGGCGTGGGCATCCTGACCACGGCGCAGAAAAAAGGCATTTTGCGGGCCGAGGACGCCGCCATTGCCCCGGCTCAGATGATGCACCTCAATAAAATCGGCGCCGCGCTGAGCAAGCTCCCGGCCGTGACGGCCCTGACCGACGTGACCGGCTTTGGCCTGCTCGGACACCTGGCCGAAGTATGCGAGGGCAGCCAGCTGACGGCAGAAATCGAGTTCAGTAAAGTGCCCCGGCTGGCGGCGGCGGCGCCGTACGTGGCCCTGGGCAGCGTGCCCGGCGGCACGGGTCGCAACTGGGCCAGCTACGGTCACAAAGTGGGCGTCATCAGCGAGGAGCAGCGCACCTGGCTGTGCGATCCGCAAACGTCGGGCGGCCTGCTGGTGTGCGTGGCGCCCGAGGGTCGGGCGGCGGTACTGGCCGTGTTTGCCGCGTACGGACTGACGCTGGAAAGCTTCGGCCGGTTGCGGGCGCACGAAGTGGGCGAAGCCTGGGTGCAGGTCGGCGCGTAGCTCCACTGCTGAATCCGGACGATGAAGACGACTTTTTTTCGCCCCCTGCTGGAAGCGGCGGTGGTGCTGCTTCTGGTGTTGGGGGCGGCGCGCGGGCTAACGGGGCTTTTCGCCAAACGCACTCACGCCTACCGCGCCACCGCCACCCGGCAGCTGCGCCTGCTGTTCTGGCCGCTGCTGGCCCTCGGGGCCGGGCTGAGCGTGGTGCCCGCCGTGATCATGGGGCGCCCGGAAACTAGCCATTTTGAGTGGCTGCTGACGACGGGCTTCGTGTTCTTTACGCTGATTCTGAGCGGCCCGGCGCTGGTGCTGCACCTGCGCTACTGGCTGCTGAACCAAGCCACGGTGCTGGTTTTTCAGCCGACTGAAAATCGACTGGAAATCTACGAAGCCGGCCAGCGGATTGCCTTCGAGCGCCGCCACCTGGCCCGCGTGACGCGGGCCCGGTGTAGCGCCCGGCGCACGTTCTGGGCGCGCTACGATTACCTCTCCCTGCACCTGATCGACGGCCGCGTGCTGGTCCTGACCTCGCTGCTCACCGATCTGGAGCCGCTCACGGGCTTCCTGCGGAACGTGCCGACGGAACGCCGTACCCGCGCCTGGTGCTGGGTTTAGACAGCCAAAAAAGATGGGTTGCTACCAGCTATCAGACACCAAACTAACTGGTTGTCTGAAAATTTCAGTTTCTCAAGCCGCTACAGTTTCTTGCCCGCAGCCTGAGTGGCGCGCGGCGTGACCTCAATCGTTAGTTAGTCCGGCGCCGGTACAGGCTGGGGGTACTGGTGGGCTGGTAGGCACCGAACAGGTTGGGCAGCAGCTGTTTTAGCCGGGGCACCTGGGCGGTTTGATCGAGTAGATAGGCGGGCGGGACGGGGCCCAGCTTCTGGGCCACGCGCACCACGGCCGCGTACTCGGTCAGGTGACCGAAATCGACCTGCGAGAGAGTCCAGTCGAGGTAGGGCGTGGCGGGGCGGTTGTTGAAATAGGCGCGGTCGTCGGGCCCGAGGATGAGCAGAGTTTGACCGCGCAGAGCGGCGTAGCGCGGGTCGGGCTGGAGGCCGAACCGGCTTTCGGCGGGCATGTGCAGCAGGGCTTCCAGGCGCGGAACCTGCGCCCGGTAGCGCAGGACGACCACGGCGTTGAGGATCAATAGAAATAATAATTCCAGCAGCCAGCCTTGCCGGTAGCGCTGCCAAAGAAACAGGCTGAAATACGCCAGCGGCGGCAACAGCAGCATGAGTACGCCCGGGGCCGCCCCCCGCTCCACGGCGGCGGCCACGACGGCCACCAGCAGCCACACCGTCATCAATTGCCGGAATTTTACCTGAAAGACCAGCCCCAGCGAGGTACCCAGGGACCGTAGCAGGGCCAGGGCCAGCACGAGACCGGGCACAATCAACAGGCGCAGCTGCAAACCTGCTGGCAAGCCGCTGGCAATCAAATCCGTGAGGCCGGGCCGCAGGTGAAACTGCGCAAAAGCCGGCAAGGCCCCGGTGTAGAAGAAAAACGTGGCCACCAGCGCGTAGGGGAAGAAAAACCCGCACAGCAGCAGCAACGAGCTACGAAAGGCATTGGCCGCAAAAATGACCACGGCAAATAGGCCGACCACCACGAACAGGCTCAGCGGCAGATAGCACAGCGCGCCCAGACCAATCAGAAAGCCGGCCCGGAACAGGCGGCGGTTGTCGTAGTCTTCGCGGGAAGTGGGCAGCAGAGCGCTCAGCGCAAAAATGACGAAGGTTTGGCCCAGCAGCAGCGGCGAGAGAGCATCCAGATCGGTACTGACGCTGCCGATCAGCAGGTACGTGAGGGCCGCGAGGTAGCCGCGCTCAGGATGGACGTCGTAGCGGTTGAAAACCAGGTTCAGGCGCAGGGCCTGGATCAGGAGCAGCAGCAGGGCCACCAGGCGGTAGAGGGCCACGGGGCGGGCCAGCACGGCATGGAGCAGGGCGAAGATGGCGGCGGCCAGCGGCGCGGTGCCGTCGTAGAGATCGCGGTAGGGCAGCGCGCCGCCGTGCAGCCGCTCGCCCACCAGCAGGGCCCGCAGCTCGGCGGCCGTCACGGGCAGGCCGAGCCAGAGCAGGGGCAGCCGCAGGGCCAGGGCCAGCACCAGCAGCGTCAGGAGCTGGGCCGGGAGGGAGCTTTTGAAAAAGCGAAGCACGGCGCATTGATGAGGTTAGAAGCCTATACGGGGAGGTGGCAAAGGTATTGCGCCGGGCGCCGCAACCGGCGGCCGGCCGCCGTTCCCGGCACCTCATTGCCAAATCGTACCTTTGCCAGTCATATGGAAAGTAAACGACAGCAAAAAATGGCCAGCCTGCTTCAGCAGGAGCTGGCCGCCGTGTTGCAGCGCGACCTGCCGCACCTCTTCGGCGGGGGCCTGGCGCCCAGCATCAGCCTGGTGCGCGTGACCCCCGACCTGGGCCAGGCGCGGGTCTACATCAGCCTGCTGCTGGGTAACGATGCGCCCGACCGCCTCGAAATTATCCAGGAAAATGCCAAGGCTATCCGCCAGGCATTGGCCAAGCGCATTCGCCAGACGGCCCGCGTGGTGCCCGAGCTCATCTTTTTTCACGACGACAGCGCAGCCTACGCCGCCCACATGGATCAGGTCCTGGGCACGCTGGCCATTCCGCCCGCCCCGCCCGAAGCAACCGACGAAGACGAGGACAAGCCCGCCCGGCCCCGCCTGTTCAAAGGGGAGTAAGGAGCGCCGGGTGCGAACGCGACGGGGGAATTTATCCCGGAGCTTTCTTTCGCTCCCTCTTCCGCGCCGCCCGCGCCCGGCCCGCCGCTTTTCCCACTTCCCCACCTCACCGCTTTACTGCCTTGTATTACGATCCGATTAAGAAGACGCTCGGTCAGGTATTCAACCGTACCCCGTGGCTGCGCCGGCTGTTTTACCACCTGCTCGACCTGCTGCTACTGCGTACTTGGCACGTGCACCGGGAGCTGCGCCGCTGGACCAAAGGCCGCACCCAGGAGCCGCTCACGATTCTGGACGCCGGCTCGGGCTACGGCCAGTACTCGTAC
This sequence comes from Hymenobacter sp., assembly GCA_043780755.1. GTDB lineage: Bacteria > Bacteroidota > Bacteroidia > Cytophagales > Hymenobacteraceae > Hymenobacter. The sequence goes on from JAYWCH010000054.1 coordinate 4,692, forward strand.
TGGCTCAGCGGGTTGAGCGCGAAATGGAATATTCTGGCCGTGGATGTGAAGGAGGAGCAAGTGGCCGATTCCAACCGTTTTTTCCGGCAGATCAACCGCCGTAACGTGCAGTTTGCCGTGCAGGATCTGGTCCTTTATCAGGAGCCGAACGCCTTCGATCTGGCCCTGGCCGTGGATGTGATGGAACATATTCTGGAAGACGTAGAGGTGTTTCGCAACATTCACGCGTCGCTCAAGGATGGCGGGATGCTGCTTATTTCCACGCCCAGCGACCAGGGCGGGTCCGACGTGCACGGCGACGAGGAAACGAGCTTCATTGAGGAGCACGTGCGCGATGGCTACAACATCCGCGAGATTCAGCAGAAGCTCAGCACCGCCGGCTTCGAGCGCGTGGAGGCCCGTTATGCGTACGGCGAGCCGGGGCAGATTTCGTGGCGCCTGAGCATGAAATATCCCATTCTGATGCTGGGCCAGTCACGGCTGTTTTTTCTGCTGCTGCCGTTTTATTACGCCCTTACGTTTCCCTTCTGCCTGCTGCTCAACTGGATAGATGCCCGCACCACCCACGATTCGGGCACGGGGCTGATTGTCAAGGCCTGGAAGTAGCCTCCCGAATTTTTTGCCCGCCTCAGCGCGTAGCTTTCCGAAAGCAAGTTCCTCCCTTCGTTCCGATTACTAACCAACGGAAGCAGCGGCCCGAAACCCGGCGAATCCGTGATTTATGAACGTTCCTCTCCTCATTGCCCGGCGCTATTTCCGCTCCAAAAACAAGCGGAATATCATCACCATCATCTCCAACATTTCGATGATTGGCGTGGCGGTGGGCACCACGGCGCTGATCGTGGTGCTCTCCGTTTTCAACGGCCTGGAAGATCTGGTGCGCACGCTCTACGGTAAATCGGACCCGAACCTGGTCGTTATGGCGGCCAAGGGCAAGGCTTTCGACGTGGACCGCACCTTCCTCATGAAGCTGGAAAACACGCCCGGCGTGGCCCTGCTCACCGAAGTCATCGAAGACAACGCCCTGCTGCAATACCACGACCGCCAGATGGTGGTGAAGATGCGCGGGCTGAGCGATAATTATTTCGGCCAGAGCCGGATCGATGCCAACATCCGCGAGGGCGACCACCGCCTGCGGCGCGACAGCCTGGAAGTGGCCCTGGTGGGCGCCGGCGTGCAGCACGAGCTTAGCATTACGCTCAATAACCACTTGGCGCCCATGCGCCTGCTCTACCCGCGCAACAACGGCCGCAAAACTCTGAGCATGAACCCGGACAAGGCCTTCAATCAGCAGGATCTGACGGCCGGGGGCGTCTTTCTCATCGAGCAGCACATCGACGACAGCTATATTTTTGTACCTCTTTCTTTTGCCCAGCGCCTGCTGGGCTACAGCAGCCGGCGCACGGCGCTCTACGTACGGGTGGGCCAGAGTTTTGAGGTGGATAAGGTGAAAGCAGTGCTGCGCCAACAGCTCGGCCCCAACTTTAAAGTGCAGGATTCGGACGAGCAGCACGTGAGCCTGTTCAAGGCCATCAAAGTAGAGAAGCTGTTCGTCTTTATCACCTTCACCCTGATCCTGCTCATCGCCTCGCTCAATATCTTTTTTTCGCTCTCGATGCTCGTCATCGACAAGAAAAAAGACATTGCCGTGCTGCTGGCCATGGGCGCCAATGAAGAGATCATCCGGCGGACTTTCCTGCTCGTGGGGGCCATTGTGGCGCTGGTGGGCGCGGGCGTGGGCCTGGGGCTGGGGGTGGGCTTGTGCTGGCTGCAACAGCGCTTCGGCTTCGTGAGCATGGGCATGGCTACGAGCGTAGTCGATGCTTATCCGGTGAAAATGGAGGCGTCGGATCTGGTGTTTACCTGTCTTTCCATCATCTTTATTACGTTAGCCGTGAGCATTCGCCCAGCATTGAATGCCAGCAAGTTAGTTGTTCGTGATAATTTATAGATTCGATTATTTAGGAAAATAGTCGCGAGGCTACTTACACTTTCCGGCCTATATTGCGCTTTACGCGTGACTGGCCATGAAAGTATCTACCGCAGAACCTTTTCAAATCGTTTACTCGCTCTTTGAGCACGAGTTCCTGGGCCACTTATTTGCGGCCTATGTGGTGCAGCTGGGCCCCCGGGGCCAGCTCACGCTGCTGCACCAGACGGTGTCGGGGAAAAATGCCCACGAGTTCAGCGCCGCGCTCAACGCGACCGATTTTGAGCTCGTAGAGCTCTGCGACCAGATTCAGCAGGAAGCGGTGGTGAAGGAATTCTGGCCGCGCAAAATTGCCACGTCCGAGTTTTTTCTCAAAACCTACCAGCCCGAGAAAGGCGACAAGCCCTTGCAGGATGCTATCGCCCGGCACGTGCAGACGCGCATGGCGGCCCTGCTGGCCCGGCTGGCGGGCAAGCGCGTCTTCATCATGGGCCGCGACGGCGAGCCGACCTGGCGCGAGATCGGTCTGGCCCCGGCCAAGGCGTCGATCCTGTTTCACTTCCGGCGCAACGAGGAAGGCACGCACTACTTCCCCACCATTCAGTACCAGGGCCAGCGGCTTGATTTTCAGTATAAAGACGCGCTGCTGGTGTGTTTGCAGCCGGCCTGGCTGCTGCTCAATGATCTGCTCTACTCCTTCCGCACCGAGGTGGACGGGCGCAAGCTGCAACCATTTTTGAAGAAGAAATTCATCGTCGTGCCCCGGCAGGTGGAAGAAAGCTACTTCCAGAAATTTGTGGCGCCGCTCATGGAATCGTTCGAGGTCCACGCCCGGGGCTTCGACATTCGCTCGGAGCGCTACGTGGCCCGGCCCTGGCTCACCTTCAGCGACGCCCGGCCCGCGCCGGCCGTGGCCGAAGCGCCCGTCCGGCCACCCGGCCCGCCGCGCCGGGGCCGTGTGCCCATGGCCAAACCCCTGGCCCTGCCGCCCGGCACCACCGAAGGCGAGCAGATTCACTTCGAGCTCAGCTTCCGCTATGGGCCGCACCTCATGCCCCTGGGCACCGACAAGCCGGTGAGCGTGCGCCTGGAAAAAACCGCCGACAGCTACGTTTTTCACCGCCTGCTGCGCAACCCCGACCAGGAACAAACGACCGTGGCCGAGCTGCGCGAGCGCCGGCTCACGGTGGAAAATGGCCACGCCGTGCTGCCCAAAGCCGAGGCCTTCAAGTGGCTGCACGACCACACGCCGACGCTCACCGCCCTGGGCTACACAGTGGAAGCGGCGGCCAGCGCTACGAAGAGCTATTTCATCGGGCCGACCCGGGTGGAAGTGGGCATTCAGGAAGCCGGCGACTGGTTCGACGTGCGCGGCACGGTGCATTTTGGCGATATCGAAGTGCCGTTTATCAGGCTGCGCGGGCATATTTTACAGCGCCGCCGGGAGTTCAAGCTGCCCAACGGCCAGATTGCCATCATCCCCGAGGAGTGGTTTACGGACTACCTGGAGCTGTTTGCCTTCGGCGAAGAAACGGCTGACGGCCTCAACCTGCGCCGGCACCACCTGGCCCTGGTAGCCGATTTGCAGAGCAACGAGCTGGCCACCGTGCGCATGGGCCGCAAGCTGGAAAAGCTGCGCGACTTCGCCGAAGTGGAAGATCAGCCCCTGCCCGTGGGCTTTCTGGGCGAGCTGCGCCCCTACCAGAAGGCCGGCTACAACTGGCTGCGCTTCGTGCAGGACTACCATTTCGGCGGCTGTCTGGCCGACGATATGGGCCTGGGCAAAACGGTGCAGACGCTGGCCATGCTCCTGCACCGCCGCGAAAGCGGCGAGGCGCAGGGCGCCGCCTCGCTGCTGGTGCTGCCGACCTCGCTGGTTTTCAACTGGCTGGCGGAGTCGCAAAAGTTTACGCCCGACCTGCGCATTCTGGCCTACACCGGCACTTACCGCGACAAGAACCCCGACCGCTTTGCCGATTACGACGTGGTGCTGACCAGCTACGGCATCGTGCGCCTCGACACCGAGCTGCTGGCCAGCTACAAGTTCGACTACGTGATTCTGGACGAGTCGCAGGCCATCAAAAATCCGTCATCCACTACCTCGCAGGCCGTACGGCAGCTGCACTCCAAGCACCGGCTGATTCTCACGGGTACGCCAGTTGAGAACAGCACCATGGATTTGTGGTCGCAGATGTCGTTTATCAACCCCGGCCTGCTGGGGACGCAGGCGTTTTTCCGGAAGGAATTCCTCAAGCCAATTGAGAAAAACCAGGACGAAGGCCGCACCCGCCGCCTGCACGCGCTCATCAAACCCTTTATTCTGCGTCGGCACAAATCGCAGGTAGCCAAGGAATTACCGGAGAAAACCGAGCACCTCAGCTACTGCCCCATGACCGAGGAGCAGGCCCACGCCTACGAGGAAACCAAGAGTTTTTATCGTAATAAGATCCTGCGCAACCTCGACGAGCACGGCCCGGCCAGCACCCAGTTTCTGCTGCTCCAGGGCCTGACGCGCCTGCGCCAGATCGCCAACCACCCCCGGCTGGCCGACGCCACGTACGCCCACGAGTCGGGCAAGCTGCGCGAGGTCCTGCGCATGATTCGCAGCGTGGTAGCGGAAGGGCACAAGGTTTTGGTTTTCAGCCAGTTTGTGCAGCACCTGGCCCTGGTGCGGGCGGCCCTCGACGAGCGTCAGCTCGCCTACGCCTACCTCGACGGCGCCACCCGCGACCGGCCCGCCGAAGTAACCCGCTTCCAGGAAACCGAGGACCTCAAGATCTTCCTCATCAGCCTGAAAGCCGGCGGGGTGGGCCTCAATCTCACCGCCGCCGACTACGTTTTCATCCTCGATCCGTGGTGGAACCCGGCCGTGGAAGCCCAGGCCGTGGACCGCGCCCACCGCATCGGGCAGCTGCGGCCGGTGTTTACCTACAAGTTCATCACGCAGGGCACGGTGGAGGAAAAAATCCTCGCCCTACAACGCCGCAAGCTGGCACTGGTGAGCGAGCTCATTGCCACCGATGAAGCCGTGATCAAGCACCTTACCCGGGCCGATATTGAAGAACTGCTGGGCTAATCGGCCCCGGCCCGGCGCGGCCGGCGCTCAAACAATCGGCCCCGGCGGGCGTTAGCCAAGCTATGCATCTTACCCTTCGCACCGCCGTGGCTCAGTCGCCAGCCCAGGTTATGGCCGGTTTTACCCGGGCACTGTTCGTGGCCCTGGCCCCGCCGTTTCCCAAGCTGCGGGTGCTACGGTTCGACGGCTGCGATACCGGCGATCAGGTCGAGATTGAGCTGGATACGCTGGTGAGCCGCCTGCGCTGGACCTCGCTCATTGTCGACCACGGCCGGCAGGCCGACGGCACGCTGTTTTTCGTGGATGAGGGCCGGCAGCTACCGCCGCCCCTGCGCTTCTGGCGCCACCGCCACCTGATGGAGCCGGGCCCCGATGGCACCTGCGTCATCGTCGACGACCTGGAATACCGCACCGCCTCCCCGGCCCTAGACTGGCTGCTGTACCCGGCCATGTGGGCCCAGTTTGCCTGGCGCAAACCCATCTACCGGCGCTGGTTCAACCGGTAGTTTTTGCCGCTCCCGTCAAGCCCCGAACCGGCTGACGGCCCGGAAACGGCAGCTTCTGAAGCCGCTAAAGCTTCTTTTTAGTTTCCTCAGCAACGCCCGGCTTAGGGCTGTCCGAAGAGGCGTCCGTCATGCAGCGCGTAGCGAAGCATCTCGCGTGGACGAGTAATCGACAACGATATAGTTACTCGTCCACGCGAGATGCTTCGCTACGCGCTGCATGACCGTTCCTGATTACCTATTTGGATAGCCTCTTAACCTCATTTTATAAGTCAATCACCATCTTAACATCAGCCCGCTGATAAAGCGTGGGCGGCACCGGCACGTGCCGGAAACCCAGCTTTTCGTACAGCGTCAAAGCCGGGGTGAGGCGCAGGTTGGAGAGCAGCTCCACGCGGCGGGCGCCGATCTGGCGGGCTTTTTCCAGAATGGCCAGCCCCAGAGCCCAGCCGATGCCCCGGCCCTGCGCCCGGGGCGAAACGGCCATTTTGCCCAGCTCGTAGAGGCCGTCGTGCTCGTTGATGAGGGCGCAGGTGCCCACCAGCTCGCCGCCGTAGCTCGCCATGATGATGTGGCCGCCGGGCGCCAGAATATAGCCTTCTGGGTCGTCCAGAATCTGATTATCAACTTCTTCCAAAGCAAAATAATGCGAGATCCACTCGTGGTTGAGGGCGCGAAAGGCGGGCTGGTGCGCCGGCTGGTAGTCGATAATGGTGAGCTCGGAGGGCATGGACGCGGGCGGAGAAATGAGCGGCCTGAGCCGGAGAATCGGGACAAAGTTCGCACCCCGGGCGCCGTATCTTTGCCAGACTATGCTGAACCCCGCCACTATTATCCTCAAGAACGGAAAAGACCACTCCCTGCGCCGCCGCCACCCGTGGGTATTCTCCGGGGCCATTGCCCGCGTGCTGGGCGACACCCACGAGGGCGACGCCGTGCGCGTGGAGGCCATCGATGGCGAACTGCTGGGCGTGGGCCACTTCTCCGGCGGCGGCTCCATTGCCGTGCGGATGCTGGACTTTGGGCCGGAAGCCCAGCTGCCTACCCCGGAATTCTGGGAGAAAAAGCTGCGAGAAGCCTATCAGCTCCGCCAGCGCCTGAACCTGACAGGCACGGCCGATACCGACGTTTTCCGCCTCATTCACGCCGAGGGCGACGGCCTGCCGGGCTTGGTGATCGACGTGTACGGCGACGTGGCCGTAGTGCAGGCCCACAGCGTAGGCATGTACCGCGCCCGCCCGGAAATTGCCGCCGCCCTGCAAGTTGTCTTCGGCGCCAAGCTGCGCGCCATCTACGATAAGAGCGCCGAAACCGTGCCCGGCAACGCCGTGCCCGACGCCCGGAACGGCTACCTGTTCGGCGCGAGCACCGGCACCGAACACCTCGTGCGGGAGAACGGCCACCAGTTTGCCGTGGATTGGGAGACGGGCCAGAAAACCGGCTTCTTCATCGACCAGCGCGACAACCGTGCCCTGCTGGCCCGCTACTCGGCCGGCCGCCGCGTGCTCAACACGTTCTGCTACACGGGCGGCTTCTCGGTTTACGCCCTGGAGGCGGGCGCCGAGCTGGTGCACTCCGTCGATTCGAGCAAGAAGGCCATTGCCCTCACCGAGCGCAACGCCGACCTTTCGAACCACGCCGAGCGCCACGCCGCTTACCCCGACGACGTGCTGGGCTTCCTCAAAAACCACTCGGCCCAGTACGATCTGCTGGTGCTCGACCCGCCCGCTTTCGCCAAGCACATGGGCGCCCGCCACGCGGCCCTCATGGGCTACAAGCGGCTCAATGCCGCCGGCCTGGCCCACCTCGCCCCTGGCGGCCTGCTCTTCACCTTCAGCTGCTCGCAGGTCGTTAGTCCTGAGCTGTTTGAAGGAGCGGTACTCGCGGCGGCCATCGAAGCCGGGCGGCCGGCCCGCATTCTGCACCGCCTCACCCAGCCGGCCGACCACCCGGTGAGCCTGTTTCATCCCGAAGGGGCTTACCTGAAAGGGCTGGTGCTGGCCGTGGACTAACTCCGGCCGGCCCCCGGGCCAACGATTCTTGATGCGGGCGCGGCCCGACGGCCGGACCGCCAGGTTCGCCGTTGGGCCGCGCTCTTGTTTTGGTGCCGGTTTGGTATTCTGCCCGGAACCAAACCTGCCACCCGGTAGCCTGTTGCTCCCTCAATCAACCAGCCCCTCGTGAAATCAGCCCGCCCCTCGTCGTCGTCGTCCCTTTCCCCCAGACCGCCCGTGGCGGTTATTGGCGCGGGCATTGCCGGGCTGGCCACGGCGGTGCGGCTGGCCGTGGCGGGCCACGCGGTGACGATATTTGAGGCGCAGGGGACGTTCGGGGGCAAAATGCACCAGTTTGAATTACCGGGTGGCTATCGGTTCGATGCCGGCCCGTCGCTCTTCACGCTGCCCGAGCTGGTGGATGATCTGTTCCGGCTGGCTCAGCGCGAGCCGGCCGACTACTTCCGCTACGAGCGCCTGGATCCGATCACCAACTACTTCTTCGCCGATGGCACCCGCCTCACGGCCTGGGCCGCGGCGGACGAGTTCGCGGCCGAAGTAGAAGCCAAGCTGGGCACCCCGGCAGCGGCGGTCACGGACTTTCTGGCCCGCAGCGGCAAAGCTTATGATGCCACGGCGGGCACATTTCTGCACAAGTCGTTGCACAAAGCCAGCACCTATTTCAGCCCCGAAACGCTGAAGGCCGTGGCGGCGCTGCCCAGCCTGGGCCTGTTAGGCACCATGCACCAGCGCCACCAGAAAGCCTTCGCCGACCCGCGCCTGGTCCAGTTATTCGACCGCTACGCGACCTACAACGGCTCCGACCCCTACCAGGCGCCGGCCACGCTGAGCATGATTCCGCACCTGGAGCACGGTATCGGCGCCTTTTATCCCGAAGGCGGCATCTACGCCATTGCCCGCAGCCTGGCGCGGCTGGCGGCCGAGTTCGGCGTCACGTTTCGGTACAATGAGCCGGTGGCGGAAATCCTCACGGCCGAGGGCCGCGTGACCGGCCTGCGCACGGCGCTGAACGTCTACGACTTCGGCCGGGTGGTGAGCAACATGGACGTGGTGCCCACTTACCGCCGCCTGCTGCCCCGGCAGCCCGCCCCAGAACGGGCCCTCAACCAGCCGCGCTCCTCGTCGGCGCTGCTCTTTTACTGGGGCATCACCCGCGAGTTTCCCGAGCTTGATTTACACAATATTTTTTTCTCGGCCGATTACGAGCGCGAGTTTCAGGCCATTTTTCAGGATAAAACGGTGGCCGACGACGTGACGGTTTACGTCAATGTCACGTCCAAGAAAACGCCCGGCGACGCCCCGGCCGGCCACGAAAACTGGTTCGTGATGGTGAACGTGCCCCACGACCAGGGCCAGGACTGGCCCGCGCTGGCCGCCCAGACCCGCTGCATCGTGCTCCGCAAGCTGAGCCAGGTGCTGGGCACCGCCATCGAGCCGCTCATTGCCGTCGAAAAAGTGTGGACCCCGCCCGGCATCGCGGCCGATACCTCTTCCTTCGGCGGGGCGCTCTACGGCAGCTCGTCGAACAATGCCCTGGCCGCATTTTTACGCCACCCCAATTTTTCGGGGCAGCTCGAAGGGCTGTACTTTTGCGGCGGCTCGGTGCATCCCGGCGGCGGCATTCCGCTGTGCCTGCTCTCGGCCAAAATCGTTTCGTCCCTAATTATTAAAGACTGAGGAAGATCGGGTTCGGCCGGCCCGTGGGCCGGGCTCCGTTCGCCCTTCCCGCGCCTAAATCTGCTTACATGGTTGATTATACCGAGCCGCTCGCGGCCGCGAACCCCCGCCGGCTCCGGGTGGCCCAGGGCCTGGTGCTGCTGTTTCATATCACCGGCTTCGTGGGCCTGGCTTTTTCGAAGAACCCCGCTTTTTACCTGCGCTTCACGCCCCTCACGCTCCTGCTCACGGCGGGGCTGCTGCTGGCGTTTCAGCGGGAGCGCGGGGGACGGTTCTGGGGATTTTGCCTCACGGTGGCCATGCTCGGGTTTGTGGTGGAAGTGATCGGGGTAAATACCGGTAAGATTTTCGGGCATTATTTCTACGGCGACACCCTGGGCTTCAAGCTGCTGGATATGCCGCCGTTCTTCGGGGTGCCGCCCCTCATCGGCCTCAACTGGCTGGTATTGACCTACCTCTGTGGCAACCTGGCCCGTTATGTGCCGCTGCCCGAGCTGCCCCGCACCCTGCTGGCCGCCCTGCTCATGGTGGCCCTCGACCTGTGCCTGGAAGCGGTAGCCGGGCGCTACGATTTCTGGCACTGGACGGCCGGCATCATCCCCATGCAGAACTTCCGCGACTGGTTTATCTTCGCCTGCGTGCTGCAAATGCTCTTTAACCGGGCCAGCTTCCCTAAAATAAACCCGCTGGTGCCGATGGTTTACCTCACGCAGCTGCTGTTTTTCTTCCTGCTCGGCGCTATTCACTGAGGCGGAACTGCCGAAAGGCGGGGCCGGCAGCGAGGGAGGAGTTTACGGTGCTATCCTGCACTACATTCGCGGCAGGCGTCCGGCGAGCGGGGCGCGAGTGGCGGCCGGGCATTTTGCCCGGCGGCAGGTCGCTCCGGCTGCTGGCCGGGGGTAATTCTCTTTTACTGATGCGTTTATTCACGTTGCGCGGGTGGCTGGTGCCGGCCGCGACGGGCCTGTTGCTGGCCGGCTGCCAGGGCAAAAATTCGGCGGAAACCACCGCGACCGCCTCGAAGACCACCGCCGCGCCTGCCGACACGGCCAGCGTGCCCATGCCCGCCGACGGCATTACGGCCGCGCTCATCGGCCGCCACATCAAGGTGCTGGCTTCGGATGAATACCAGGGCCGGCGGCCCTTCACGGCCGGCGAGGACAAGGCCACGAGCTACCTGGCCGCCGAATTCAAGAAGCTGGGCCTCCAGCCCGGGGCCAATGGCAGCTACTTCCAGGCCGTGCCGCTGGTGGAAATCTCCGGCGCGCCCGCTCCCACGGCCACGATCACCAGCCCCGGCAAATCCCTGACCCTGAACTACCGGACCGATTACATGGTGCTCACCGAGCAGGAAAAAGCGACGGTGACCATCAAAGATTCCCCGCTGGTATTCGCCGGTTACGGCGTGGTAGCGCCCGAGTACAACTGGGACGATTACGCTGGCCTCGACGTGAAGGGCAAGACCGTGGTCGTGCTCATCAACGATCCCGGCAACGCCGGCAACGACACGACCATGTTCAAGGGCAAAGCCATGACGTACTACGGCCGCTGGGGCTACAAGTACGAAGAGGCCGCCCGCCACGGCGCCACCGGCCTGCTCATCATCCACGACACCAAGCCCGCCTCCTACCCCTGGACGGTGGTGCAGAGCAGCAACGGCGGCGCCAAGCTGCACCCCCAGACGCCCGACCACGGCGCCAGTAAAGTCGCCATCGAGGGCTGGATGACCCTGGACGCCGCTAAACGGCTGTTCACGGCCGCCGGCCAGAACTACGACCAAGCCTACGCCGCCGCTAATAAGCGCGGTTTCCACGGCAAAGCCCTGGGCCTGAATTTCAGCACGATCCTGCACAATAAGATTACCCTCAAAACCTCCAAAAACGTGGTGGCCGTGCTGCCCGGCGTCACGCGGCCTAAGGAGTACATCGTTTACTCGGCGCACTGGGACCACCTCGGCATCGGGCCGGCCATCGCCGGCGACTCCATCTATAACGGGGCGCTCGACAATGCCAGCGGCTGCGCGGGCCTGCTCGCCATCGCCCAGGGCTTCGTGCAGGCCAAGGACAAGCCGGGCCGCAGCGTCGTATTTCTGGCCGTGACCGGCGAAGAGCAGGGCCTGCTGGGCTCGGCCTACTACGCTGAGCACCCGCTGTTTCCGGTAGCCAACACCGTGGCTGATATTAACATGGATGAGTTGCTGGGCTTCGGGCCGATGCGCGATCTGACCATCACGGGCTACGGGCAGTCGGACCTGGACGACTACGCCCGCGCCGCTGCCAAGGAGCAGAACCGCTACGTGCTCCCCGACCAGCACCCCGAAACCGGCAGCTTCTACCGTTCCGACCATTTCAGCTTCGCCAAAGTGGGCGTGCCGGCCTTGTATGCCAAAGGCGAGTTTGAAAGCCGCCTCCACGGTAAAGACTTCGCCGAAGGCCAGCGCAACGACTTCGACGCCAAGCGCTACCACCAGCCCGCCGACCAGTACGACCCGAAATGGGATCTGCGCGGCGCCGAGCAGGACGCCCGCCTGCTGTTCCGCGTGGGCCAGCGCCTGGCCGGCGAAACCACTTTCCCGCAGTGGAAAGCCACGTCCGAGTTCCGGGCCACCCGCGAAAAGAGCCGGCCGACGAAA
>JAYWCH010000055.1:0-8159 GCA_043780755.1 Hymenobacter sp.
TTCTTGCGCAGGCGCTTCTTGCGCTTGTGGGTGGCAATTTTATGACGCTTTCTTTTTTTACCGCAGGGCATGATGCTTGGGGGTTAAGTTGGTGATTAATTAAGTAGTAGTTATTTCAATTTGGCAATTTCCTCCTCTACCGAAGCGGCCAGGGCCGGATCGGCGCTGAGGCTTTTGGCGGTGAGGAAGGCCGCCTTGGCGGCCTGCTTAGCACCGGTGCGGGCCAGGGTTACGCCGAGGTAAAACTGACCATTCACGTTTTTCGGGTTGACTTTCACCAGATCCTGAAAACGCTTTACGGCTTTGTCGAACTGACTGCTTTGCACCGCCAGAATGCCCATATTATACAGGGCTTTCTCGTTGCGGGGGTCGGCTTCCAGCACTTCACGCAACAATGTTACGCCCTGAATAGGATTGTCGGAAGACATGTAGGCCATGCCGAGGTTAGTTTTGGCGTCCAGATTAGCGGGTTCCGCCTTCAACACCTTGGCGTAGAGCTCCCGTGACTTTCCGCCTAACAATTTCACCCGCTCATCGCTGGAGGCAAAACTGAAGGCCTGAAAGTAGGAATCGGCCGCTCGCTGCCAGGCCTGGGCGCTGGGGTGCACCTCAGCGATCTGCTCGAGGTAGTAACCGGCGCTGTCGTAGCGCTGCACGGTGTCGTAACGCCGGGCCAGGTTGGTGGCTACGCCGAGCCGGGCCTCCTCGTTGGGGGCGGCCTTGTACTCGGTCAGCAGCCGGTTCAACTCCTGCCGCTGGGTGGCGGTGGCGGTGGTGTGCGGCGCCCCGTTGGCATCCTTGCTGCCCATGCCAGCGGCCGGCGCCGTCGCTCCATCGGCCGCTTTGGCGCTGGCGTTAGTGGCCGCGGGCGCACCGTCCCGGTTCGCCGTTTTCACGGCGCCCTTGTTCAGCCCCGACTTGCTGGACTTGGGTTTCATGATGCCCTTGGGCAACACCAGCAAGCCCCCCACCAGGGCGGCAGCGGCGGTAAGGAGAATCAGTTGGTGGATAGCGGGACGGGGAGTGGCCATGGGCTGAAAAAAGCCGGCCGCCGGGCTTTACCTCGCGGAAAAGACACCGGTGGCGCGGCCGGCAATTCATTTACTGACAAACAGTATTCGGCCGGTTTCGGCCGGATATTCCGGCGTGGGCGGCCAAAATACTTAGGCTTTGGCGGCCATTGCCTTCACCTTCTTGCTGTTTTTGATTTTTGCCACGAAGGTTTTCGACGGCTTGAAGCTCGGGATATAGTGCTCCTCGATGATGAGGGACGTATTTTTCGAGATGTTACGGGCTACTTTGCGGGCGCGCTTCTTGTTTACGAACGAGCCGAAGCCGCGCACGTAAATGTTATTGCCCTCAGTCATTGAATCTTTCACGACTTTGAAGAAAGCTTCAACAGTCATCAATACATCAGCTTTCTCGATGCCGGTCTTTGTGGAGATTTCGGCGATTACCTCAGCTTTAGTCACGTTGGTATGGTACTTAGGTGGTTAAAAAAATTACTATTTTAGGCAGACACTCCCGAATTCCAGCGTAAGCCCTTGCCCGGTAGGCGGTTCGCCCCTGAATTCGGGCCACAAAGGTAGTCCCCTTTTTCCGTTTTACCAACCGGCTCCCCGAAACAAGGGCTAAGCACAAATTCTTCGTTCTCAAAATTTTGACGATCTCAACTCCTCAACCTTCCTTTCTGGCCACGGCGCTGCTGGCCTGGTACCCGCGCCACCGTCGCGACCTGCCCTGGCGCCACACCCGCGACCCGTACGCCATCTGGCTCTCCGAAGTCATCCTCCAGCAAACCCGCGTGGCGCAGGGCCTCCCCTACTACGAAACGTTTCTAGCGGCCTACCCCACGGTGCAGGAGCTGGCCGCCGCGCCCGAAGCCGAAGTGCTACGCTACTGGCAGGGCCTGGGCTATTATTCCCGGGCCCGAAACATGCATCACACTGCTCAGCAAGTAGTTAGCGATCACGGCGGCCAATTTCCCGGCACTTACGCGGGCCTGCTGCAACTGCGCGGCGTGGGGCCCTACACGGCCGCCGCCATCGCCTCGTTTGCGTTCGATGAAGCCGTGGCCGTCCTCGACGGCAACGTGTACCGGGTGCTGGCCCGGCTCTTCGGCCTGCACTCGGATATTGCCGTGCCCAGCTCGCGCAAGGAGTTTCAGGCCCTGGCCGATCGGCACATTCCGGCCGCCGCGCCGGCCGATTTCAACCAGGCCATTATGGAGTTTGGGGCCATTCAGTGCACGCCCGCCAAGCCCGACTGTTTATTTTGCCCCTTGCAGCAGCAGTGCTGGGCGTTTCAACACGGGCAGGTGGCTTTGTTGCCGGTCAAGAGCAAGGCTAAAGCGGCCCGAACGCGCTATTTCCACTATTTCGTGCTGCGCTACGAGGGCCAGACCTACCTGCGCGAGCGCCGGGGAAAAGACATCTGGCAGGGCCTTTACGACTTTGCCCTGGCTGAAACCCCGACAACCGAGCTGGCACCCACCGAGCTGATGCGCCACCTCGACGCTCTCGGTGCCCAGCTCGATACCCGCCGGGCGGCCAAACCGAGCGCGACTTACCGCCACATCCTGAGCCACCAGAAACTGGAAGTACGCTTTCACCCACTCATCCTGACCGCGCCGCTACCCGACGTCACGCTGCGGGATCTGGGCCTGCGCGCCTACTCCAAGGACGAGATTGAAGCCCTGCCCAAACCCACGCTGATTGTCAATTACTGCCAGCAGCTACACTAACGCAGCTCTCCCACTCACTTTAGTTATTCTGCTCTTATTCGTTAGTAAAATAATTTGTTGTTCTAACTTAATTTGCTACCTTTGAGGCAGAAAAGGCCGGGTGGCACTTTCAGTATTCAATTTCCTAACGTGCAATAATATGGCCGGAGTAAACAAGGTAATTTTGGTGGGTAACCTGGGCAAAGATCCCGAAGTACGCCATTTGGACGGCGGCGTGAGCGTAGCTCATTTCACCCTCGCCACCAACGATTATTACAAAGACAAGCAGGGCAACCGGGTGGAACGCACCGAGTGGCACAACATCTCGGCGTGGCGGGCACTGGCCGACCTGGCCGATAAGTTTCTCAAAAAAGGCCAGCAGGTCTACATCGAAGGCAAGCTGCGCACCCGTCAGTACCAGGACAAGGACCAGCAGACGCGCTACATCACCGAAATCATCGCCGATGAGATCTCGCTGCTGGGCGGCCGGCCCTCGGGCGCTACCGGCGAGGCCAATGGCAAGCCGGGCGCCGAGCCCGAACCCCGCTTCCAGCAGGAACCCGAGCTGGACCAGCTGCCGTTTTAGCCGTCGATCAACTTATTTCAGAAGAAGCCCCGGCGCTGCCGGGGCTTCTTGCGTTATGCCCGCCCCGGCCCACCGGTTATCTTTGGGGCCCGGGCGGCTGATTGGGCGGCACAACGCCTTTTATACCTAGCAGAAACTACGTGGTGTCGATACTGAAAAAACTTCCGGGGCTGGTGGTGAGCCTGGCTTTAATTGCAGGCTGCTCGTCGGCGCCGGATTTTACGCCCAAACCCCGGGGCTACAACCGCATTGACCTGCCGCCGCACCGCTACCAGGTGCTGAGCGGCCACCCGTATTCCTTCGAGTATTCGCGGGAAGCAGTCATCAAGCGGGATTCTTCGTCGATTGCGCAGCCGCACTGGCTCAATGTGTACTATCCCCGCCTGCACGCCAACGTGCAGATCACGTACATGGACGTGCAGCGCGACCGCCGCCTCTACAATAAGATGATGGAAGATGCCCGCAAACTCACCGGCAAACACGAAATCAAGGCCACGGCGATTGATGAGCGGATTTTGAAGACGCCCAGCGGCTTACGGGCGTCGGTGTTCGAGCTTTCGGGCGAGGTGCCGAGCCAGTTTCAATTTTACACCACCGACAGCACCCACCACTTCCTGCGCGGTGCGCTATATTTCAAGACCGCGACGGCCAACGACTCGCTCGCCCCCGTGATTGAGTACGTGAAGACGGATATTGTGCGCATGATTAACACCCTGAAATATAAATAACTAGGATTGCGGAATGCCGGCTGAAGAATGAGAAATTGGGTCGGGCAACCGGGCCGTATTTATCATTCCGGCAGCGGCATTGCTCATTTCTCATTTCTCCCAAATGAGTAACTTTTTCAATATCCGGCTCGAATCCCTGCGCGCAGTGGGCAGCACCCAACGGGCGCAGATATTGGGAAAAGAGCTCGGCCTGTTTACCTACGGCGATCTGATCCAGCGCTACCCGTTCCGCTACCTCGACCGGACGCAGGTTTATCCTATTGCAGATTTGCACGATGACCTGCCCTACGTGCAGGTTAAGGGCCTGTTGCGGAGCAAAGAATTGCTCGGTGAAGGACCCAAACAGCGCATGGTGGCCAAAGTCGGTGACGGCACCGGCGAACTGGAGCTGGTCTGGTTCAAGGGCGTGAAATGGGTGCAGCAGTACGTGCGCAACAACCAGGAATACATCGTTTTTGGCAAGCCGACCATGTTCAACGGCCGGCCGCAGATGGCCCATCCGGAGTTGGAGGAAGTGACCGAGGCCAAGCCGGGCCAGAGCTTTTTGCAGCCGGTGTACAACACCTCGGAGAAGCTCAAAAACTACCACCGCATCGACAGCAAGGCCATTATGCGCATGATGGCCGAGCTGCTCCGGCTCGCCCAGCCGCACATTATGGAGTCGCTCTCGCCGGCGCTCATTGCGCAGTACGGGCTGATGAGCAAGGCCCAGGCCATGCAGCAGATTCACTTCCCCCAGAGCCCAGAGCTGCTGGCGGCGGCCCAGTTCCGCCTCAAGTTTGAGGAGCTGTTTTACGTGCAGCTCAAGCTGTTGCGCCAGCGCGACCAACGGAAAGTGACGCTGGCCGGCCAAATTTTCAATCAGGTGCCGACGCTGGTCGATTTTTATAAAAACCACCTCTCGTTTGATCTGACCGGGGCTCAAAAGCGCGTTATCCACGATATTTACAAGGATTTTTGCACCGGCCAGCAGATGAACCGGCTGTTGCAGGGCGACGTGGGCTCGGGCAAAACCATCGTGGCCTTCATCGCCATGCTGATGGCGGCCGACAACGGCGCCCAAAGCTGCATCATGGCCCCGACCGAAATCCTGGCCGATCAGCATTACACCGGCCTGAAAGTTTATGCCGACGCACTCGGCATTCACATCGGCAAGCTCACTGGCAGCACCCGCACGGCGGACCGGCGCGTGCTGCACGAAGCCCTGCGTAACGGCAGCATGCACATGCTGGTGGGCACCCACGCCCTGCTCGAAGACGTGGTGCAGTTCCGCAACCTGGGCCTGACCATCATGGATGAGCAGCACCGCTTCGGGGTGGCGCAGCGCTCAAAACTGTGGCAGAAAAACCCCCACATCATCCCGCACGTGCTGGTGATGACGGCCACGCCCATTCCGCGCACGCTGGCCATGACGCTGTATGGCGACCTCGACGTGAGCGTAATCGACGAGCTCCCGGCCGGCCGCAAACCGATTGTGACAGTTCACCGGTTCGATGCTAATCGCCTGAAAGTGTTTGAGTTTATCCGGACTCAGGTAAAGCTGGGCCGGCAGGTTTATATCGTTTACCCTTTGATTGAGGAATCGGAAACGATGGACTACAAGGACCTGACCGATGGTTACGAAAGCGTATCGCGGGCGTTTCCGGAGTTTCAGATCAGCATCGTGCACGGGCGCATGAAGGCGGAGGAAAAGACCTTCGAAATGCAGCGCTTTATCAACCAGGAAACCCAGATTATGGTGGCAACCACCGTGATTGAGGTGGGCGTGAACGTACCCAACGCCTCGGTCATGGTTATTGAGTCGTCGGAACGGTTTGGGCTTTCGCAGCTGCACCAGTTGCGCGGGCGCGTGGGCCGCGGGGCCGACCAGAGCTACTGCATTCTGATGTCGGGCTTTAAGCTGAGCAAGGACGCCCGCACCCGCCTCGAAACAATGGTGCGGACTAATAATGGCTTTGAAATCGCTGACATCGACCTGAAGCTACGTGGCCCCGGCGACCTGATGGGCACGCAGCAAAGTGGCGTACTCGATCTGCTCATCGCTGATTTGGCCAAGGACGGCCGCATCCTGAGCGAAAGTCGGGCCGCCGCCCAGGGGCTGCTCTTAGCCGATCCGGAGCTGCTGAGCGCCGATAACGGTAACATCCGGCATCACATCGAAAGTCTGCCCGCTACGGCGGTGAACTGGAGCCGAATCAGCTAACTTACAGGCAGCAATGGCTTTCAAATGGCCGTCAGCCGTTAAAATATCTCGTTTAGTATTCCACTACCCGTGTGCGGCGCTGGCGCTGTTCGGGGGGCACTGGTGGATTGGGTGGTAACCTGGTGGACTAAAACGAGCGAAGGCACGACCACAGGACGGACGGTAACTGTTTTGGACTGATCCGCAGCAACCGGAGTCAGTTGCTTGGCGAGCTTACCACTGATAATGAGCGCGGCTAGTAGAGAGAATTTGAAAATCGACTTCATAAATAGTGTAACGAATCGTAGACCAAAGATACGTATTAGCTGGTTCCAGTTTCAAAAAACCGCTCAAAAGATCAATAAACACGGCCAACGGCGGCAGCGGCCAGGTAGATTTAATTCGACAAATCCGCTTCAACTCTAAAACTACAACCTGATGCGATGTAAACGGAATCGCTCTACGAAGGTGACTGTCGCAGTGTTATCGTTAAGCTAATTTATTTGTGCTCCTGCTCCTTTGTGATTAGCAATTAAAGCGTCAGGGGACAGAATCAGCGCCTGAACCGGTACTTTTGAGCGGCTAAACTTGATTAGCTTTTCTTCTCTTCATCTTTCCATTACGATCAGATTTTATGTTGAATCGAGCATTAGCGTTGGGCTTGCTGGGCTGGGCATTGGCGGGCGGCGCAGTCCCGGCCCGGGCGCAAAAGGTGAAATCGGCGCCCTTTCGCTACCTGCCCGAGCAGGGAGCCGACCGCTACGACATGCGCGTACCGGCCAAAACCCTGCCGCTGGCCGACGGCACCGGCTTCGTAGTGCTGGCCCACCAGAGCGCGGGCGGCTACGCGGTAGAGCGCTATGATGCCGACCTCAAAAAACAGTGGAGCACCGCCATTGCGGTGACTTCCGGCGAGACACTGGAGGCTTTCGGGCGCGGCCCGCAGCAGGCCTGGGTAGTCATTCACCACAAGGACGAGAGCGCCCAGAATCTGGCTGTGGTGGCCGTGAATCTGCAAAGCGGGCAGCGCAGTCCGGCCAAGATTGTCATGACGGCCCCGGCCCGCGACCGGCGGCCCGGCGTCTCGATTTCGCCCGACGGCACGCGCCTGCTGGCCTTCCGCTACCTCACCCGCGAGCAGCAGGTGAAGAGCATCGCCGCCACACTGTTTGACCAAAACCTGGGCCAGCTCCAGGAAAAAGCCTACGATTTTCGGGATCAGGGCGCCTTTTTCTCGCCCGCCGTCCACGTGGCTAATGACGGAACGCAGTACGTGACGCTTATCAGCGACGGCATGAAAAAGCTGACCGTGCGCCGCTACCTGGCCAACAACTCCCCGGATATTAAGGTCTTGGGCGTACCGGTGGGCGGCACGTTCGGGGGCAAAGTAGTCACGATTCGGGATGCCCGATTTACGGTTCTCAACGACGGCAGCCTCTACGCGGCCGCGCTGTGCGCCGATTATCAAACCGGCGAATACTACAGCCTGAAGGTGGTGAAGTATGACTTCAGCGGTGCCGGCGACATGAAATTCTCGCCCGAGTTTCGCTTCACACCCGCGTATCTGACGGAAGTAAGCAAGGCCAACAGCCTGGATGTCAAACGTCTGGATGATCTCTATTTGGCCGATCTGCTCCTGACCAGCGAGAAGCAGTTAGTAGTGGTAGCCGAAAAACACTTTGAGGAAGGCGGCGGGGAGTCGCCGGTGCACGCCCGGGAGCTGCACGTATTTGGCTACAGCGAATTCGGTCAGCCCACGTGGCATAGCATCATTACCAAAAATCAGGTGGCGCCGGCCGTGGATGCGTACACCGGCATCGGCTTCCGAGCGGCAGTTTTTGGCAACACGGTGCAGCTGCTCACGCTCGAAAACCTAAATAAGAAGTCGGATCTCTACCTGCGCCGCATCAATGCCCAGACCGGCGTGGTGAGCGCTCCCGA
>JAYWCH010000056.1:0-12031 GCA_043780755.1 Hymenobacter sp.
CCGTCGGCGTCGGGTTCCAGACGCTCGCGCTTACCGGCGTCGGTGAGGAAAAACAGGTTCAGGGGCCGCGAATACACCTGCGGCTTGTAGCCCGCGGCGCTCAGGCGGGCGTTGGTGGCCTGCACGGCGGCGTTGGACGCCTGGGTGGTCAGCTCCCGTTCCAGCAGCGGAATCAGGGCCTGTTTCAGGGCCGGCCGGTCGGCGTCGAGGGTGATCAGGCCAAACTCGCCAAACAGGGCATCGGCCAGCCGGCGGGTGGCCTCGGCGAGGGTTTTTGATTCGCGGTAGGCCTGGTGGAAAGCGGCCGGAACTTCGGGCGGAAGCTGGTTCAGGAGCTGCTCGGCGAGGCCATCGAGCGGAAGGCGGCCCACCGGGCCGCCAGTGCCCGCCGCGTCCCAGGAGTAGGTTTTGCCGAAGAGGGAAAAGTGATTGATTTCGGCAAAATCATGGTCCTCCGTCGCCATCCAGTACACCGGCACGAAATCATGCTGCGGGTAAGCCGCCTTCAGCTGCCGGCTCAACTTAATGGCCGACACGATTTTATAGATAAAATAAAGCGGCCCGGTGAGCAGGTTGAGCTGGTGCCCGGTCGTCACGGTGAAGGTGGTGGGCTCGCCCAGCAGTTGCAGGCTGGCGGCGATGGCCGGCGCGGGCGCCGGGCCGTACTGGTCGTGCAGGGCTGCCAACAGCCGCTGCCGCGCCTCGGGCGAGTAGGCCGCCTGCTTCTCGGTGATCTGCGCCGCGATATTTTCCACGGTTGGAAAGCGGTGATAAAAAGGAGCTAACGCGGAATTTTGCGCCAGGTAATCAGTCAGTAAGCTGGAAAACGCGCCGGTTTCGGCGTAAGAAATTGTCTGAACCACGGAGTCGGGCGAATTTTTCGGATAACACAGATTTGGGGCCCGGGGCGTCCGGGCCAAACCTTCTGGCCGCAAAGGTCGGGCATTAACAGAGAAGGCAGCCAACTGGCTGCCTTCTCCGGAAAATAGCCGCCAAAACCGGCCCGCTGCTACTCCAGCACCACGCGCCGGGTGACGACGGCCGACCCGCCGCGCAGGCACAGGGTGTACACGCCCGGGGCCAGGCCGTCGGTTTCCACCACCAGCCGTGGGCCGGGGGCGGTCAGTCGCCGCACGACCTGGCCCAGGGAGTTGAGCAGCTCGGCCGGCAGCCGTCCCGTTCCGTCCGGCACCAGCACGGTGAAGCGGGCGTGAGCCGGGTTGGGGAAAATCGTGACTGCGCCCGCAACCAGCGCCGGGCTGCTGGCAACCAGCGCCGGGCTGCTGGCCAGCAGCGCCCCGGGACCAAAGCGCAGGCTGAAGCGTCCGGCCAGCCCGGCGCTGGCCTGAGCAGCCGACACGCTGAAGGTGTAGCCCGGCGCCGGGCCCAGGGGCCCGGTCTGGTCGGTGCCCGCATCGTGCAGGTATAGGGCGAGGCCGGCGGGCAGGTTCTGGGCGACGGGCGCGGTCAGGGTGTAGGTTCCGGCGCCGGGCACGGCTATGGCGAGCGCCACCACCGTGCCGAGGGTGAAGGCCGGGCGGGCGTCGATGGTCAGGGGCTGGCCGGGGCCGCGCTGGCTGGCCAGGTTCAGGCCCGTGGAATTGGGCATTTTCTGGGCTTCGAGCTGCGGGTTGAAATCCGCAGTCGCCCCGGTTTCGGCGTAGGCGTAGAAGGTATCGGTGGCGCCTTTGGGGCTGCGCAGGGCCAGCTGTACCAGCGGGCGGGTATCGGCGGCGGCGCGGCGCACGGGCACCTGGTCGGCGTAGCCCGTCAGCCGCTGACGGTTGCGGAAGGTGAGGGCGCCACTGGTCTGCCCGCTGCTCACCCGCACAAAAAAGCCCTGGCTGCTGCCAATGAGCGAGCTGGCGCCCACGCCATTGACGTAGGTGCGGTAGGCGCCCGCGTACGGCCCGCTGCTTTCGAAGACGTACATGGCCGCGTCCAGATTGGGACGGTCGGCGGCGGTGAGCAGCCCAAAATCCAGCGGGGCTGGGTAGGGGTTGCCCACCAGCTGCCAGCCCGCGTCGCTGCTGCCCGGTTGGGGGCCGTCGGTGCGGGTCAGGGTCTGGGTCTGATCGCCGCTGGTGAGCTCGCCGGTGAAGGCCACGAGCTGGGCGGCATCGAGATTTACCACGTAGCCTTGCCCCACCCGCAGCGGCGCACTCAGGCCGGCGGGCACCACGAAGCCCTGATCAAGGGATGATAAATTCGTGGTCAGGGCCGTGACCCGGCTTTGGTCGTAGCCGAAAACCGTGGGAAAAGGGCTGGTGGTGCCCGGTGTGGCCGAGGTATTGTAGGTTTGGGCCTGACTGACTTCGGGAATAAAGCCGGCGGTGCTCAGGCTGGCCACCGTGGCCCCGCTCACGGGGGCACTGTAGTGGCGGTACCCCGGCCCGGGGTTCTGGCTCGGGTCGAGGTAGCGCTGCACGGTGCTGGTGGCGCCGCGCACCAGGCCGGTGCTGCTGTTCACGACCAGGGCCGTGCCCGCCGCCGAGGAAAGCAGGGTGAGCGCCTGGCCATTGAGCAGCAGATCGCCGGTGCCCGCCACCTGCAACACCTGCGCGATGGCCACGGGCGCACTCAGCGTCAGGGCGCCGGCGCCGAGCGTGGTCAGGTTGCGCACCAGGCCGGGCAGGCCCGCCCCGGTGACCTGGGCGCCCGCCGCGCCGTAACTGTAGCTGGCCTCGGGCGAGAACGTGCGCGGGCCGGTGGTTTGCACGGCGCCCGGCCCGCTCAGACTCAGCCCCAGCGGATGGCCGATGATGAGCCCGGCCCCGGCGGCGAGCGTAAAGCTGGCGCTCCCGGTCAGGGATTGGGCGTTGGTAAGAAGCACGCCGCCGGACTGAATGGTCACGGCCGTGTTAACCTCCACGTCGCCCACCAGCTGGCCCACGCCGTTGGCCGTGATGGTCAGCGTGCGGTAGGTGCCAGCGAGCACCAGCATGGGGCTGATCAGGCTGCCCGCGCCAATGACCAGATCGCCGGGCGTCGTGCTGCTGGCGCTGAGGACGAACGTGCCGGCGCTGCCCTGGTAGCCGCTCACGAAGACGTGGTAAATCACCCCCGCTACTGAAGCAAAGGTCAGGGTCGAGGCGTAGGGATTGCCGATGGTGGAGCAGTTCGGGTCGTCGTCGTTGCCGCCCACGCAGGTGTAAGCCCCGCAGCTGCCCGAATACACAAAAAGCTTGGTGTCGAAGGTCGTCCCGGCATTGCAGGTGGAAACGGTCATGGCAGTTCCCGAACCCACCAGGGTGTAGAACAGGCCGCCCGCGTCCACCGTTTCGGTGCAGGTCGGGGGGCGGTCGCCGCCGGTCGAGGCCCCCACCGTCGAGCCGGTCAGGATTTGGCCGCAGGCCAGTGGCAGGGCCTGGGCGCACTGGTTATTGGGGGCCAGGATGAAGAAGCTGGTCAGGGAGTTGCCGGTTCCGCCCGGCGTCAGCACCGTGATCGGTCCGCTCGTGGCGTTGGCCGGGACGCTCACGGACACCTGGGTGCTCGAATTCACGGTGAAGTCCGGGGCGTTGGCGCCGTTAAAAACGATCTGCGTGGCATCGGTGAAGGCCGTGCCCGTGAGCACCACCACCGTGCCGGGGGAGCTCAGCGTCGGTGCGAACGAGGTAATGACGGGCGGCGGAATCACCCCGAAGCTTTTCGCAGAAAAGACCGTGCTGATGGCCGTAGTCACGGCAATGAGCCCGGTCAGGGTCCCGTTCGGGACGGTCACCGTCAGCTGCGTGGGCGAGTTCACGACGAACCCGGGTGCCACGGTGCCATTAAAGCTCACCTGGGTCGCGCCGGTGAAGGCCGTCCCCGTAAGCACCACCCGCGCGCCCACGGGGCCGGCCAGGGGCAGGAAGCTGCTCACCACCGCCGCCGGCCCCACGCTGAACGCGTGGTCCGAGCTCGTCGGGCCGGTTGCCGTTGCAATCGTGATCGGCCCGGTCGTGACGCCCGCCGGCACCGTAACCGTAAGCTGGGTGGCCGAGCTCACCGTGAAGCCCACCGCCGGCAGTCCGTTGAACAGCACGGCCGTGGCGGCGGTAAAATTCGAGCCGAACACCGTGACGACGGTCCCCGGCATTCCGCCCCCGGGCGTAAAGCCGGAGATGGTCGGGCCGACGGCCGGCGGGGTGATGGTAAAATTGACGCTGGAGATGGCGAAAAAGTAATTATCGGCCGCTTCCACCAGCACCCGGGCCTGGGTCTGCGTCGTGGCCGGACTCGGGAGCAGGACCACGGCCGTGCCGTTGTTGGGTTGGTCCAGGGCCAGCGCGGTGGGGTAAGTCAGCCCGCCGTCGAGGCTCAGGCGCAGGTTGACCCGGGCGCAGTTGACGGGGGCGGCGGCGGTGTTGGCCACGTTCCAGGTAATGAGCTGGGCCGCGCCGCCCGTCCAGCTCACGGGCGTAGTGGGGGCCGTCACCACGAAGGGCCCGGCCAGGCTGGTCACGCTCAGGCTCACGGGCGCGCTGAAGCTTACCCCGCCCACCACGCCGGCCGCGCCGCTGTGCTCGTCGCGGGCCGTGCAGCGGAAGCTGAGGGTGCGCGTCATCGTGGGCAGCTGCTCGCCGATCAGGGTCGTGTTCGCGATCAGCTCGCTGAGTCGGGGAAAGTACCGGGTGCCCGTCGTGGTGGGGTTGAAGGAGCGAAACAAAGGCTCATTCTGATTGATGAGCTGGGCCGAAGTCGGGGTGCCGGCTGCCCCAAGATCGAGCTCCTCCCACGAATACGTCAGGGGGTCGTTCTCCGCGTCGGTAGCCGAAGCCGTGAGCTGAAAGGGAGTGCCAATGGGCAGCGTCCGCCCGCCGGCCGGCACCGTGACGACGGGCGCCGTGTTATCCGTTCCCTGGCTGGTGCCGCAGGTAGTGCTGGCGATGAAGGCGCGCATCTGCTCGTAGCTGCCGGTGTGAAAGGTCGGGTCGGAATGCGCCTGTAAATTATTCGCCGTCCCGCAGATACCCGCGTAGGCCATGATGGTGGAACCCGAGCCCGGCTCCCAGGCCGTGGAGGCGTTGCGGTTGGTGCCGGTGCAGGCGCCCGCGTTGCCGTTGAAAGAGTGAGTGCCGGCAAATTGGTGACCCATTTCGTGCGCCACGTAGTCGATATCGAACGCGTCGCCCACCGGATTCGGGGAGCCGGTCACGCCACCGGCTTTCAGATATAAGCTTCCCACCACGCCCAGATAGGCAATGCCGCCGCCGCCGGTGCTCACCACGTGACCAATATCGTAATTAGCCGACCCAATGAGGCGGTCCACATTGGCCTGGTTCTGACTCAGCATGGCCGTGCCACTGCTATTGGTGTAGGCCGGTGCGGGCTGCGTCCCGGTGCCGCTGAGGAAAATCAGCTGGTCGTTATTGGCCACCAGCACCAGGGTCACGGCCAGCTCCCGCTCATACACGCCCACCACGCGGTTGATGGTGGTGACCTCGGCCGCCAGCACGCCGGTCACGGTATTGCCCTTGGTCAGGGCGTATTCGGGGGTGCAGGCTAGGGCCAGGCGGTAGGTGCGCAGCAGGCTGCCGCTGGTCAGGGACCGGGCCGCCGGGGCCGCCCGCCGGGCGGTGGTGGCCTGCTCATCGGCCGCCGTGGGACGGAAGTCGCAGTACCGGTCCGCGCCGGCTGCCGCCCGGTTCATGTCGCGCTGATAGTAGCCCAGGTAGTGGCGGCTATCGGACGGGCTCACGGGGTCGATGTAAAAGCTGTTGCCCCCGCTGGTCAGCACCTGGGCGTGAAAGCCCTGGGGCGTCAGGTCGAGGCGGACCGAGGCCCGGGAATCATCTAGCCCGCTGCCGGCGTACGTCCTGATGGTCGGAAACCGGGCCGCCAGCGCGGGGGCCATGACGGACGTTTCGTGCAGGGCAAAGCGCCCGGTCAGCCCGTTGGGCAGGGGCAGGGCCAGCACGAACGCCGCCCCGCTGGTCGGGCCGGCGGGGGCCAGCGCCAGCGCCGTCCCCAGCGCCTCGACGTCCACCGTCAGCGCCTCGGCGCGCAACAACGCTGCGGCCAGGGGCGAGCCGGCGGCCCGTGCCGCAGCCTGGGTATCGGCCTGAAAAAAGGGAAGCCCGGCCCGCCGCTGCGCCTGGGCGCCCGGCGCCAGCCCCAACAGCAAGCTCAATAACAGCAACAGAACAGGCTTTTGGTACAGTAATGTAAGCTGGGTCTGAAAGAATTGGCGGGAAGAATCCGAACGGTTTTGGAAAAAAGTAGTCATGCTAAGATGTTTAATAGACGGAGGGTGAGGAAGTGTCAACGGGTCAGCGGCTTTCGGAAAATGCCAGTGGTGCGCTGCATTGGGGTGGGGACTGTCTTCGGCGGGCTGGCTTCAGCGGTCGGGCCGGGCAGTTGATTGGGCGGGGCGAAGCTTCGGGCGGGACTTTCTGCGCACGTCATCGCCACAGAGCGAGCAAGTCGCTTTGTTTAGCGCTGATTATCAGTCAATAAAAAATTTATCCGGATTTAAAACGGGCGGCTCGGCCGGACCCGGGCCGCACTCGGGCCGGTGACTGGAATGGATTCGCGCCGGTTGCGTCGGAGGATTGATCAAATCCCTGGTCAGCCCCGGCGGATGCCTTTCCCGCACGCCCCTCAGCGGGCCTTTACCTCGGGTTTAACCCGGGCAAGCTGCCCGGACTGATCGCCGGACTGCCCGGGGCCGCTACCTGCCGGCCCAACCCAACGAGGTCGTTGAGGGCGAGCAGGAGATTTTCGGTGTTGTTCTGCATCAGTCGCACGTACTCGTGCTGGCGGCCCGAGCAGGGTTCCTGCTCAAATAAGCTTGTCAGGCCCAGCTGGCTGTACAAAGGCAGCCGGATCGCGTGACTCAGTTGGTCCAGCCATACTTGCTGGGCTCGTTTCAGGCGCAGTACTTCGGCTTCAGCAGTCTGGCGCCGGTTCTGTTCGATAACCAAGGTTGTTTCGAGACTCATGCGATTGAATGGTAAGGGTTAGAAGCAGGGTGCGGCAGGTGAGTGTTAGTGGGCGAATGGGGGATTTTTTCCGCAACGAACTCCGATCACAATTCCGGCCGTGGCGGTCGGGATAAAGCGGTCGGGGTTGCGCAGGGCAAGCGCTCAGCGAGGCTTTTTCAGCCCGCAGTATTTTCAGAACCAGTTTATTGGAAAGTATTCAACGAGGCCCGGTTGCGGCGGGACGGTTGGGAGCGGCATCAGACCAGATCCGTAAAATCGGATCCCTCCCCGGCCGGGGATCAGCCCCGGGTCGGAAGCCAGCCGGCGGTTTCGCTCGTTGGTTCCCCGTTGCCGGACCAGCTTCGTCGCAATGATCCCAGGGACATCCCAACGAGTCGCATTATTCGGCCGGCCCGGGATCGTGGGCGCCCCGCGCCCCGGATCCCAACCCAATCCCCGGCCCTCGTTAGAAGATTTGTCCGACGGGCTGCTACCTGTCCACCCGGCAGGATGAAAAACGGAATACTGGCGACAAGAACCGACAAAATATTACGCATAAAACAGGTTTAATGCTATTTAAAGCAGTGCAAAAAAAGAATAAAATAATCTACTTATTATTGCTGCAGGGGTGTCCCATTGAGCCTTAAAGAGCCTCTAAAGACTAGGGATGAATATTTATTATTTCAAATATATGCACTTCTATACGTGCTGATTTGAATCGGGTTTATAAAAATATTTATAAAATAAAATAACTTTAAATATGAATACTTATCCGGCAAATTGTTTGTCGTATTCTAAAATATTTTTCCGACCCCTCCAGATCACTCAAAGTCCCTTTTTTCTGGGTGCAGCGTCGGCTATTTAATCCTGATATGTGAGATAAGCAACAGATAAACAATGCTTTAATATTTACCGGTCCGTGCTTCTTTCCCGCGCTGCCGCCGGGCGCAGCTGGCGGATCGGAAATTATTTTTGGCCCGGAAGCCGTTCGTCGTCGCGTGATCGCGTCGGGAAGAGCCCGAAAAAAAGCGAAAAAAATTCATTTTTTTTCGGAAATGAGCGGCAAAACCCTTCGGATCAGCTCTTTCCGGTGCGCAATGCTCCGGTCCTGGGGCAGATTACCCGATAGTTGGCGCTGATTGGAAGGCGTCCCAACGGCCGGTGCCTAAAACGAACGGTCCCCTTCGGCCCCCGCGCGGGGGCCGAAGGGGACCGTTCGTTAAACGACGGCGCTTAAACCAGGCGGCCGTACAAATCGAAGTCCGTCGCCGACGTAATCTTAACCTGGGCGAAATCGCCCAGCCGCACGAACGTATCCTTTTCCACCGGCACCAGCACTTCGTTGTCCACCTCCGGGGAGTCGAACTCGGTGCGGCCCACGAAATGGCCGCTTTCCTTGCGGTCGAACAGCACTTTGTAGGTCTGGCCCACGCGGGCTTCGTTCAGCTCCATGGAAATGCCCTGCTGCAATTCCATGATGGCGTCGGCCCGTTCCTGCTTCAGGGCGGCGGGCACGTCGTCGGGGAGGGTGTGCGAATGGGTGTTTTCCTCGTGCGAGTACGTGAAGATGCCCAGGCGCTCGAAGCGCGTCTGCTCCACGAAATCGTAGAGCTCGCGGAAATCCTGCTCCGTTTCGCCCGGGTGCCCGGCGATGAGTGTGGTGCGCAGCGCAATGCCCGGTACCCGCTGGCGGATAGTGTCCACCAGCTCAATGGTGCGGCGCTTGGTGATGCCCCGGCGCATGGATTTGAGCATGGCATCGGAGCCGTGCTGCAAAGGCATATCGAGGTATTTGCAGATATTCTCGCGCTCGGCCATCACTTCCAGCGCATCGAGGGGAAACTGCGACGGGTAGGCGTACTGCAACCGGATCCAGTCGATGCCGGCCACGTCGGAAAGGTTGCGGAGTAAATCGGCCAGCTTGCGCTCGCCGTAGGCTTGCAGCCCGTAATAAGTCAGGTCCTGAGCGATGAGAATCAGCTCCTTGGTGCCCATGCCGGCCAGGCGCTTGGCCTCTTTCACCAGGTCTTCGATGGGCCGGTCAACGTGCTGCCCGCGCATGAGCGGGATGGCGCAGAAGGAGCAGGGGCGGTTGCAGCCTTCAGCAATCTTGAAGTAGGCGTAGTGCTTGGGCGTAGTCAGCAGGCGCTCGCCGATGAGCTCGTGCTTGTAGTCGGCGTTGAGGGTTTTGAGGAGTTGGGGCAGTTCCAGGGTGCCGAAATAGGCATCGACCTGCGGAATTTCCACTTCCAGCTCGTCCTTATAGCGCTGCGAGAGGCAGCCCGTGACGTAGAGCTTATCGAGCCGGCCGGCCTCTTTTTCGTCCGCGTAGCGCAGAATGGTGTCGATGCTTTCCTGCTTGGCATTGTCAATAAAGCCGCAGGTGTTGATGATAACGATGTTGGCGTCGGCCGTTTCGGCCTCGTGAGTCACGTCGAAATCGTTGGCCTGAAGCTGGCCCATCAGCACTTCGGAGTCCACGATGTTCTTCGAGCAGCCCAGCGTAATGACGTTGACTTTATTGGTGGTTTGATTTCTAACTTTCATAAATCACAGTTTGGTCGGATTGCGGGCGGATGAAGCGGACTGCGGAGCCGACCTAATAGTCCAGATAAAGAAGCTGTTTGGAAAGTCAAAACGACTGTCATCCTTATTTGTCACCCTGAGCCTGCGAAGGACCTTATCACGCCCCACGAACGACCGCTCAGCCGTGATAAGGTCCTTCTCAGGCTCAGGATGATAAACACGCTAAAAAATGACTTTCCGGACAGCTTCAAAGTAATTATTGAGCCGGATGTTGAAGCGGCCCTGTAAAATTACGCCAGTCCCGGCGGCCCGCCCGTTTACAGGGCTTCGAACTGCCGCAAAAACCGCATATCATTCTCCGTAAACAGCCGTAGATCTTTAATCTGATACTTCAGCATCGCGATGCGCTCGATGCCCATGCCCCAGGCGTAGCCCGAGAATTTTTCTGAATCGATGCCGCAGTTGTCGAGCACGGCGGGATCGACCATGCCGCAGCCGCCGATTTCCACCCAGCCCGAGTACTTGCAGATATTGCAGCCCGCCCCTTTGCAGATCAGGCAGGTAATGTCGATTTCGGCGCTCGGCTCGGTGAACGGAAAGAAGCTGGGGCGGAAGCGGATATTGATATCGGCCCCAAACAGCTCCTGCACGAAGTAGTAAACCGTTTGCTTGAGGTCGGCAAAGCTCACGCCTTCGTCCACAAAAAGGCCTTCAATCTGGTGAAACATCATGTGGGCCCGCGCCGAGATCGCCTCGTTGCGGAATACCCGCCCCGGCACCACGCAGCGGATGGGCGGGCGCTGGGTTTCCATCACCCGCACTTGCACGTTGCTGGTGTGGGTGCGCAGCAGGTGCGGCTGGGCGGACGCGGCGGTTTCCTCGGCGCCGGGCGCGGCCGGCCGCGGGGCGGGCGCCACGAAAAACGTGTCCTGCATATCGCGGGCCGGGTGGTTCTCGGGGAAGTTGAGGGCGGTGAAGTTGTGCCAGTCGTCCTCAATCTCCGGTCCTTCAGCCACGGCAAAGCCGATGCGGGCGAAGACCCGCAGCATCTCCTCGCGCACCAGGCTCAGCGGGTGCCGGGTGCCGAGGGCGTGGGGCACGGGGGGCAGCGTGTAGTCGAAATTCGGGTTGGCGGGGGTGTTGTCTGCGGCGGCTTCGGCGGCCTGCTGGGCGTCGTCGAAGCGGGCCTGGGCCGTTTGTTTGAGGGCGTTGAGCTGCTGGCCCACGGCGCGCTTCTCGTCGACGGGCACGGTTTTGAGCTGGTCGAATAAGTCGGCCAGCCGGCCTTTGCGACCGAGGTAGCTGATGCGAAACGCATCGAGGTGGGCGGCGCTGCTCAGGTCGGCCGCGCTGATCTCCGCCGCGAGGCGGGCAATGGATTCCTGCATCATAGGCCGCGAAGTTACGGCCCCTGGCCGACCCTAACGGGCAGTTTGGCGTACGCCCGCATTAAATGGGGTAGGTTTAACGATCCGGCCATCGGACGCTAACCAATCCCCCCACATTCTTTCCCCTCTTTATCCCTTCTCCGCTCATGTTTCGCATCCTGTTTTCTCTCCTGCTCATCCTGGCCCTCGGCGCCGGGGCCACGGCCCAGACGGCGCCCGCCCCCGGCCCCACCGCATCCCCAAAGACGACGACCCGCACCACAACCACGACCCATCGTCCCGTAAAAAAAGCCCGGCGCACGACCATTCGTAAGACCACCGTAAAGCGCCTGGGCGCGGCCACAAACACCACCCCAGCGCCGGCTCCCGCGCCGGCCAGCCCCGCCGTGGGCGCCTCCGGCGGCAACGGCGTCACCGGCTCGACGGAAGGAGCCGATGGCAAAGGCCAGGGCTCCTATGCCGCCCCCGGCATGCCCATCGACGTGCAGAGCGGCAAAGTCGAATCCTACAACGGCCCGGCGCCCAGCGAGCGCACCCGCGCCAAAAAGAGCACCACGCTCGCCCCCAAATAAGCGCGCCCGCCTTCCGTTCGATTCCTAAAAGCCCGGCAAATCCCCTTAAAAGTGGGTTGGCCGGGCTTTTAGGAATCGTTTGAAAAGCCATTTTGGGAATCGGCACGGTTTTCGTTTTTGGGCTGCTACCCCTCACCTTTTTCCTCTTTTCAGCTATGCTCCGCACTCTGTTTACTTTCGCCCTCTCGTTGTTGCTGATAGCCGAAGCCAGCGCCCAGACGACGCCCGCCGCTACCTCCACCAAGCCAACGGTTAAATCGGCCAAAGCCACGGCCCGCACCAGCCGCCGCGCCGCCAAAAAAGCCCGCCGCGTCGCCCTCAAAACCACGCCCGTCGCGCCCCGCCTGAACGACGGCTGGCCCGCCCTCGACGACTCGCAAACTGCCGTTGCGGCCACCAACGCCCCCGAAGTTGCCGGCGCCTACGGTGCGCCCGTCACCACTTCCCGGGCCGATGTCGACCTGGTTTACGCCAGCCCCGGCATGCCGGTCCACATCCGCACCAGCAAGGAAATGGTGCCCTACAGCGTGCGCCCGCCCCGTAAAGCCGCCGGCACCCAGACCACTCTTTCCGGCAACTAACGTCCGCTTGACTCCCGG
The DNA here is from genome assembly GCA_043780755.1 of Hymenobacter sp. Classification (GTDB taxonomy): domain Bacteria; phylum Bacteroidota; class Bacteroidia; order Cytophagales; family Hymenobacteraceae; genus Hymenobacter. The sequence goes on from JAYWCH010000056.1 coordinate 11,994, forward strand.
TTACTCCCCGGAATAAAGTTTCTATCAGGAAATCTAAA